>JANXDB010000029.1 GCA_025060015.1 Caldimicrobium sp. | reverse complement strand
TGGTCTTAACATGAAGATCTGGTACAGAAGTTTGGATAAGATGAGCAACTCTACTTCTGATGGTGGATGGTCCAGAAATGTATTTTCTGTTGGGCAGGGTAAGATTTATTTCTCTGGGCAGATCACCAAGCTCTTTAAGTTCTACGGCGAGTTTGATCAGGAAAGACCCGAAGGTCTTGGAACAGGAAAGATCGGTGAGGCGGCCATTGGTCTTCAGCCCATGAAGGAATTTAACATTATGGCTGGTCTAATTAGAAAGCCCTTTAGCAGATTTCACTTGGTTAGTGGATACGCCTTGCTTATGCCTCAAGACAACTTTCTTGATCCCCAATCTATTACGAGAATAAGATCTCACTTAACATCTAAGGCAGATGGTGGATTGATGATTCACGGAGACCTTGCCGGAGGCGCGTTAACCTACAGATTGGGAATTTTTAACGAGGATAGGAGTAATGCAACGAAGATATTTGTAGGGGCGGCAAATGATACTGTAAGAAGAGAATGGGCTGGTGTACCCTATACTGGTAAGTTAAATGACAAGAAGAATTTTGAATGGGCGGCAAGGATTGAGTTTCAACCTCTCATGCTTGGTTTTAAGCCCGAGTCTGCAGCAACCATTACCAGTAAAATCGCAGACACCAGATTAGGTGCAAGGGATATCTTTGTCATAGGCTTGGGCTATAATAAAGAAACCCACACACCAAAACTCTCAGGAGCTCCATCAGGTGCCACAGGAATTATCCTAAGTGATATAGCTAATAAAACACTAAGTAGAACTGGATGGACAATCGATATGCTCATAGAGAAGAAGTTTGGAAACGTTATTCCCAACCTCCAGGCAGCTTATATCTCTCTTGATGATACTCACTTCTATTACAAGTATGTTCATGATGGAAGCCAATTTGTAGGAACACCTAAGAAGGGAGATACCAAGGCGTGGTATGTGCAGGGTCAGCTTCTCTTTGATCAAGTAGTGGGAATTGGTAAACCTGCTATCGCCATCAGATACGAAAAGGTTAATGTGGATGGAGAATATGTAAACAATGCTACCCTGCTACGCAAAAAAGATTTAGAGTTCTCTACCTTTGGATTAGCACTCAACTACTATATCAGAGGCCAGGCAGCAAGAGTTTCCTTGGGATTTGATACAACTAAGTATGACGGCGCTGCCTCTGCCCTCTTAAGGGGTAAAGGAGGTACTCCTTCAACTAAATTTGAAGACCGCATCACTGATTGGTATCTCTATCTCCAGAGCATGTTCTAAGCCTACTTAAGGCAACCCTTAAAGGGGGGGGCACCCTCTCGCCCCCCTTTACTTATTTTTTCACTTCGCACCTGTCAAGTGCGAAACCCCTTACCCCATCTCACTTCCACGCAATTACCACATCTATTCTTATCTCCAACTTATCCCTTTCATCTCCACACCATCCCTCACACCATCCCACCATCCCCCGCCCCCACTTTTTTACATCGCACCTGTCAGGTGCGCAACCACATGCCCCAACACACCACCCCTAAATGTCACTTCTCACATGTCTCTATTTCGCACCTGTCTGGTGCTAAACCACTTGCTTCACCTTATCTCCACCCAAGTACCACATCTATTCTTACATCACAAGCCCCGAAAAATTTTCCCACACTTGATGATAAAAGGACCAAGGTCTCCTCTCATGCAGTGCCTCTCTCTTATTAGGGATTATCTTGTATGTTTTTAAGCCACCCCTTAACCTAAGGAAAAACACCATGTTAAATGGCTAATTTTAAACTCTTTGTGTTAAATACTTTATGATAAACACTTTATGGTAAACATTTTATGATAAATCCAACTCTATTTTAAGCTTTGCTCCCCTAAATTAAAGCTTCCAAACTAGATCCTTTCCCTTTATTTGGAGCAGAATGTTTGGCTTAGATTGAACTTAATGAAACGCCAAAGAGTGGTGTGTGAGGTAGTTTGAGAGGTCTATCAAGGTGCCCTTAGTTTAGCCAAAGATTTTTAGCACCGAAATTAGGATAGTTAAGAGGGTGAATGCTCCAGCTACGAACCACTGTAAGAAGTTAAATCTCTTTTCCAAGGCCTCAAAGCGTACATTCATAGCCTCAAAGCGTGAGTGCATCTCCCTTTGGAAGGCCTCGAAGCGAGTGTTCATTTCCTTTTGTAAGGCCTCAAAGCGTGCATTCATGGCTTCAAAGCGGGTGTTCATTTCCTTTTGTAAGGCCTCAAAGCGTGCATTCATGGCTTCAAAGCGGGTGTTCATTTCCTTTTGCAGGGCCTCAAAGCGAGTGTTCATTTCCTTTTGCAGGGCCTCAAAGCGAGTGTTCATCTCCTTTTGCAGGGCCTCGAAGCGAGTGTTCATCTCTGTAAGTAAAGCCTCAAATCTCTTTTCTTCAAACTCTCTCATACTTCTTAGCTCTTCCTCCACTCTTATCAGCCTCTCTATGAGGGAAATCTCCTTAGCTTTTTTTTCATGCTCCATAACAAAGTCAGTAAACTTTTCCCTGAGGATTTTCTCTATCATTGAAGCTATCCATCCTTCAAGTTCCTCTTTCATCTGACTTGTAGCAGGAATCATCTTTTACCTCCATCTTAACTTTTAGTTGCCATGGCATAGTTTTATTATCTGATAAATTTTGGTTTTTTCAATAGTGGTTGTGTATGAGTCCATAGGTTTTTAGACTGAGGGGAATTCTGGTTAAATTTATAACAAATTCACTCCAAAGGCCATACATTCCCAAGCCCACTATGCACTATCTCCGTATTATACCATATCAAATACCTCATAAGCTCCCTGTTAAACTCCTCCAAATCATCCCTCAACATCCACTCTCCCTATACTCAATAAACTCCTCCTCCAATGTCCTGTTAAACCTCTCTATATACCCACTCTTCTCAAGCTCCTGCGCAAATTCCCCTAAAAACTTACTCCTAAAGTCTTTCTGCACGCCCCTTATCTCAATAGGAGTTACTGCCTTAAACTTACTCCAAAAGTCCCTCCCACTTCTACTCGATAAATGACTACTCTTCATAAGTAAATCTAAATCTACTAGCCACATCCTTCGCCGCCTCCTCCTCTTCTCCCTCTCAATAAACCTTCCCGTCTTTTCAAAAAAAATAATGTCTCTACTTCGCACCTGTCAAGTGCGAAGAGCCCTTCTGTACAAATTAAAACCTCCAATATTTAAGCCTCTAATTTATGTTCAATGGAGTACCGCTAGTAATCTGGGTACAGGAGAAGAGTAAACAAAAACACTCAGACTATCAACTTGAAAAGTACAACGTATCAGAAATACATATCTTGGGTGGCAAGTTATTTAAGCGCAGATTTTATGATCTCCAGACTCCTTTGGTAATCTATGCGATCTTCTGTAAATTTTTTGTAACTATCTGGGTTGACCATCAAGTACCTTTCAAAGTCACACAATTTAACTTTGCTCTCGCCAAGATACTCCAGATATGAGGAATATTTCCATTCCTCAGGTCTTTCAACTAAACCAGCGGAGACAGGATTTAGATGAATATATCGCGTCAGATGAAGAAGATAATACTCATCCATGACCTTGAACTTCTTAATTGAGTGTTGATATAAGGTTCCTTTGCGTTTATTTTTCTGATTAAAGTATCTTGTGTAGCTGTTTAAAAGTCGGCTAAAAAACTTGGTTACATAGCCTTCATCGTTTTCATCAATCAAAAAGTGGAAATGATTGGGCATCAGCACATAGGCTATTATATTTACCTTTGGCTTATCCTCCTTAATCATCTGTTCTCTGATTTTCTTAGACAACTTAATGTAATCCGTAAATCGAAGCTCTGGATCATACCGATAATAGCTTACAAGCCTCATGAAGTGATTATAATATGATTCGTCTGGAAAGAGATCCCTTCCATCTAATCCCCTAGTGATGACATGAAAAATTGAAGCATCCATATCTGTTTCTTTAGAATAAATTGATCTGCCAAATTTGTCAAATTTTTCCCCTAAGCATCCCAGAGACCCCCCAGGTGAGAGACCTGATTTTGTGTAGACAATCATAAGGTGGCTAAAAAATCAGTTTTAGCACCTGACAGGTGCGAAGTATTTGTTTTCTATTATTTGTAAATGGTGCTATAATAAATTGAAAAGACTGTTTAAATACTTTTTTATTTCAGATCGACATTATTTAACGCGTTAAATAGCCTCTTGATGTGGCACTTTAAACCCAAAAATTGCTCCTCAAAGAGATGAGGTTAAAAAGAATCTATCTTTTAGGGTTGTTTCTCGCCTCTCTTCTGGGGGTTATCTTTATTCTAAAATATCTTCCTTTAAACGCCCTCACTGGAGAGGTGCTAAAGCCTTTTTGGAAAACGGAAAGTCATTTAGGTCAGGGATTAAAGGAATTCTTTCATAGATATATCATACTTACCGAAATTAAGAGAGAAAATAGGGAGCTAAAGGAGAGAATTTTTTCACTTGAACAGGAACTTGCCTACTACAAGGAGAGAGAGGCTCTTTATCAAAGACTTGAAGAGCTTTACAAGATAACTCCTAATGTCAAATATCCTCAACTGATCTCAAGGATCATTTACAAGGGTGTAGACCCCTTTAGTGATGTATTTATCATCGATAAGGGGGCCAAAGATGGCCTTATGCCTCAGATGCCGGTATTAGCCCTGGCACAGGGAGTAGGGATAGGACTTGTGGGGCAGGTTGTTGAGACCTACAGGACCTGGAGTAAGGTAATACTCATAACCGATCCATCCTTTGCAGTTGATGTGAAGATCCTTAGCACGCAAGACAGAGCTATTCTTAAGGGCAAGGCTGAGCCAAAAATAGCCTTGGAGTTTATGCCCCTATACTCCCAAGCCAAAGAGGGAGATTGGGTGATCACCTCAGGTCAAGATCTCCTCTTCCCAGCTGGACTTCTTGTGGGAGAGATACTGGAGATAAAAAAAGATCCCCAGGGCCTCTTCAAAAGAGCCGAAGTCAGACCCTTTATAGATCTCTATAATCTTGATTTCGTTGTGGTGCAACTAAAAGTTCCAGAGGTCACCATAGAATGATATGTCCTTCAGATCATTTGTAATAAGATTCATTCCTTTTTTGATCCTTTTAATCTTTTTGAAAGGTTTTTTCTCTGAAGTCCTATCTCTACGTTATTTTGATCTCTTTTCGGCCGTTGCCTTAGCCCTTGTCCCCCACTTAAAACTAAATCTGTGGGCCTTTGTGAGCCTTTTTTTACTTGGTTTGTTAAGAAGCTATGAAGGGATTTATCCGTATTACTTTTTTGGGCTACTTTATGTCCTTCTTTTTGGGTTGTGGCACTATGCTAGGAGATACTTTAAGGAGGAAAGGAGGTTTTTTAGACTCCTTTACTGGAGTCTTGGCCTTTTTGTGTTACTATTCTCGGAGTTGCTATTTTTCTTTCAACGATTGGCCCTACACAATCTGAATTATACCTTTTGGCTGACTCTTCTCCTCAAAACACTACTCTATGGAATCATCTGCCTGATTTTAATTCACGCTGTTTATTTCATAATAACAAGGGTCTTTGAGTATGAGGTTCAATAACTTTGTAAAGTTTGGCAATCTCTCTAATATGAAAAAGGTCTTTATTGATAGGGATGATCTCGAGAAGATCTGGGAAAAGAGGACCTTCTGTGTTAAGATCCTCTTGATAGCCTTTTTCACCATAATCTGGCTTAAGATTTTTTACTTGCAGGTGGTAAAACACTCCTACTACCTAAGCAAAGCTAAAGCACGGTCCATTTCTGGATATGTAATTAAAGCACCCAGGGGTGAGATTATAACTGCTGATGGAGTGGTAGTTGCAACGAATCGGGCTATCTTTCAGCTATACATTGATCTTGAAACTCTTCCTGACGAGGAATTAATCTTAAAGAGGCTTAGTCTTATCTTAAATGAGGATTACGGAAAACTCAAAGAGAGGTTTTATTTAGCAAAAAAGAATTCCTTTGGAAGAATACTTTTTAAGAGAAATCTATCATGGGATGAGGTCTCTCGTATCGTGGTTAGGCAGTATTATTTGCCAGGGGTCTCGGTGGAGGTTGAGGCAGAAAGATACTATCCCTATAGAGAGGCCTATTTTCACATCCTCGGCTATGTGGCAAAAATCAGCAAAGAGGAATTCGAGAAGCTAAAGGATAAAAACTACTCTTCAGAGGATCTTGTTGGCAAAAAAGGAATTGAGAAGCTTTATGAATCGCATCTCAAGGGACGAAATGGAAGAATAGAGACAGAGAGGGATGCTAAAGGTAGGCTTGGGAAGGTTGTGGGTAGAATTGATCCCACAGCAGGTGATGACTTGGTCCTGACTTTAAGGCACGATCTTCAAATGCGAGCCTATGAACTCCTTAAGGAAAAAAGAGGAGCTATAGTTGCCCTATCCCCTGAAGACGGAAGCCTGTTGGCTCTTGTCAGTGCTCCAGCTGTGGATCCAAACAAGTTTATCTCAGGCTTTGAGGATGGGGAATGGGAGAGAATCACTCATGATCCAAAAAAACCTCTCTTAAACAAGGCGATACAAGCTTATCCTCCTGGATCCACCTATAAACTCTTGACAGCCCTTGCAGGTCTTAAAGCAGGTATTGTGAAGGGCTTAGGATGGTCTGTCTCCTGTCCAGGGTACTATCCCTATGGGAATCATGTCTTTCGCTGTTGGGAGACAAGGGGCCATGGTTCAGCAAATCTCATCAGAGCCATTGCGGTATCCTGTGATGTCTATTTCTATACCATAGGATCTAGACTCGATGTGGATCTCTTAGCCGATGTTTCAAGAAGTTTTGGTTTAGGAAGGGTTTCTGGCTTAGGTTTTTCCGATGAAAAACCTGGACTTGTCCCAGACAAAGCTTGGAAAAAGAGGCGTTTTGGAGCAAACTGGAACCAGGGAGAAACCGTGGTTGTGTCTATAGGTCAGGGATACATACTAACAACCCCATTGCAGATGGCAAGGGCATATATGGTCTTTGCCAATGGAGGTAATTTGTACAGGCCTTTTGTGGTTGCAGCAATACGAAAAAAGGATGGCACAGTTGTCTTCAAAAATACTCCTCAGCTGGAGGGTAAGGTGGCGATCAATCCAGAGCATTTGGAGTGGTTAAGAGATGGATTAAGAGAAGTGGTTGAGTCAGGAACTGGAAAAGCCTCTAAAGTGCCTGGTTTAATTGTATGGGGCAAAACAGGAACTGCTCAGGTGGTTGCCATTGAAAAAAAGACCAAAAACCTGGAGCATCATGCCTGGTTTGTAAGTTATGCAGGAAACTCCACACCTAAGATCGTAACAGCAGTTTTGGTAGAGCATGGTGGTGGAGGAGGAGCAGTGGCAGCTCCACTAGCAGGAGAGCTTTACAAAGCCTATTATAAATTGCCCTCCCAGTTGATTAAATGGACTTCTAAAGAGGAGGAGACTCCTCCTGATCTAAGCGGAGGCTTTCTCTATGGAAATTTTACCGAAAATTAGCCCCTTTCTGAGGGACAATCTCTACGCCTTTTTGGCCTTTCTATCTCTCATTGTCATCAATATCCTAAATCAGTCCGGCATGGGAGAGACTGGTATTTACTTCTGGAAAAATCTCATCTGGAATTTCCTTGGATTTGCCCTCTTTCTCTTTATTCTCTTTAGGTTTGATTATAGAAGGGTCTCTCTTGAGCTTCTCTGGATTCTCTATGCTTCTATGCTGATCCTTCTAATAATCCTTGCCCTTTTTAAAAAAAGGTGGCTCATAATCGGACCATTGAGTTTTCAACCCTCTGAGTTTCTAAAGATAATTCTTGTCTATCTCATAAGCCTTATTATTTCGAAGAAAACTGAGCCAAAGCTAACTTCTGCTGAAGCTGTCCTTCTTTTAATAGTAATTGCCCTGCCAGTTTTCTTACTACTTCCTGTGGATTTAGACTATGCAGGTATAATTTTTCTTATGTTCTTTACCTTTTTAGTTTTTTTAGGATTCCCAAAGAGGTTGCTACTTTTGTTTTTCATGCTGGGTCTTGCCTTTTCCATAGTAATTCTTCCTATAGCATGGAACAAACTAAAACCGCATCAAAAGGGAAGAATTTATGGATATCTTGATCCTGAGAAATATCATAAAACCTGGGGATATCAGATCAATCAGTCTTTAATAGCCATTGGTTCAGGGGGCCTATTGGGGCATGGCCTTCAAAAGGGCTGGTCTACAAGACTTAACTATCTTCCAGCTAAAAACACCGATCTTGCCTTTGCTGTCTGGGCAGAAGCCTTTGGTTTACTGGGATCGACACTTTTTATGCTTATATATGGCTATTTTCTCTATTGGGGGTTATTGGTCTCTAATAAGGCAAAAGATCTTTTAGGTAAAGCCCTAAGCCTTGGGATTGTCCTTATATTCCTATTTCAATTTATATTCAATTTAGGAGGGGCAATAGGGCTCCTCCCTATGACCAGTATACCCCAGCCTTTTCTCAGTTACGGTGGATCTATTACCATTTCAGCTTATATAATGCTTTCTATTTTATTTAACATATCTTTTAGAAAAGATTTTTTTAAATAACTTTTAATTTTAACTAAAATTTATGCTTGACTTTGAAAAAAAAATTGATAACCTCAATCGTTTAAGGGATTTAATGACTAAATTTATGAGGGTCTACCTATGTTAAAGTTTGATATCACTTTGTTAGTGCAGATCGTAGAGGCCTTAGCACTTGCCTATGTTCTCAACATAATCCTCATCAAACCTGTGATGAGCTTTTTAGATGAGAGAAAGAGGCAATTCAAAGGCTTAGAAAGGGAAATTGAAGATTTTTTGAGCCAAGTAGAGGCAGGGATCAGGAACTATCAGGAGGCCATTGCTGCAGCAAGGCAAGAGGGCCTGCAAAAAAGAGAAGCCCTTAAAGAGGAAGCAAGGCGAATAGAGAAAGAAGAGTTAGCCAAGGTTCTCAAGGAATTAGAGCAACAGAAAAGAGAGTGGGAAAGTGCCTTCAAGGTGGAGTTTGGAAAACTCAGAGAGAGTGTTCTATCTCAGAGGGAGGTTTTTGCAGAGCTCATGGTGGAAAAACTCTTAGGGAGGAAGGTATGACTGATGGGGCACATGGTGTAACCGCTTCACAGATCAAAAATCTCATATGGTGGACAGTTAATTTCTTAGTTTTAATGCTTTTGCTATATAGACTACTAAAAAGGCCAATAGTCAATTTCTTTATAAATAGACAGGAAGGCCTTAAAAGGGAGTATGAAGAGTTGCTTCAAAAAAAAAGAGAGGCAGAAGCCAAGTATTTAGAACTTCAGGAGAAGGTCAAAAACCTTAAAAGTGAGGCGGAGCAAATCTATCAAAATTATGTAGAACAGGGAATGAAAGAGCGGGATAGAATTATTGAGGAAGCTCGTAAACAGGCAGAGAGACTAAGGGAACAAGCTCAACTTTATATAGCTCAGGAGATGGAGAAGGCAAAGGAGATGCTGAGGGTTGAGCTTGCCGACGAAGCAGTTAAGCTCGCAGAGGAAATGCTTAAAAAGAGGGTCTCGCCAGAGGATCAAAGGCTCTTATTTAAAGATTTTGTTGAGAACATAAAAGGGAGGATGGTAAATTGAGAGCCTTAACAACTGCTCTAAAGTACGCTAAAGGCCTCTTCATAGTTGGAAAGGAATTAAATAAGGTCAAAACCTTTGAAGAGGATTTGTTGAGGCTTAGAGAGGGGTTGAGCACCTCCCCAGAGGTTCTAAGGGCCCTTGAAAGTCCCATCTATCCTCCTGAGGTAAAGATGGAGATTTTAAGGGAGGTGTTGAGCTATTTTAAAGTTGATCCCGAGGTGGAGAGGTTTTTACAACTCTTGGTAGAACGTAGAAGGATTCAATATTTAAAGGAAATCGTTGAGATGTATCAATCTTTACTTGATGAAGAGTTTGGAATAGCAAGAGGTGAGGTGGTTACTGCCTATGAACTAAGTGAGGAGGAGAAAAAGAGTTTAGAAGAGGCTTTAAAAGAGGTACTAAAAAAGGAGGTATACCTTAAGGCAAAGGTTGATCCCAGTATTCTTGGTGGAGTAAAGGTAAAGATCGGTGACTATATCTGGGATGGGACCCTCAAGACCCAGTTAGAAAAATTTAAAGAAATCATCAAAAGGGGGGTATAGTCTATGGAAGTGATTAAGGCACAGGAGTTGAGCGATCTAATTAAGAAGAGAATTGAGGAGTTTGAAAAGAAGATAAATTTAGAAGAGATGGGTGTAGTTATATCCGTTGCCGACGGTATCGCCCGAGTTTTTGGTTTGAGAAACTGTGAATACATGGAGCTCATTGAGTTTCCCGAAAGCGGAGAGGTAGGTATTGCCCTTAATTTGGAGTTCGATAATGTTGGCGTTCCCATAATGGGTGATTATTCAAAGATAAAAGAAGGAGATGTTGCTAAAAGAACTGGTCAAGTGGCTTCTATTCCTGTTGGTGAAGCAGTAATCGGTAGGGTCATTGATCCAGTGGGAAGACCTCTTGATGGTAAAGGGCCTATTGAAGCTAAAGAATTTAGACGAATTGAGATAAAGGCACCGGGAATTATTACCAGAAAACCAGTTAACGAGCCCATGTACACTGGAATCAAGGCAATTGATGCCATGACACCTATTGGCAGAGGCCAAAGGGAGCTGATTCTTGGTGACAGACAAACCGGTAAGACAGCTATAGCCATCGATGCCATTCTTGCCCAGAAAAACACCGATGTGTACTGCATCTATGTGGCCATTGGTCAGAAAAAATCAACTGTTGCCCAGATAATTGACACTCTCAGAAGATATGGTGCTATGGAATACACCACAGTTGTTACAGCCTGTGCTTCAGACTCAGCTGCCTTACAGTGGATTGCCCCCTATTCAGGTTGTGCCATAGGGGAATACTTCAGAGATACTGGAAGGCATGCTTTAGTCATTTACGATGATCTTTCTAAGCAGGCAGCAGAATACCGCGAGATCTCCCTCTTGCTTAGGAGGCCTCCTGGAAGAGAGGCCTACCCCGGCGATGTTTTCTACAATCACTCAAGGCTCCTTGAGAGAGCAGCCAAGCTGGATGATAAATATGGAGGAGGGTCGCTCACTGCTCTTCCTGTTATTGAAACTCTACAGGGTGATGTTTCTGCATACATTCCCACCAATGTTATTTCTATCACCGACGGGCAGATATACCTTGAACCAGGACTATTCTTTGCAGGTATTAGGCCAGCTATTAACGTGGGATTATCAGTTTCCAGAGTGGGAGGGGCTGCCCAGATAAAGGCCATGAGGCAGGTTGCTGGAAGGCTAAGATTAGAACTTGCACAGTACAGAGAGTTGGCAGCCTTTGCGCAGTTCGGCTCCGAACTCGATAAGGCTACTCAAAGAGTTCTTCACAGAGGTGCTAGACTTGTGGAAATCCTCAAACAGCCTCAATATCAGCCCTTGCCTGTGGAAAAGCAGGTCTGTATCCTCTTTGCTGGAACAAGAGGATTTCTCGATGAGATGCCTTTGGAGGTCTTAGCTCAGTATGAAAGAGAGCTTTACGACTTTGTGGAGAGGAAATATCCTGAGATCTATCAGGAGATCCGCGAAAAGAAGGAGATCTCTCCTGAATTAGAGGAAAAGATGAAAGCCATGTTCAAAGAGTTCAACGAGGAGTTTAAAAAGGCAAATAATGTGGAACCTGTGCCTGTGCCCTAGGGAGGCTAAAAAATGCCAAGTTTACGCGATTTAAGAAAAAAGGTAGATGCCATAAAAAAGATAGGACAGATCACTAAGGCCATGAATATGGTGGCCTCAGCAAAGCTTAGATCCCTTCAGGGTAGATTAGAGGGATTTAGGCCCTATCGTCAGAAGTTTGAAGAGGTTTTAGCCCAGCTTTTAGTGGCTCCTGGTCTTAACAGAGAGAGGATCCCCTATTTAAAAGGTAAGGAGACCGTCAAGAAGGTTGGATTGGTAATAATAACCGCCGATAGAGGTCTCTGTGGTGCCTTTAACAGCAATATTATAAGAGAGGCAGAAAATCTCATTAAGAGGCTTCAAAGGGAGGGAAAATCTATCGAGTTAATCTTAGTGGGAAGACGTGGTATCAGCTATTTTAGAAAGAAGTTTCCCGTTAGGGAAGTCTTTGGCAATGTAATGAGTAGGGTTATCATGCAGGATGCCCGGAGGATTTCCCGTTCTGCCATTAGGGCCTATCTGGAAGGAGATTGGGATGAGGTGTATCTGATCTATGGATATTTTATAAACATAGTGAGACAGGTCCCTAAGGTGGAGAGATTTCTACCTCTTTCTTTCGGGGGTGCAGAGAGCAAAAGCACCGGTTCATACACCTTTGAACCGGATGAAGAAGAGCTACTTCCTCAGATTTTACCTCAGTATCTGAATACTCTCGTTTTTTCTGCAATGATTGAGACTGCGGTAAGTGAGCAGGCAGCCAGAATGACCGCTATGGATAACGCCAACAGAGCCTGCGTTGATATGGTTAAACAGTTAACATTGTACTATAACAAGGTCAGACAGGCAAGCATCACCAAAGAACTTATGGATATTGTGGGTGGTGCTGAAGCCATAAAAGGATAAAAGAGAGGAGGTTGACCCCTATGACAGAAGAAAGGGTTTTAGGAAGGATTGTGCAGATAATGGGAACAGTGGTTGACGTTGAGTTTCCTCCAGGAAAGGTGCCAAAGGTTTTAGATGCTTTAAGGGTGACCAATCCCATGATAGATGATAGAGAGTGGAATTTGGTTTTAGAAGTTGCCCAGCAGCTTGGAGATAATGTAGTGCGATGCGTGGCTATGGATTATACCGATGGTTTGCGAAGGGGCCAGGAGGTCTTAGCAACTGGAGGTCCCCTGCTTGTGCCTGTTGGTAAACCCACTTTAGGACGTATTATCAATGCCGTCGGAGACCCAGTGGACGAGGCGGGTGCCATTCAGGCTGATAAGTATTATCCCATCTTTAGACCAGCACCAGCACTAACAGAGTTAGATGTGCAAATAAAGGTGTTGGAGACCGGTATTAAGGTTTTTGATCTGCTCATACCTTTTCCTCGTGGCGGAAAGATGGGGACCTTCGGAGGAGCAGGCGTTGGTAAGACTGTCGTAATGATGGAGATGATTCACAACATCGCCATGGAACACGGTGGAATATCAGTTTTCTGCGGAGCCGGAGAGAGGACCCGTGAGGGAAATGAGCTCTATCTGGAGATGAAAAAATCAGGGGTTATAGATAAAGCAGCTCTGGTTTATGGTCAGATGAATGAAACACCTGGACACAGAGCAAGGGTTGCTCACACAGCGGTTGCTTTAGCTGAGTATTTTCGCGATGAAGAGGGGCAGGACGTGCTTCTCTTTATCGATAACATATACAGATTCACACAGGCCAACCAAGAGGTTTCCGCGCTCCTTGGAAGAATGCCTTCAGCCGTGGGATACCAGCCTACCCTTGCCACCGACATAGGAGCTTTGCAAGAGAGAATCTGCTCCACCACTAGAGGGTCCATTACTTCCGTTCAATGTGTTTATGTTCCTGCAGATGACCTAACAGACCCAGCACCTGCCACCACCTTCGCCCATCTTGACGGAACGGTGGTTCTTTCCCGTCAGATCGCAGAGCTTGGAATCTATCCTGCAGTGGATCCCCTTGACTCACAGTCAAGAATTCTCGATCCCAATGTAGTTGGGTGGGAACATTACAGCGTTGCCCGTCAGGTTCAACAAGTTCTCCAGAGATACAAGGACCTGCAGGATATCATTGCCATCCTTGGAGTAGAAGAGCTTTCTGAGGAAGACAAAATCATCGTTGCCCGTGCAAGGAAGATACAGAGATTCCTATCACAGCCTTTCCATGTGGCAGAGGCCTTTACCGGGCTACCTGGAAGATATGTAAAGTTAGAGGATACCATTAAGGGCTTTAAAGAGATCCTTGATGGAAAACACGATGACCTACCTGAGCAAGCCTTTTACATGGTGGGAACCATTGAGGAGGCAGTGGAAAAGGCTAAGAAGCTTCTTGAGGCATAGGGAGGCCTTTTATGGCAAGGATTTTACTTGAGGTGATCACCCCTGACAGGGTAGTTGTCAGTGAAGAAGTGGATATAGTTACAGCACCGGGGGTAGCTGGTGAATTTGGAGTGCTGGCTCACCATGCCCCCATGGTTGCCGCTGTGAAAATCGGTGCCTTAAGATACAAAGTGGGCGATAGAGAAGAGTGGTTAGCTATAAGTGGTGGTTTCTGTGAGGTTTCAAAAAATAGGATAACCTTTTTGGTTGAAGCAGCTGAAAAAGCTGTGGAAATTGACGTAGAGAGGGCCTTAAGAGCTAAGGAAAGGGCGGAAAAGCGCTTGCAGGAATACCATACAAAGAGAGAGGAGATAGATCACGCCAGAGCTCGTGCTTCATTACAGAGGGCTTTAACGAGACTACTGGTTGCAGAAAGAGGTAGAGCAGGTCATCCAAGATAAGCCCTTTTTAATTGTCTAAGATCATAGATAAGGTTAGCCTTAGAAAGTATTTTAAGTACTTAAGATCAAAGGTTGACCCTGAAAGTTGGCGCATATCCTCCTTAGAAATCTGTCAAATTCTGTTAAAGTCTAAGTATTATAGAAAGTCCAAAAAAATTGCCTTTTACTCTGCTATCAATAGAGAGGTTAATCTCAGTCTGGCTATGAATGCTGCTTTGAGAGAGAAAGAAGTTTATCTGCCTAAGGCGCATCTTAAGGAGAGAGTCTTATCCTTTCACAGAGTATTTGATTTGGGTAATTTAAAAGAGGGACCTTTCGGAATTTTAGAGCCATTAGAAGGGTTGCCCGAAGCACCGGTGGATGAGCTTGATCTTGTTCTAGTTCCTGGATTAGCCTTTGATCGTAAAAGAGGAAGGTTAGGTTATGGTGGAGGTTTTTATGATAGGACTCTTGTGGGAACAACTGCGCTAAAAATGGGTATTGCCTTTAGCTGGCAGATACTAGATGAGCTTCCTTTAGAGCCCTATGACATAAAAATGGATCTTATCTTGACAGAAAAGGGGTGGATATGAAGGATAGGGATTTAGAGCGAGTTCTGATTGAAAATTTGCAGTCTGTCCGTGAGAGGGTGGCAAGGGCATGTGCAAGGGCAAGGCGGAGGGTTGATGAGGTGAGGATTCTTGGAGCAAGCAAAGGACAACCTCCGGAAAAGATAAGAATTCTCTCTGCTGAAGGCTTGAAACTTTTTGGAGAAAACTATGTTCAGGAGGCTGAACTAAAGATGAAGGCCCTGGGGGATCTGCCCCTTGAATGGCATTTAATCGGAAGGCTCCAAACAAACAAGGTCAAAAGGGCTATTAAACTCTTCAACATGATTGAATCCTTAGATAGAAGAGAGCTTGCCTTGGAACTTGAAAAGAGACTATCAAAAGAGGAGAAGGTCATGCCGGTTCTAATTGAGGTTAATATTGGCGGAGAGAAAACAAAAACTGGATTAGAGGCAAAGGATCTTGAGAGGTTTTGTGAAGATGTATTGACTTTGAGATCTCTTGAAGTTCAAGGGCTTATGTGTCTGCCGCCCTTTGAGGAAAATCCAGAAAGGGTTCGCCCTTACTTTGCAAAGATGAGAGAACTCTTTGAGAGGGTAAAACCTCTCTTTGGTGCCAATTTTACAGAGCTCTCCATGGGCACAAGTCATGATTTTGAAGTAGCTATTGAAGAGGGTGCAACCATTATAAGGCTTGGAACAATCCTCTTTGGGTCAAGATCTTGAGGGAAAATCCCCTTTTTATCTTCTCCCTTGCCCTTATATTTGGCCTGTTCTTTGCCTTTTATAAAATTCCACCTTACGTGTTAATCATTCTTCTGCCTATTACGGGTCTAATGTTTCGAAGGAAGTATGCCTTTACGCTTTGCCTTTTGACAGTGCTAAGCTATGGATCTGGATGGTGGATTTACTCTAGAGACAAAGAAAGATTAGAGGACCTTCTTGGGACAAGAGCAAGGGTTACCATACTGAGGGTTGAGCCTTACTTTGATCAGTATCGGATTAGAGCTCAGATGGAGGACTTAGGAGAGATTGAGTTTTTTAGCAAAAAGGACTCTTTCAAACCAAAGGACTTCTGTGAGATTACCCTGAAAGGCAAAAGAATTCAAATCAATCCCTATGCACCATCAACAGAGGAGATATCACTTGTTAAGGACATAGTTGGGGAGTTTAGACTTGACGAAAAGGCCCCTGTCTACTGTGTAAGAAGTGAGATATTTACCGTGGAAAACTTTCGTTACAGGCTTTTTCAATTCTCTCAAGAGCTTTCACCCTTGGCTAGAGGACTTTTTCAGGCCTTGGTTTTGGGTGCAGAGACTCAATTACCAAAGGAGTACCTTGAGACCCTGAGAGAGCAGGGGTTGTATCACCAGCTAGCTATTTCTGGCTACAACTTGGCAGTGCTCTATGGCCTGATTTACAAGATCATGCGTTTTTCTCTTAGCTATACACCTATTTTGCGCCTTGGGTTCCCTATTCAGTTATGGGCTATGTTATCAGCCCTGCCCGGGGCAGCACTAATTCTCATCCTCTCTGGCTTCCAACCACCAACCATAAGGGCCTTCTTTTTTCTCTGTGCCCTGATCTTGGGGAGACTACTCTTCAGAAATACACCTCCTGTTCTAATTCTGTTCCTCACAGCAGATATTCTACTAATTTTTGACCCATCGCTTATAGGAAGCATATCTTTTCAACTTTCTTTTGTGGCAACCTTAGCTCTCCTCCTGACAGATACTTTGCTTAGGGAAAATAGATACCATAGGGAATTAGCTAATGATAAAATAGGAACCGTTGACAAAATCAAATACTGGCTTTTATTCAGTCTCGTTGCCTCAACTATGGTAAGCCTCTTTACCTTTCCATTTATAATTAGCCTCAATGGAGAGTTTCCCCTTTTCACACCGATAAATAATCTTTTGGCCACACCTCTTTGGAGTCTTATTTTCATTCCAGGATCAATTTTTGTGGCTCTTTTAGCATTTATTTCTCCATCTCTTGCGAGGGAAATAGTTGAACTTCTGGCAGAACTATTCTCTCTATACATGAAGATTCCTCTCTTTTCTTGGCAATTAGCAACTTCGCTTCCAGTCAATATTTTCATGTTCTGGCTGATGTTTAACCTTATACTTGGGATTTATTTATGGAAACTACCAATGGTTAAGTCTCATAAGCTTGCCCTTGGATTATTTGTACCTTGGTTATCGTTTGCAGCACTGAAGGGCCTCTGTGATAAAACTAATCTCATCATGATTCCCAAGTTCAACAATTTAGTGGTTTTTATTATAAAGGAAGAATCCCGCTACTTTCTTGTTGTTAGTGAGGATAAAAGAGGTTTGCTTGAGAGGGAAAAAAGGCTATACCCGTTACTCAAGAGATCAGGCATAAGGGAATTAGAGGGAGTTTTATATCTTTCAGACAGTCCTCTTGAAGAGAGTTCACTCAGGAGAGATTGGTCTAGACACTTTAAGGTGAAGTCCTTCTATATGTCCTACGACTATGAAATATTTGAGAGCTTAAGGCTTTTTAAACCAGCAACGGAGGTAATTCCACTAGAGGGAGATAAACTCATCCTTGAATTCAAAGGTTTGACCATTCTTTACAAAAAGAAACACCTTCACAAAGAGGACTTTTCACCTCAGCGAGAGTTTACAATCCTGCCTCATAGAAGTAAGTGGGGCTTGCCTGATAAAGGGGAGGTAATATATGAGAATGAAAGGGATTCTGCTCTTTACTTATATCCTAAGGGATCCTACATTTTATATCTCAGTGAGAAAAAGAGAAGGGAGGGATTACTCAGCAGACTTCTTTTCCCGTTGGTTCCCTATTGGGTTGAGGTGAACATAGAGAGGAGTATTCCCTATGACGAGTAATAGAACTTTAATGGGTTGTAAGCCCTTTAGTTTAAATTAAATTATTAGACAAATAACTTTGGAGGCAAAGATGTCAAAGTTTGAGACCTTTGAGCACAAGGCAGATGTTGGTATAAGAGGTTGGGGTGAATCTCCAGAAGAGGCACTTTCAAATATCCTTAAGGCCCTGGCTTCTCTTTTGGTTGAGACCACCTCATTTTTTGAAGAGTCTCCAAAGGTAGCCATATCAATAGAGGTCTCATCTGAATTCTTAGATGAACTTCTGGTGAAATTTATAAACAGGGTTTTGAGTCTCACCTATCTCGAAAGGGTAATTTTTTATGAATTCAGAGGAAGACTTGAAAAGGAGGAGGAGTATCTCTTGAAGGGCGAGCTTTGGGGTGTAGCCTTTGAACCAGACAGATATGGTTATGGTGTGGAGGTTAAGGGTGCCACCTTTACCATGGCTGAATTTCAGCAGAGGGATTCCCTTTTCATCGCTCAATGTGTGGTTGATGTATGATGGAAGGGGCTGTAAAGATCGTTCCGGTGAAGCCTGAAAAACCCCTTTTGGGGAAGAGTAACTTTGATGCTGAAAGACTAATAACATCTCTCCATTCTATCACACATAAAAAAACCCTTATTATAGATAGGTCCCTGTGGGCTAAACTACCCTATATCTTGCGGAGAAGAGAAACCCTATATGCTCTCTTACAGGAGGGCGAAAGAGAGATTTATCTTGTAGAGCTTTTTGAGGTTCTACCCCTTCAGATCCTTGGCTGTGCTATAGACATAGGAAGTACGACCATTGCCTTTTATGTTTACGATTTTTTGCACGACAGAGTTTTGGAGGAGTTCTCCATTTATAACCCTCAGATAGAGATAGGGGATGACATCCTTACAAGGCTCCACTTTGCGAGAAAAGAGGAAAACCTTCAATTCTTAAGGAGAAAAACCCTTGATGCTATTAATCGGGAGTTAAGCAGGTTCCCCACGGGGAGTATCTACTATCTCAGTATCTGTGGTAATACCGCTATGACTCACTTTTTGTTAGGTTTACCTGTTAATTTCCTAATAGTTGAGCCCTATGTGCCGGTTATGAAGTGGATTCCTCTTCTTAAGGCAGAAGAAGTTGAAGTGGAGATTAATCCTTTGGCCAAAGTCTTTTTCTTTCCTTTGGCAGGAACTTACTTTGGAGGAGATTTAATCGCAGGTCTTTATGAAGTGGAGTTAAATCAGAAAGATGGTTTTTCCTTTTATCTCGATGTGGGAACGAACGCTGAGGTGGTGTTAGGGAATAGAGATTTCTTGCTTGCCTGTGCAGGAGCAGCAGGCCCTGCCTTAGAGGGTGGAATCTTTGAGTGCGGTGTGAGGGCTATGCCTGGAGCTATTGAGAGTTGCAAATGGGATCCAGAGAGTGCTACTATACATTACAGGACTATAGGGGGACTAAAACCAGTTGGTTTTTGTGGTTCTGCAGCAATATCTCTGATAGCTGAAGCCTTTCTCCATGGTTTTATCTCACCTGAAGGTAAACTGCTTCCTCAGACCCTGCCAGAGAGGATAACTACTTTGGATGGTGAGAGGGTTCTTTTTCTCCTCCCCAAAGAGGCAACTGCCCATGGGCGACCCCTTTATATAAAAGAGGGAGAAATAAGAAGTTTCTTACGCTCCAAAGGAACTATGTATACAATCTTGAGTCTTCTCTGTGAGAAGGTCGGTTTGTCCTTTGAGGAAATCGATTTTTTTTACGTGGCAGGATCCTTTGGCAATCACATTGACATCAGATCTGCCGTTATTCTCGGGATGCTTCCCGAAGAGGCTTTAAACAGGGCTGTTTCCCTTGGAAATTCCGCAGGGAAAGGAGCTCTTAAGTTTCTGCGGAAAGCCTCCTTTGAAGACATAAAAAGTATCATTGATACCATTACCTATATTGAGCTTAATGTGGAGAAGAGATTAATGGAGCTTCTAACAGGGGCTCTGCTTATTCCACATATTGATTTAGATAGATTCCCCTGGGTGAAAAAACAAATAGAGGAGAAAAGACGATGTTTCAGGCGGTAATAGTGGGAAGACCTAACGTGGGAAAATCTACCCTATTTAACACCTTAATTGGTGAAAAAAAAGCCATAGTCGAAAGAAAACCTGGGATTACTAGGGATTTTCTTGTTGACTATGTAGAATTGGAAGAGGGTAGGGGTATTAAAGTTATTGACACAGGTGGAATAGATCTATCGGGCAGTGATTTTTTCTCTCAAAGCATTAAGGAAATAGTAGAAAAAAGCCTAAATGATGCAGACTTAATTCTTTTTGTAGTTGATGCCAAAGAGGGGTTAACCACAGGTGATAGAGAAATAGCAGATTACCTTCGATCCTTTAACAAGAGAATAATCCTTGTGGTGAATAAGGTAGAGGGGAGAACTGATGAAGATAGAGCCAGAGAATTTTACTCTCTGGGACTGGGAGAGCCCATGTTAATCTCAGCAAAAAACAAACAAAATGTCTTTGTTTTAAAAGAAATCCTCAGAGAGGTTGCCAAAGAGAGACTCATGCCTCTTCCAGCAAAACCTGCCATAAGAGTTGCCCTTATGGGAAGGCCCAATGTGGGTAAAAGCACCCTTTTAAACAGACTCATAGGATACGAAAGGATGCTTGTTTCAGAAATACCTGGAACTACCAGAGATTGTGTGGATGTTCTTTTGGAACGTGAGGATGCCTGGCCTATAGTTCTAATAGATACTCCAGGAATAAGACGAAGGTCAAGAATTGAAGAGAGAGCGGAGAAGTTTTCTGTAGACAAGGCCTTAGAGACTATGCAAAGGGCGGATGTGGTTATTTTATTAATCACAGCAGAAGAAGGCCTAACCCATCAAGACAAGAGTCTTCTGAGATTGATAGATAAAAATTACAAAGCAGGTCTTTTATTGATAAACAAATGGGATCTGTTGATGAAGAGACGAGCCAAGGGAGAGGCCTTTCTTGAGGTCCTTAGAAGGGAACTCAGATTTATACCTTGGATACCATATTTGACAATTTCAGCTAAAGAGGGCTTGAACGTAGGAAGGATTTTGCAGGAGGTTGAAGATATCTTTTTTCAGTATCAAAGGAGGGTTTCGACCTCCATGGTAAACGATCTATTGGAGGAACTTAAGACCCAGTATTCCTTTAATGTTTGTGGAAAAAGGTTGAAGTTTTATTATACAACCCAGGTAGAGGTTTGCCCGCCCACCTTCGTAGTTTTTACCAACGTGGATCCGCAGTCTATTCCCGAACATATAGAAAAGTTCATAAGAAAACGCTTCCAGCAGTTTTTAGGTTTTGAGAAAGTGCCAGTAAAGGTGATCTTTAGGTTAAGGAGTTAAAGGTGATACTCCTTTTTTCTTTGCTTGGGTATTTTCTGCGCTTCCATAGTGTAGAGTTAAGGTGATTCTTCTGTTCTTTGCATCGAAAGGATTTTCTTTTATCAGTGGAAAATTATCCGCATAGCCTACCACTTCTAGGATTTTATCCGCGGGGACTCCGTTTTTTTCTAATTCCAACATGGCGCTGATTGCCCTTGCTGATGAGAGCTCCCAGTTACCTATCTTTCCTCTTCTTGTGGGGGTAGCATCGGTGTGTCCCTCGATAGAGATTAACACCGGTAAATCTTTTAATTCCTCAGCTAAGATTTTGAGAATTTCCCTTCCTTCAGGCAATAATTCTGCACTACCTGATTTAAAAAGAGGTTTATTTACCAGTTCCATGATCTCAATTTTGACTATTCTCTTTTTATCATGAGTTTCAAGGGCCTCAACTAGAACATGTTCCTGTAAGCTTTTGAGCCGAGTTTCTATGATTCTTCTAAAACGTTCTCCTTCTCCCTTCACAGTGGGGAGATCCTGAGGAAGGG
Source organism: Caldimicrobium sp. (assembly GCA_025060015.1). Lineage (GTDB taxonomy): Bacteria > Desulfobacterota > Thermodesulfobacteria > Thermodesulfobacteriales > Thermodesulfobacteriaceae > Caldimicrobium. The sequence continues at coordinate 2,526 of JANXDB010000029.1, read as the reverse complement.
TTTCTATCTTTGGTCCTTCCATTTTGCCAGTGCGATGAAATTCCATAAGCATACTCACACCCGCTTTGGAGAAGATATTGAATTTTTTAAAATAAGCTGCAACCTGAGCTTTTGTCTTTGGTTCCATAAGAGAGACAAGCCAGAGGAGAAGAAAAAAGGTCATCATCCCAGCTAAGAAGTCAGCATAGGCTATTTTCCAGGAACCTCCGTGGTGCCCTCCGGTGATCTTTTTTACTCTCTTTACGATGATAGGAGGGGTACTCATTACTTTCTTTCTTTAAGCTTGGCTTCAAGTTCTGCAAAACTTGGTCTCATGTGAGGGGGTATGGACCTTCTAGCAAATTCAACAGCAATCTGTGGTGCTCCTCCGCCGATAAAATTGACAATGGCAGTCTTAATAACCAAGAGATATTCCTTCTCTTCTAGAGCCAATTTTTCCATTCTCGCAGAAAGGGGAGCCAGGAATCCATAACAGGTCAAAATCCCGATAAAGGTTCCTGCAAGGGCAATAGACAAATGATGCGCAAGAACTGCTGGAGGTTGATCTATTTTACCCATGGTTAAGATTATACCTAAAACCGCTGCAACTAAACCAAGTCCAGGCATGGAATCAGCAAGAGTAGAAAGTCTATGGGATGGTTCAGCCATTTCATGGTGAATGATCTCAATTTCATTTTCCAGCAAAGACTCTAACTCAAAATGACTGATGTTGGTGGTTAAAATGGATCTGAAGGTATCTCTTATGAAATCCAAAACCACGTGATTTGAAAGAATTTTTGGATAGGCCGAAAAGATCTTACTGGCTTCAGGATTCTCAATATCCTGCTCAATGGAGATTAAACCCTCTTTTTTGATCTTTTTAAATATGTCGTTTAACAGGAGTAGAAGATCTATAAAATCATTTTTGGTGTAGACCGCTGGTTTTGTAAGGGCCTTTATGCTTCCTTGGATAATCCCCTTTACCACCACCATGTTGTTAGCAGTAAGCAGAGCTCCTCCAGCTGCACCAAAGATAATCAGCCACTCTACAGGTTGCACGAGAACAGAGAAGTTCCCATGCTCTAAGGCGTAACCTACAACGACACACAAAATGACCACCACGAAACCAACAACAGCTGGCATCGCCTATAGCCCCTTTTTTTTGCGAATTATTTCTCTCTGTTTGTGTAAAATATAGAAGCTCAATTTGTCGCTAATATCCGGTGACATGGGAAGCCACTCAATACCAATTTGATACTTATTATCTTTTGGGTCAGATCTGACAACTCTACCATAGAGGTAAAAGCCAATACTCTGATATAAATCCAGAACCATCCTCACTTCAACCGCCTGGCCAATATTTAAGGGTGAATCGTAGATAAAGGATATTCCTTTTTCACTTATGTTCACTGACTGATATGGTAGGGTTGTGAAACCCTCTCTGTAACAGGTGAGAAGATTGATTAGATAGTCAAGTTTAGCATTGAGGATTTTTAACCAGTTGTTAAGAGCATCATCCAAAGTATCCTTAAGGGGTATGTAAGAAAATATAGGCATATCTCCTACGACTCTGGCATTTTTCTTCTGAAGATCTTCCTCTGATATAGGATGGGCTTCAAAAGGTATGGTCACGTCTATTATTACAGCTTCTCTTTCCATGGTTATTCCTTTTATTCGGCTGAAACTTTATTATCTTTAGATAATACCAATAATGTTCATTTTCTCAATATCCTTCTCCACTAAATTACCATCAACTCCTTCTTAATTCACAATTCACTTTTTAGATGTGTGTTAAGGAAGTCCCCATGATCAAAGTTTGATTAATATGGATAGAGAGTTTAATATGACCTCTCCTAAGGGCAAATAAGTATGTGTTAAGGCACCTGTTAGGCGTGAAAAAACTATTAAAAAGAGACTTACACCCTGCGAAACATCATGTTTTAGTCCTTGATAGGCATGGGTGGAGGAGTCAACGCAAGAGACCTTTCAAAAGAGCTGATCTCTGGCTAAGGTGGGGATAATTTCAGATTGATCTCAAGAGTTAAAATTGGATCCAAGGTCCCCCTTTCTTTTTTTATAAGTTCAAGATATTTTTAGAAGGAAGAGAAGTGTTAAAATAGAAAATCAATTGTTTAGTTTCTTACTAACCCCATCTCCTATCAAAGACTTAAAAATGCTGCAAAGACTTGAAGCCATCAAAAAGGCATCCCAAAGAAAAGAAGGCGCCTTTAGACTAAAGGGCATCGAATTTCACAACTCCTTTGGCACAAAAGCCACAGTCGAAGCTTCTCTGGTATCTGTGGAGCTACTATCGAGCAGGAGAGGGAGAGATTTTGGGAGTAAGTTTAAGGCGGTAGCTCCTTTTGAGATAAGAGGCTAGAGAGTTGATCTTGAGAGGGAGGGAGTGGGTATGGAGAGAGGTTTAACAGGACGTTAGAGGAGGAGTTTGTCGTGTATAGGGAGTTTATGAGGTATTTGATATGTTGCGATACGGAGAGGGTACATAATGGACTTGGAAATGTATCTCCTTTGGAGTGGATTTGTTAT
>JANXDB010000061.1 GCA_025060015.1 Caldimicrobium sp. | reverse complement strand
AGTTTCGTTGGCTTTTTCTCCTTTCTCCTTTTTTCTTTCTCCTTTCTACACTTTATTAATATCCTCTCAACTTAAGAGGGGATTTGAGTAATTTGTGTATTGGTTATTCACCTTAAAATTTACTTTGTCCAAAAGGGGAGCAATTCAGGAAGAGGAAGCGGTATAAAGGTGGTAGGAGGGGATCACAGCCTGGGGAGTTGGTGCAGATGGATGTAATTGTGTATTTTTTTGGATGGGATTAGGAGGTATGTTTTGGTTGCAAAGGATGTGTCTAGTAGATTAGGATTTGCCTATGAAGAGTAGTCATTTATCGAGCAGGAGTGGGAGGGACTTTTGGAGTAAGTTTTGGACTTGGGAATGTATCGCTTTTGGAGTGGATTTGTTATAAATTTAACGAGAACTCCCCTCAGTCTAAAATCCTATGGACTTATACACATCATAAGTTTTACTTGTAAACAGAAAAATTCAGCTTATACCCTTCAACGGTCTGTGCAAGAAATAGGGCTTGAGGGATTAATAAGCGTATAGCTTCCCGTATGGTCTGTGGGTATAAGGTATTATCTTTAGGAAATCTTCCTTTAAGACATCAGAAAGGTTTAGCCCAAAGTCTTCGCAATAATCCTTAAGATGAGTCTCCAAGATCTTTTCATCTTCAGTTTCCAAAGGATAGGGCTTCAACCCTGCTCCGAGTTGAGATTCCTTTACTTTTCCTCTTACGTATATAGCACCTCCATGCATACCTGTGCCTAGGAACAACCCAGCAAGGGGTCTTTCTGGATAATTACTATTCATTCCGAGAAGAATGATAACACCTCCTGCCATATACTCACCTAAAAAATCACCTGCCTTACCACCTATGACAATCACCGGAATTTTTTGCATGTAGGCCTTCATGTGAATCCCCACTCTGTAACCTACATCTCCATAGATGTGAATCTTACCACCTCGCATGGCATAGCCCACCACATCCCCTGCCATACCGTGCACGATGATCTTTCCCTCGTCCATGGTATTTCCTGCTCCGTCTTGCACGTTTCCATAAACCCTTATCTCAGGTCCTCTCATAAAGGCGCCTAAGTCAAGTCCTGGTGTGCCATAAATTTCCACTCTTACACTTTGTGAGACTCCTGCTAGTAAATATCTATGGCCGTTTACTCCTCTGAGGACCAGTTCTCTTTCACCCTTTTCAATAGCTTCTCTTAAAATTCTATTAACTTGTGAATAGTGATAGGGGGATACTTCTAATTCTAAGGGCATCCTCTCTAACCTCCTTTGGTCTCACCTTGAGATAGCTTTTTTGATTGGGAATAGCTCCCTCTTCCATCTCGATGATAACAGGCTCGCCAGCTTTGGGTGCCCAGACTCTCTCTGGGTCTGGACATATGGATCTTATGGCTGCTTCTTCTGAACCCATAAAGTAAAGATCTCCCTTTGATGCGGCAACAAGGGGCCTCAATTTCACCCTATCGTTTAAGCCTACTAATCCACCATTGTAAGCAAAAAGTATGGCAAAAGGACCATTCAGTACAGCTCCCCCATAGAGAATTCTCAAGGCACTGTATAATTCCCTCTCCTCCTCTTCCATTTCGTCGATCTCCATCCAAAAGGGAGGAGCCATAGCCTTACAAGCAAGCTCTAATGGAAGGCCAAGTTTTCGTATTAGAAGATCAAGAGCATAGGCGACTACCTCGGTATCAGTAAGTAGGGTGCACTTGTAACCAAAGAGCTCGAGATATCTCCTGTTGGTTCCATAACTGGAAATCTCACCATTATGCACAATGGACCAATCTAAAAGCGTAAAGGGATGGGCACCACCCCACCATCCAGGGGTATTAGTGGGAAATCTATTGTGAGCTGTCCAGATATAAGCCCTGTACTCATCAACACGAAAGAATTCCGCAATTTCATCGGGAAATCCCACTCCTTTGAAGGCACCCATGTTTTTTCCTGAAGAGATCACATAGGCACCTTCGATCTTCTCATTGATTTCCATCACTATTTGAACCATCTGCTCCTCTTCTGCAAAGAGACCGCAGGATTCTTCTCCTTCAACCCTTGGTTTCACGAAGTATCTCTTAAACAGAGGTGGATTATGAATTGTTTTAACCTTTCTTGTAGGGATAGGCTCTTGAAAGGTAAGGAAAGTCCTTCTTTGAAGAAAATCCTCCACTTTCTCTAGAGCCTCTTTACTTTGAGCCATCACGTGAAGGGCGTAATAATCCTTAAAGTCCGGATAGATGCCATAGGCAGCAAAGCCTGCTCCAAGCCCGTTACCTCTCTCGTACTGACAGCAAATAGATTTAATGATCATCTGTCCTGAGATGGGTTCTCCCTTTCTATGTATGATTCCAGAGATGCCACATCCTGAAACTTCTCTTCCTAAGGTTGTTAGATTCCACATAGTCTTTTACTCCCCTGCATGTTTTACTTCAAGGATTTCCATTTCCTCTTTAGTTAAGCCCACTGCTCTCAGTTTATCTCTATTGCCTTTTAAACTTTCTATGGAATTTATACCCATAGCCCCGAGCATCTCCTTTATCTCATGGGCCCAGCCTTTGACAAGGTTGTAGATTTTCTCATAGGCTACCTCAGGAGGCAACCTCTTTAAGAGTTCAGGGTTATTTGTTGCTATTCCCCATGGGCACTTTCCGGTATAACACCTCTGGCACATGGTACAACCCACAGCAATGAGCGCAGCAGTTCCTATGCTCACCGCGTCAGCACCAAGGGCAATAGCCTTCACCACATCGGCACTACAGCGAATTCCTCCAGAGGCTATAATACTTGTTCTATGACGAATACCCTCTGCCCTTAGCCTCTTGTCCACCGCAGAAATAGCAAGCTCTATGGGGATGCCAATATAGTCTCTAAACATAGTGGGCGCAGCCCCTGTTCCACCCTTCAATCCATCAATAACCACAGCATCAGCCCCAGCTCGAACTACACCTGAAGCAATGGCTGCTACATTATGCACAGCAGAAATTTTGACAAAGACGAGCTTTTGATATTCAGTGGCTTCCTTAAGAGCAAAGATCAAACCACGGAGGTCCTCAATGGAATATATGTCATGGTGAGGAGCGGGAGATAAGGCATCGCTTCCCACGGGAATCATCCTTGTCTTTGAGATCTCTTCCGTTACCTTCTCACCGGGAAGGTGCCCGCCAATCCCTGGTTTAGCCCCCTGCCCAATCTTTATCTCTATGGCCACTCCTGCCTTTAAATAATCAACATGTAAACCAAATCTCCCCGAGGCACACTGCACCACTGTGTTGGCTCCATACTCGTATAAAGAGGCATGAAGTCCTCCCTCCCCGGTATTATAGAGGGTTCCCAGATCTCTTGCCGCCTTCGCTAAACCTTGATGAACATGAAGACTTATGGCACCATAGGACATGCCAGCAAACATTATAGGCACCTCAAGCTTAATAAGTGGTGGAAGCTTTTTCTTTAGCCTAAACCTTCCATCTACCTCTTCGATCTCTAAGGCCTCTGGCTTTGAACCAATGTAAGTCCTAAGCTCCATGGGCTCCCTTAAAGGATCTATAGGAGGATTGGTCACCTGACAGGCATCTAATACCAAGTGATCAAAATAGTTTTTAAAGGGAAGCATACATCCTGTGGATGTTAAAAGCACTCCTCCCTGATCTGCCTGTTTGTAAATGTTTTTTATAAACCATGGTGTCCAGAGGGCATGTTCCCTGAATTGAGCAGGATGTCTCTTAATAATAATAGCCTTAGTTGGACAAAAGGCCTCACACCTATGGCACCCTACACATTTCACATGATCCTCAAGTAGTGTCTTTTTCTTTGCTTCCCAGATATGGGCTTCATAGGTGCATTCTTTAATACAACGCTTACATTTTATACATCTATCCCAGAGGCGTTCTATGTAAAAATCTGGATAGAAACTAGCAAACTGAGGAGTGGCCATTTTCAATAAACCTCCTTAGCCTGTCAAATAAAAGTCTGATTATTATAACCGCCTTTTAACAAAAAACCACACATTCGTTAAAATTTTCCTATGGATTAAGGCAGAGACCACCACTTTTCAGGGTCATTTTTTATCGAACCCAAGAAAACCCTTTAAAAAGTGCCTAATTAATTTCTCCAGATCTTGAGATTCCTTCTCAGAAATTTCAGTGAGTTTTGATGGCTGGATGCCCTCCTCCTTTAACTCCCCTTCATAGATCCTGGACCAGAGTTTGGCAAGGACTCTGTCCACCTCAAGATGAAACTGAAGCCCCACAGCTCTACCATAGACAAAACCCTGATTTTCATACCTATCTGAGGCAAAAACTCTTAAAGCTCCCTTTGGTAGCTCAAAGGTGTCTCCATGCCACTGAAAGACGTTAAATTTTTGCGGAAAGGCCTCAAAATAGGGATGATCTGCTACCTTAAAAATTTCTAACCAGCCAATCTCTTTTCCCTTCTCACCTGGATAAACCTTTGACCCAAGAACTTTGGCGAGCATTTGAGCTCCAAGACAGATTCCTAAGAAGGGCTTGTTCACTTTTAAAGCTTCCTCAATGAGTTTAAACCCATAGGGCAAAAAATCGTATTTTGCCTCCTCATAGGCCCCCATGTATCCACCAAGCACAATAAGGGCTGAGTATTCCTCCAAAGGGCCTCTTAGCCTCTCCCCCTTGGGGGTGTCTAAATATTCATAGGTGAAACCAAGCTCTGGTAAAATTCTTTCCAACACCCCTAAGTGTTCAATCTCTACATGCCTTACTGCTAAAACCTTCATAGGATATCTCCTGTCACTTCTGCTTTGACCTTAAAAGGGATTTTTTTATGGTACTTATTCTACATATGTAGGGAATCTACGATAGTTTCTGCAATACACTTAATAAAAGCAATCACAAAGATCATTAAACAAAAATCATCAGTGTAAACTTTTAAAGTATACACCATCGGATATACCTGCATCTTCTCTTTCTTTTGAGGCACAAATTAACTTCTCAAACATACCCACAGGTTATGGGCATCTTGTAATCACTTCCAAGGGTTCTTTTGGTGATCTTGGGACCAGGTGGGGTCTGCTGTCTTTTGAATTCTGAATTTTTGAGCATTTTAAGAATTCTCATTACCATCTCCGGTGCCAATCCTCTCTCAACAATTTCTTCAGGGGTTAACCCTTCCTCAAGGTGAAGCCTTAAAATCTCATCGAGTAGCCCATAGGGGGGAAGGGTATCTTGATCAGTTTGCCCAGGACGAAGCTCTGCAGAGGGAGCTTTCCTGAAAATCCTCTCAGGAATCACAGGACTTAGTGAGTTTCTATATCGGGCAAGCCTATAAACCCAAGTTTTATAAACATCTTTAAGAGGTGCAAAGCCTCCTGCCATATCTCCATAAATGGTGCCGTAGCCAGTTGCGGCTTCACTTTTGTTTGAAGTGGCAAGCACCAAATAGCCCTCCCTGTTTGAAACATAGAAGAGCAAATTAGCCCTTATGCGTGCCTGCAGATTTTCTTCAGCTACGGTAAAATCCTTGTAAGGAAGCCCTTTTCTTAACTCCTCTAAGTAGGTGTCAAAGATAGGATCAATGGAAATTTCAAGGAGTTCTATGCCTAGGTTTTTGGCTAAAGCCTGGGCATCCTCATAGGATTCCTTGGATGTGAATTTACTTGGCATGAAAAGCGCTTTCACCTTCTCTTTTCCTAAAGCATCAACGGCTAACACCAAGGTCAAAGCAGAATCAATACCGCCAGAAAGCCCAAGAATTGCTCCTTTAAAGTTATTTTTGTGG
>JANXDB010000037.1 GCA_025060015.1 Caldimicrobium sp. | reverse complement strand
TGAAGAAGCTTTAGTTATTATGAAAAGACGGGAAGGTTTATTGAGAGGGAGAAGAGGGGGCGAAGGATGTGGCAAGTAGATTTGCCTATGAAGAGTAGTCATTTATCGAGCAGGAGTGGGAGGGACTTTTGGAGTAAATTTTGGTCTTGGGAAGGTATCGCCTTTGGAGTGGATTTGTTACAAATTTAACGAGAATTCACCTCAGTCTAAAATCCTATGGACTCATACACCCGCTTGTAAGGGTGGGATTTTTGAGTAAAATTGAGGTGAAAGCCCAGACCTTGGTGACAAAGTATGAAGTTTATCCCTTTAGTGTTAAGTATTCTTACACTTTTTTTAATTTTGGTGCCTAAGATTCTTTTTGCCGGAGAGTGGGTTATTTCCTCCTATCCTCTATTTAAGATCATGCAGGAGATCTTCAAAGAGGAAAGACTTCATCTCATCCAACCACCAAAGGGTGAGTTTCACTTTGCTGATCCCACTCCTAAAGATTGGCAAAGGGTAAGGGAAGCAGAGCTTCTAATCATAGTTGGCACAGAACCCTGGGCTAAAAAGGTTTCTAAGATCCTTCCTTCAGGGAAGATCTTTTCGCTTACGAAAACAGGAGAGAAGTATCCTGACCCCCACCTCTGGTTTGATTTTGATAGGCTAGAAAGGGCCCTAAGGGAGTTAACAGAATTGCAGGTTGTCAAGGCTAAGCCCCTCTTTTCCACCTATAAGAAACGCCTGGAAGACTTTCTCCTAAAACTTAGGGAAGTAAAGAAGGTCTATCAAAGTCTTAAAAATTGTCCTCAAAGGGAGTTTTACAGTTTGGGACATGGAGCGTTTTACTATCTTTCTAAGGAGGCCTCTATCAAAGAAATCCCGCTTATAAAAGGGCATCATCACGGAGAGATAAGTTCAAAAAAGTTAAGGGAGGTTTTACAATCCATAAAGGAGAAGAGGATAAAGGCTATTCTCCTAACAGAGAGAGAGTTTATCAGATATAAAAGGACCTTTGAGAACGAGGGAGTTGAGGTTTTAGAAGCTTGGACTGGTGATTTTGACATACCAGGGGACTATCTCAGTCTCTTAGAGGATAACTTAAAGGTTTTTAAGAAGATCCTTAACTGCCAGTGAAGGAGAGACCATGAGAGGGATGCTAAAGTTTAAAATTCTTTTAGTGATTTTTTTGACTCTTGTTGCAGCTATTTTACTCTTGCCAACCTTTGTCCCTGATCTACCACCGTGGTTCACCAAATACATCTACAGAGGACAACTGAAGCTTGGCCTTGATCTTAAGGGAGGAGTCCACTTAGTATTAAAACCCGATTTAGACAAGGCCCTTCAAAATCAATTCGAAAACTATCTTCGTGATTTGAGACAAAACTTAGAGAAAAGGGGTATAAACTTTGAGCTTCAACGGGAGGATTATCAGGCAAGGCTAAGACTCTTCAAAGAAGGTGATTTGAATGTCTTTAAGAGAGAGATCTTTGGTGGTTTCAAAGAACTCTCTCTCCTTGATGAAAAGAAGGAAAGAGATGCCTTGGTTGTCACCCTTGGCTTATCCTCAGAAAGAGAGACCTTTATCAAGGATAATCTAGTAAATCAGCTTCTTGAAGTTTTGAGAAATAGGATTGACCAGTTTGGTGTGGCAGAGCCTATTATAACTAAACAGGGAAAGGACAAGGTGGTTGTCCAACTACCTGGTATTAAGGATCCAGAGAGAGCCTTAAGGCTTATTGGACAGACTGCCCAGCTTGAATTCAAATTAGTTGACGAAGAAACCCAGGCTCGCATTAATCTTGATACTATCATAAGTGCCCTTACTAAGGAGGGGCGAATTAAGGATGTAAACAATATCGATGAATGGAGAGCAGCTCTACGACCATATTTACCACCAGATACGGAATTTTACTTTTTGGTGGAAAAGGACAGAAATACCGGACAAATCGCAAGAAGCCCCATTCTCCTTAAGAGGGAATCTCTGCTCACAGGAGAATATCTGAAAAACGCCCAAGTCAGAATAGATCCCAATTTCAATGAACCCTACGTGTGGATACAGTTCAATGACAGAGGGGCAAAGATCTTTGAAGCTATAACCTCAGTTAACGTGGGGAAAAGGCTTGCCATAGTTCTTGACGAAGTGGTAAGATCAGCCCCTGTTATCAGAGAGAAGATAGCCGGAGGGGAGGCTCAAATCACAGGGTCCTTTACCATTGAGGAGGCACAGGATTTGGCTTTGGTTCTCAGGGCTGGTGCTTTGCCAGCTCCGGTTAAAATACTTCAAAATATCACCATCGGGCCCTCCCTCGGCAAGGATTCCATAGAAAAGGGTATAAAAGCTGGTCTTATCGGTGCCTTAGCCGTTGTTCTCTTTGCCATACTTTATTACAAGGTCTCAGGCTTTGTGGCTGTCATAGCACTTATCTTAAACATCTACTACCTCATAGCCCTTCTCTCTGCCTTTCAGGCAACCCTTACCCTACCAGGCATTGCAGGAATTATCCTCAGTATTGGTATGGGCATTGATTCAAATGTTCTTATTTTTGAGAGGATTAGGGAGGAGCTACGCATAGGAAGAACTGCCTATTCGGCTGTATTTCAGGGCTATGGTAAAGCCTTCTGGACCATCTTTGATGCCCACATCACTGTATTAATCACCTCTCTTATACTTTTCATCTTTGGAACTGGTCCTATAAGGGGCTTTGCCGTGACTCTCTCAATTTCAATTCTTGTTAACCTTTTTACCGCAATCTTCGTAACCAAAATCTTTTATGAATACCTCTATCAGCGTGGAAAAGACCTAAAGATCTCCTTTGTGACCATCCTTGAAAAACCAAACTTTGATTTCATGAGATACAAGAGATCTTTTGCTATTGTATCTATATTTTTAACCTTTGTGGGTATCACAGGTTTTCTCTTTACCATGATGGGAAGAGCTAACTTAGGCATAGACTTTACCGGAGGTACCATACTTTACTTGAAAAGTGAAAAACCTCCTGTGTTGGAGGATATTAGGAAAACTTTGAAAGAGGCTGGTTTTCCAGAGGTGGTATTACAGGATGTCAAGGGAGAAAATCTTGTTCTTTTAAAGATGAAAAGTGAAAAGGAGACCCTTACAGAGGAGGTAAACCGTCTTTTGACGACCCTTTCTAATAGACTTCCTGATCTAAAGTTTCAAGTGATAGCCAAAGAGGAAATAGGTGGCATCATAAGTCAAGAGTTACAGAAAAAGGCAATCTTTGCCATTTTAGGGGCTATGGTAGGGATCATACTCTATCTAAGCTTTAGATTTAACTTTTACTTTGGAATAGCAGCAGGGCTTGCCACCTTTCACGATGTCATTGGGGTCTTTGCTATCTTCTATCTCCTAGGACTTGAAATCAATCTGCTATTCATCACTGCCCTGTTGACCATAGCTGGGTATTCTCTCACTGATACGGTGGTGATCTTTGATCGCATAAGAGAGGTGATACTCAGGGATGAACACCCTGGAGACTTTGATAGCTTGATAAATAGAAGTCTAAACGAGGTCTTTTCAAGGACTATAATAACAACCATCACCACTCTCTTTGGTTCCGTGGCTATTCTTCTTTTTGGAGGAATAGTAATCAGGGATTTTGCCTTGGCTTTAACCTTAGGATTTATCCTTGGCACTTATAGTTCAATTTTTATCGCTTCACCTCTTTTGAAGCTCCTTCACAAGGGAAGGATTCCTGAGCTCAAAAGAGCTGAAGAGATGTTATAAAAGATTTTCCCCTGCCTTTAGTCTCTGTCCTATAGCAAATTCATAGGCAGAGACCCTTTGCTTCCCCTCAAGCTGAACCTCCTCCAAGAGTAAAGCTCCCTGGGAGGTAGAGACCAGGATCCCATCTCTATCAATTTTGAGGATTTTCCCTGGCGGCTGTTCCTCTGCTACAGAGACTGCCTTTGCTCTGTGAATCTTTAGTATTTTATTTCTAAACATGGTGAAGGTGCCAGGCCAGGGATAAAAAGCCCTGATTTTTCTCTCAAGTTGAATAGCCTTATCCTCAAAGGTTACCAAGCCATCCTCTTTCTTGATCAAAGTGGCAAAGCTTGCTTTCTCATTTTCCTGTGGTTTTGCTTGGAGTTTACCCTCTTTATAGAGTGATATGGCCTCTCTTAAGGCATCCACTGAGAGGATTGAAAGTCTCTCCGTCAAGGTGGCACTGTTTTCCGAAGGTTCTATAGTCAAAGCCTTTTGTAGGAGGATTGGTCCAGTATCCATACCTTCATCCATGAGCATAATGGTAACCCCTGTTTCCTCCTCTCCATTGAGGAGAGCCCATTGCACTGGAGAAGCCCCTCTATACTTGGGAAGTAAGGATAGGTGAATGTTCCAACAACCCTCCTTTGGGATTTCAAGCAACTCCCTTGGCAGGATCTTACCATAGGCAAAGACCACTATCAGGTCTGGTGCGAGGGACTTGATATCCTTAAGAAAACCATCGTCTTTTAATTTCAATGGTTCAAGGACAGGAAGGCCCTTTCCCATGGCCCATATCTTGACAGGAGAAGGAGTGCTCTTTAACCCCCTTCCCCTTGGTTTATCAGGTTGGGTGACCACTGCCAAAAGGTCTTCTTCCTTGAAAAGAAGTTCTACAACGGGAATAACAAATTGTGGAGTGCCAAAAAAGATGGTTCTAAATCTCTTTCTCATTGCAAGGTAGCCTTTCTGAACTCAAACTCACCTGCTTCGTTAACATCAACTATGACTTTGTCTCCTTCTATAAATCCTCCTTCAAGCATTTTCAAAGCTAAGGGGTTTTCGATGTAGCGCTGAATGCTTCTCTTAAGGGGCCTAGCTCCAAAGAGGGGATCAAAGCCCACTTGAGACAGAAGTTCTTTTGCCTTATCATTTAGTTCAATATATATGCCCTTTTCCTCCAATCTCCTGTTTAAATTCCTGATCTGAATCTCTACTATCTTCATTATGTCTTCTTTGGTAAGGTTGTTAAAGATGATTATCTCATCAATACGGTTTAGAAATTCTGGCCTGAAGGTGCTTTTCAAGAGATCAAAAATCCTACTCTCAATTTCCTTTCTGTCCCAATAGGTTTCCTGGAAGTAGTGACTACCCACATTGGAGGTCATTATAATTATAGTGTTTTTAAAGTCAACGGTCCTACCCTTTCCATCGGTAAGCCTTCCGTCATCTAAGACCTGTAGGAGAATGTTGAAGACATCATGGTGAGCCTTCTCAATTTCATCAAAGAGGATAACGGAATAGGGCCTTCTCCTAACAGCCTCTGTCAGTTGACCACCTTCCTCGTAGCCCACATAACCTGGGGGTGCACCGATAAGTCTTGCTACCGAGTGTTTTTCCATATATTCACTCATGTCAATTCTTATCATTGCCTGCTCTGTATCAAACATAAACTCAGCCAAGGCCTTTGCAAGCTCTGTTTTCCCCACACCTGTAGGACCTATGAAGAGAAAGGAACCAATGGGTCGATTGGGATCTTTAAGGCCAGCCCTTGCCCTTCTGATAGCGTTTGCAATGGAAGAGATAGCATGATCCTGGCCCACTACCCTTTCCTTTAGCTTATCCTCAATCCTTAAAAGCTTTTCTCTTTCACTCTCCAGGAGTCTTTTCACAGGTATACCAGTCCACTTAGAGATGATCTCAGCAACATCTTCCTCATCCACCTCCTCCTTTAGAAAACTCTTCTCCCTCTGAAGCTCTGAAAGCCTCTGGTTTTCGGTTGCTAATTCCTTCTCAAGTTGAGGTATCTGTCCGTAGATGATCTCTGCAACTCTTGTCAAATCTCCCTGTCTTTCTGCCTGCTGTGCTTCAATCTTGAGTTGATCTATCTTTTCCTTTAATCTTCTTATGTTTTGAATGATCTCTTTCTCCTTTAACCACTGGGCTTTTAAGTTTTCAACTTGGGCCTTTAGATCATTCAGCTGTTCGATGATCTTTTGCAGTCTCTCCTTTGCCTTAGGATCTGTTTCCTTTTCTAAGGCAACCCTTTCAATCTCCAGCTGTTTTATTTTCCTCTCTATTTCATCTATTTCTGTGGGCATAGAGTCGATCTCAATGCGTAGTTTAGCACAGGCTTCATCGATGAGATCTATGGCTTTATCAGGCAAAAACCTATCGATTATGTATCGATGAGAGAGGGTAACTGAGGCAACTATGGCGTTGTCGGTTATGCGAGTTCCGTGATGGACCTCATATTTTTCCTTCAATCCTCTAAGGATGGCAATAGCCTGCTCCGGAGTAGGCTCATCCACATAAACCGGTTGAAATCTTCTCTCTAAAGCAGGATCCTTTTCGATATATTTTCTATACTCCTCAATGGTTGTAGCTCCGATACAGCGGAGTTCACCTCTGGCTAGGGCAGGTTTAAGCATATTGGCAGCATCCATTGCCCCCTCAGCAGAACCAGCTCCAACAATGGTATGGATTTCATCAATGAAGAGAATTATCTCACCTTCACTGCTCTGAACTTCTCTTATCACTCCTTTGAGCCTGTCTTCAAACTCCCCTCGGTATTTAGTGCCAGCAATTAAAGCACCAAGATCAAGTTGTATCAGTCTTTTGTTCTTTAAGATCTCAGGAACATCGCCAGCAACGATTCTTTGAGCCAGGCCCTCCACAATGGCTGTTTTACCTACCCCAGGTTCTCCCACTAATACGGGGTTGTTCTTTGTTCTTCTGCTCAAGATGTGCATAACCCTACGGATCTCTTCATCCCTTCCAATCACCGGATCAAGCTTTCCAGCCTTGGCTAAACTTGTTAGGTCTCTTCCAAATTTTTCCAAGGCCTGATATTGTTCCTCTGGGTTTTGATCGGTTATTCTTCTTCCTTTTCTTATCTGATTTATCACCTCTTTAGCTGAACTAAAAGTTGCCCCTCTTCTTCTTAGAAGGTCTCCGGCTTTAGTTGAGCTATCAAGAATGCTAAGAAAAAGGTGTTCCGTTGAGATGAATTCATCTTTCATTTCCCTGGCAAGTGCCTCAGATCTATCAAGGACCTGTTTAGCACCCATAGAGAGGTAAAGCTGATAGGCTCCACCTGAAACCTTGGGATAGTTGCTAAGGATTTCCTCAAGCTCTGAAGCTAGGATCTTGGAATTGATACCTAAGCGGTCGAGAATTATGGGTATAATCCCGCCCTCTTGATCTATCAAAGCTTTAAGTATGTGTTCAGTTTCAAGTTGATTGTGGTTAAGGGATTCGGCCAACTTCTGTGCACTCTGTAAAGCTTCCTGTGCTTTAAAAGTAAACCTTTCAAGTCTCATAAGTAAACCTCCTATAGAGATTTATTTAAAAAAGTTAAATTCTTATATTGCCTTTTCAAGGTGTTAACTTTTATTTAACAATATTCAACAGTAAAGATACTTGAAATTTAAAAAAAAGTTATTATTTTTATTAAAAAAAACATAAAGGAGGTGGAGGATATGCCTGAACTAACTATTTGGCGTCCACTACAAGAATTAAGAAAAGAAATGGATCGTATTTGGCAAGAGTTTTTTGGTAAAACTTATTTACCGGAAAGATTTGAAGTAGTCGAATGGGCACCTGCTGTAGATGTATCAGAAACTGAAGATGCAATAATAGTAAAAGCAGATCTACCAGGTGTAAAACCAGAGGATATTGAAATTAACATAGTTGACAATGTTTTAACACTAAAGGGTGAAAAAAAGAGAGAAGTAGAGGAGAAAAAGGAAAATTTCTACAGAGTTGAGAGATTTTATGGAAGCTTCATGAGAGCCATTCAGTTGCCTACTGAGGTAGAAATTGAAAAGGTTAAAGCTCAATATAAAGATGGAGTGTTGAAAGTCTGCTTACCCAAGAAACCAGAGGAAAAGAAAAAGGTCATAAAGGTTGAAGTGGAAAAGTAAAGTGATCATACCCTTGGGGAGAGAGGGGTTTTCTCTCTCCCCTTTCATCAATCAAAAAGAGTTTGTTTTCATGTTCAATAATTTTCCCAATGTAATATACTGTTGTATTAAGTTCTGAAGAAACTTTCTTTAATTTTTCAATATTATCATCGCTTACCGTAAAGAGTAGGGCATAGTCTTCCCCACCTGAAAGAGCTTCTTCTATGTTGGCATAGGGGCTTTTGGGAATTTGATCTAGTTCGATTTCAGCTGAAACATTAGATGCTAAGCAGATTCTGTAGAGGTCAAGAAGGAGTCCATCGGAGATATCAATGGCGGCATTGGCCACCTCTCTTAAGGCCAAGCCAAGGTCCACTTGAGGAATGGGTCTCAGATGAGCTTCTCTCACAGGTGCAGGGACCTTTTCCAAGGGCGTATCTACAATATACCTCAAGAAGGCAGAACTTAATCCCAGTTCCTTAGATACAAAGATGGAATCACCAGGTCTTGCTCCGCTTCTAAGGATTGGCTTTGGGGTTTCACCGATAAGGGAGAGATTTAGAAAAAAAGTCTCGCTTCTTACAGTATCACCACCGACGAGCTTTGCACCGTATAGTTCTAAAGTGGAGATCAGGCCTTCCATTAGGGGATCAAGCCAGGAGTAATCAAGGGGCTCCTTTGATCCAAGGGTAAGAAGAGCCCAAAGGGGCTTCCCACCCATGGCAGCAATGTCGCTTAAATTACTGGAAGCAAGTTTTACGCCAAGGGAATAGTAATCGGTGTATTGTAATTTGAAATGAACGTTTTCCACTAGGGCATCCGTGGTCAAGAGAAGATATTTTCTATCATCAACTCTAATAACTGCACAATCCTCGTTGTGCGTAGCTAAAACTTCATCATTCTGGTGAAGATATTTTTTAAGATAGATTATCCATTCGTTCTCAGTCATCAGGATTGGGCAATTAATTCCTGTTCACTGAAGAAAAAGGGGATTTCTTTCATTGCTGATTCAGGGCTGTCTGAGCCATGAACAGTATTTTTCTCTTTGTCAAGGGCAAAGAGTTTTCTGATTGTCCCCTCTTGGGCCTCCTTTGGATCAGTAGCTCCCATGATCTCTCTTACCCTCTTTATGGCATTCTCTCCCTCGAGGACCATGGCAACAATTGGCCCAGAGCTCATATAGGTGGTAAGGTCTTCATAGAAAGGTCGATCCTTGTGAACGATGTAAAAGGCCTTGGCCTGATCCTTTGTCAATCTTGTTTTCTTAAGAGCAACCACTCTTAATCCTCTTTCTTCAAAGATGCTGATAACCTTGCCAATGAGATTTCTCTCCACACCATCTGGTTTGATCATAACAAGGGTCCTCTCGGTCATGAAAACCTCCTCTTAATAAAGCTGATTTCAAGGTGTTATATGATAGCAGCTTTTTTGATTTTTAAAAGATGACCTTCAAAGTGCCACTTCGTGTCTCAAAGAATTGTTTCATTTCTCTGTTCTTCCTGATTTGGTAAAGCAACCCCTCCACAATAGAATAAATGTATAAGTTTAAAGCCTTTTTTAGAAGAAAAAAGGTGTTAAAATTGAAAATCAATGGTTTAACTTTTCACTAACCCCATCTCCCATCAAAGACTTAAAAACGTTGCAAAGACTTGAAGCAATTAAAGATACATTCCAAGGAAAAGAAGTGGTCTTTAGACTACTATGGGTATAGTCATTTATCGAGCAGGAGTGGGAGGGACTTTTGGAGTAAGTTTTGAGCTTGCGTTGGACTCATACATTTTTTTTAACTTGATTTTTAATACATTTGTGTTATTTTAGTCTCTGGAGCCCGGGTGGCGGAATAGGTAGACGCTGTGGACTTAAAATCCACTGGAGGACCGCCTCCGTGCCGGTTCGAGTCCGGCCCCGGGCACTCTCAGAGGCTCCAAAAGGGGTGTGCCCTATGCCAATTTTTGAGTTTAGATGCTCGGATTGTGAAGAGGTTTTCGAAGTGCTACTAAAAAGTAAGGAGGAAGTCAGTGGGGTCACCTGTAAAGTATGTGGCTCCACTAAAATTGAGAGACTAATGAGCGTAGTTAACTCTATCATTGGAAGTTCATCCAAAGGCAGTGGTGGTGATAAACCAAGGATAGCGGAATCGCACACTTGTCCTTCAGGCACCTGTACTCACCTAGAGTTACCAGGTCACACCAAATAATCCTCATCCATGCTAAATATCCTTGTCTCCATAAAGCAGGTTCCAGATACTACTAATATAAGAATCAACCCTGACACAGGAACCTTGATTCGAGAAGGAGTTCCCTCTATCATAAACCCCTATGATATCGTTGCTCTAAGTCTAGCATACCAATTAAAACTGAGATTTAAGGCGAAAGTTACGGTAATCACCATGGGACCACCACAGGCAAAAAATGCTCTTAAAGAGGCTGTAGAGTTTGGTGCCGATAGAATTATTCTTCTCTGCGATAGAAAATTTGCCGGAGCAGACACTTTAGCCACAAGTTATACTTTAGCTGAGGCTATCAGATTTTTGCAAAGAGAGGAACTATTTGATCTTTTCCTCTTCGGAAAACAGGCTATAGATGGAGATACGGCTCAGGTGGGACCAGGTGTGGCAAACCGATTAGGAATTCCAGTTATTACATATGTTGTAAAGATAGAAAACCTTGATCCCATTCACAGGAAAATAGTAGTTCACAGAAAAACTGAGAAAGGCATTGAGGTCCTTGAGGCTCCTTTCCCAATATTGCTTACATGCGAAAAGGATCTCTCCCCTCTACCTTTTGTTCCTTTAGAAAACATACTAAAAGCTCAAAGAGCAGAACCAGAGACTTTTAATGCAGAAGGGCCTCTTTCTTTTCAGAGAGATAAGTTAGGGCTCAAAGGATCTCCAACTCAGGTCAAAAAGGTCTATACCCCAGAGCTAAAAAGAATCGGAAAGATTTATAACTTAGATGATGTTTCATTGGATGATGTTGTTTCAAAGATTCTAGATGTTTTAAGAGAAAGGGATCTCTTATGAAAGAGGTTTGGGTCTATATTGAGCAGGAAGAAGGTAAGATTCACCCCGTATCCTTTGAGCTCCTGGGTGTTGCCCAGAGATTGGCTTCTGATCTATCAGGCAGAGTGTCAGCACTTCTTCTTGGTTATAAGGTGGAAGATATAATTGATGAGATCTTTGCTTACGGTGCAGAAAAGATATACTATCTTGACCACCAGGTTTTGTCCTATTATCGACACATCCCCTATGTGAAGGGTGCCTCTGAACTTGCTAAAAAATACAAACCGGAGATTTTTCTCATAGGAGCAACCCCTTTAGGGAGAGATTTAGCTGGAGGCGTAGCAACACACCTTGAGACCGGTTTAACCGCCGACGTCACCGAGTTATCCATTGATAGTGAAACTGGGCAACTTCTTATGACAAGACCAGCCTATGGAGGGAACATAATGGCTACCATTGTGTGTCCTCATCATAGACCGCAGATGGCTACCGTTCGACCACGAATATTCCCTGTGCCTGAAAGGAAAAGCTCTATTAAGGGAGAGCTTATTAGAGAATCTGTCGAGTTACATGAAGATGAAGCCAAAGTGAAGCGATTAGCCTTCATACCAAAGGAAAAAGCCGTTAACCTTGAATATGCTGAAGTTATAGTTGCTGGGGGTAAGGGTATTGGTAGTAAGGATGGTTTCAGTTTGCTTGCTGAACTTGCTAAAGAATTAAAGGGAGAGCTTGGGGCTTCAAGGCTTGCTGTTGAAGCTCATTGGATAGGGTACGAACATCAGGTAGGTCAAACTGGAAAGACCGTCAGGCCCAAAGTTTATCTAGCCTTTGGCATTTCAGGGGCTATTCAGCATCGAGCTGGGATGCAAAATTCTGATTTCATTGTAGCGGTGAACACCGATCCTGAGGCACCTATCTTTCAGATCGCCAACTTAGGCATAGTTGGTGATTGGAAAAAGGTAGCCGAGGCCTTGCTCTTTGCCATTAGAAAAGAAAGGTCAACCGATGGGTAAATACAAATATGATGTAGTTATTGTTGGTGGCGGACCAGCAGGGCTATCTGCTGGAATAAAACTCGTCGAAAAGGGATTTAAAACCCTCCTTATTGAGAGGGGTCGCTTTTGCGGCGCAAAAAATCTCTTTGGAGGGATTATCTACACCTCCTCCATTAAGGAGATAGTCCCAGAATTTCCAGAGGTCGATAACTTCCCAGCAGAACGCCCTGTAACTGAAGAGGGCTATTTCTTCATATCTAAGGATGGTGTGGTGAAGATACTTCACACAAAGAGAGATCCAAAGGAATCCTACACGGCGCTAAGAGCAAAATTCGATGCCTTTCTATCTGACTATGCTATTAAAAAAGGCTTAGATATTGCTGTAAAGACGAGAGTTTTAGATCTAATCTGGGAGGCAAACAAAGTATGTGGGGTTATAGTTGATAGACCTACCAGCCTTGAAGACAAAACTCCAGCTTCTATAGAAGCTAAAGTGGTAGTTCTTGCTGAGGGAGTCAATAGGGTTCTGACAGAAAGGGCAGGCCTTGTTGATAGAACTGTTGAACCTAGTGAGGTCGTCTTGGCTGTTAAAGAGGTCTTACAGTTGCCAAAGGGAGAAATGGAAGCCCGTTTAGGGCTTGGGGAGAACAGAGGCTTAGCCATTGAGTTGATGGGTGAAGTAACCTTAGGGTTACCTGGCACGGGTTTTCTCTACACCAATAAAAATACTCTTTCCTTCGGTGTAGGTATATTTCTAAACAAATTAATGGATTTAAACCTCAAACCCTATGAGATCTTGGAGAGAGCCAAAGCTCTATCTTATTTGAGGGAACTTTTTAATGGAGCAGAAACCTTGGAATATGGGGCTCATTTGATACCAGAGTGGGGAATAAAGGCCTTCCCTAAGTTATTTGGAAATGGGGTGCTTGTGGTAGGAGATGCCGCCGGTTTGGTTAATCCTCTCTTTAGGGAGGGAACAAATCTTGCAATCTACTCAGGACTAATGGCAAGCGAGGCCATAAAATTTGCCTTTGAAAAGGGCGATTTCACAGAAAAGGCCTTGAAAAGATATGAAGAACTTTTTAAAGAGAGTTACATTTACAAAGATATGCTTATGATTAAGGACTTGAAGGCTATTTTGCTTTCAAATTCACAGCTATTTCAGGTTTATCCCGAATTGATGTATCAGATCTGCCATCTTTATTTTTCAGCTCAGGGTCGAGCCAAAAGAGATGTAATCAGAGAAATATTGGCTATAATAAGAAGGAAGAGAGGCTTGTTGGGATTAGTGAGGGATTTTCTTAAGCTTGGGAGGATCCTTTGGTAAAGGAGTTCAAGGTTAATATTGATGAAAAGATCTCCAGTGTGAAATTCTTTGTTGATGAGGAGTTTCAGCACTTAAAAATCAAAGATCAGCGAGTCTGTAACCAGTGTAAGGCAAAATTCTGTCTGAATTTCTGCCCAGCAGGCGTTTACAGGCTTGATCATCAGAATAAGATACTTATCAATTATCAAGCCTGTTTAGAGTGTGGGTCCTGTAGAATAGGCTGCCCCTCGAAGAATATCGATTGGTCCTATCCAAGAGGGGGATTTGGTGTGAATTATAAATTTGGTTAGGGGTTAGATTATGGCTGTAAACCTAAGTTACAGATTGATATACTTCTTTCTGTTTCTTGTAGTGCTTTTTTTCGGGGTCTATGTGCGCTTTGATGATGTGAAGATTTGGGAAGAGAACAAAAATTGGTTTTATTATCAAGGTGAACCTCTCTATGCAGAATATGACTCATTTTTCTTTGCGAGATTGGCTTTAGATATGAAGGAGGGAATATTTAAAAGCGGTGAGGTGGATAGATTTAGATTTTACCCAGACAACAGGACCAATGCTAAAGAAGGGGAAAACTTTGCCCCAACGTACAGTCTTTCAGGTTCGCTAATCAGCTTTCTTTTCCACATTTTGTCAAGTCTCACAGGAAAGGATGTTGCCTCGTTAAGCTTTTATCTAATACCCATTTTTGCCATCTCGGTTGCCTTTCCACTGTTCTTCTATATGAAAAAACTAAATCTTCCCTGGGCTGGTCTCATTGGTAGTGTTACTGCAATTTCAGCACCGATGTATCTTGGAAGAACAGGGATTATGAGACTTGACCATGATGTCTTCAACCTAACCTTTCCCTTTTTAATATCTTTTTTGTTTTTAAATTTTTTCCAAAGTAAAACTTCCAAGGCAAAATACCTCTGGATATCATTGGCAAGCATAGGGCTTATTCTATACCAACTTTGGTATGCCCATCCAAATCTTAATTTTGTGCTTATTGTAACCTTTTTAGTTGCCTTATTCTGGAATCAGTTTGGAGAGTTCCTTAAAAAGCGAAAGCTTGCCTTGTCCCTTAAGAGGGAGGACTGTATCTACTTAATTATCCTCATCCTTCCTCAAGCTTGGTATATCTACCATGGACCTTATCACCTTTTTTTACAGGTTAAAACTCTGGTATTCAACATAAAGAGCCCTACGGCCGTTGATCTTTTGTTCAAAGATTTTCCAAACATTTTTATGTCTATTTCAGAGCTTCAAAAGTTGACCTTTTGGGAGGCAATCAATGCTGTAGTTTATAGTAAGGAGTTGGGGGTAATTGGGCTTTTCGGTGCTTTTATTCTATTCATCTTGAACTTTAGAAATCTAATCTTTCTCTTGCCCTTCTTTGGTATAGGTCTTCTCACCTTCATCTCAGGAGCTCGTTTTGCCATGTATCTTGCTCCTTTTGTTGGACTTGGTTTAGGTTATTTGGTTCATCTACTTTTTGGAAGGATATTTCCAGCTCTTGGAAGGATATTTCCAGCTCTTGATATATTTAAAGAGAAGTCAAAACAGGAGTTGGTATCAACATTAATTGGAATCATAGTTTTTATATCTACAATCCGTGCTCAGAGAGAGGCTATTTCTATGGTTAGTGCTCCTAAGATTTTTTCTCCACTGGTGAAGGATATGGTTTGGATAAAGGAGAAAACTCCCAAGGATTCCGTTATTTGGACCTGGTGGGATTACGGCTATGCCTTTCAGCTATATGCCAGAAGAGCTGTCTTTCATGATGGGGGATCTCAAGTAAGCCCCAAAACCTATCTCATTGCCCGTTCCTTTGCAACCTCTGATCCTAGAGAGGCTTGGCTTTTGACCTCCTTTGTGAGTAATTATGGAATCACTGGCTTAGCTCAGATCATGCGCAAGGAAAATGCAACTGCTAAGGAGATTCTTCAGAGAATCCAAAGGGGAGAATTCGATAAAAGTCTTCCAAATCCAGTTTATTGGGTCTTTACAGAGGATCTGATTGACAAATTCGGCTGGATCCATTACTTCGGTTCCTATGATTTTAATAAAAAAGAAGGACAATTTGGTAAAATTATGGCGCCTATCTGTAGGTTGATTTCTCCCAATGTGATACAATGTCCTGACCTTGAAGATGCGGTAATTGATCTCAATATAGGAGTAATACGTGTGAAAGATCAAATCGTGCCCATAAAGGATATCTATGAAGTGGATTCTAAGGTATTGAACAAGAGAAGCCACCTTCCTCAGGGTTATACCTTAGCTTTTGTAAGAGTTGGTAATCAAACAGGACTTTTTATTGCAGAGCCTCCTTCTGATAGCAGTCTCTTTTTCCAAATGTTTATCCTGAGAGAATACGATCCCAAATACTTTGAGTTGGTGTATGATAATTTTCCCACGACCGTTATTTATAAGGTAAAATCAAAGTAAATACCAATTAGGAGGTGTTTTACATGATTCAAAGTATAGCTGAGGTTGAGCTGAAACCTCATCCTAAGTTTAATGGAGTTAAAATTGGTTTTATTTTAACCAAAGAAAAGCACCCTGAGCTCAGCATTACCATATTAGAGATAGAACCAGGAGTAGAGATACCCATCCACACCCATGAACGAGAGGTTGATACCATATTAGTCATCTCTGGTGAGGGAGAGGTGTATCTGAAGGATAACTGGATAACAGTCAAACCATTTGATTCTATTGTAGTGTCTCCCGGAGAGAGACATGGTGTGAAGAACAACGGCAAATTTCCTCTCAAATGTTATATCGTTCATGCTCCTGCTCTTTGGTAATAATAAAGTCTAAGATTTGCTATGGAAATTGTAGAAAAAGCCAAGATTTTGATATCTGCCCTACCATACTTCAGAAAGTTCTATGGTAAAATTGTCGTTATAAAGTACGGTGGTCACGCCATGATCCATGAGGAATTAAAAGAGGCCTTTGCAAAGGACGTCGTCTTAATGAAGTATGTGGGGCTTAAGCCAATTATCGTTCATGGTGGGGGACCACAGATAAGTCAGGTCATGGAAAAGATGGGGTTAAAGCCGGTCTTTGTAGAGGGT
The DNA here is from genome assembly GCA_025060015.1 of Caldimicrobium sp. Classification (GTDB taxonomy): domain Bacteria; phylum Desulfobacterota; class Thermodesulfobacteria; order Thermodesulfobacteriales; family Thermodesulfobacteriaceae; genus Caldimicrobium. Next base: position 33,674 of record JANXDB010000037.1, on the reverse strand, counting down.
CAAAGGGTTACTGATGAAGAGACCATGAATGTGGTGGAGATGGTTTTAGTAGGGACGGTTAATAAGCAAATCGTTAGCCTGATTAATCAAGTAGGTGGAAAGGCGGTGGGGCTTTCTGGACGGGATGGTGATCTAATTGAGGTTGAGAAGATGAGTATTTATAAATACACCGGTGAAGATAGACCACCTGAGATCATTGATATTGGCAGGGTAGGGAAGGTAAAAAAGGTTAATCCTGAAGTGTTATACACCCTTATTGATAGCGATTTTATACCTGTTATCGCTCCTGTTGGCGTGGGACCAGAGGGAGAGGCTTACAACGTCAATGCTGATTTAGTGGCCGGTGCTGTGGCGGCAAGCTTGCAGGCAGAAAAACTGATATATCTAACTGATGTGGAGGGAGTGAAAGGTGAAATGGGGGAGCTGATTTCAACTCTTTCTGTCGATGAAATTGATAATCTTGTAGAGATGGGTGTCGCCAAGGGGGGTATGATACCAAAATTAAAAAGTGCAAGAAAAGCAATTCAAGCTGGAGTTAACAAGGTTCACATCATAGATGGTAGAGTGCCTCATAGTGTCATTATTGAACTCTTTACCGATGAGGGCTTAGGGACACAGATTCTTGTCAAACAGGGGTAATCACTCATGAGGGAAATCAAGCTTGATTCCAGTTATGATCCAAAAAAGGTGGAAGATAAATGGTATGATCTTTGGGAAAAGGAGGGTCTCTTTGAGCCTCTAAATGATCCAGGAAAACCAAAATTTTCCATGGTAATTCCACCCCCTAATGTTACCGGGTCACTCCACATTGGGCATGCTCTAAATAACACTATCCAAGATGTATTAGCCCGTTACAAGAGAATGGATAACTATGACGTTCTTTGGATTCCCGGCACAGATCATGCAGGTATTGCTACTCAAAATGTGGTTGAAAGGGAGTTAGCTAAAGAAGGTTTAAGCCGTGAACAACTGGGTAGAGCCAAATTTCTTGAAAAGGTCTGGGAGTGGAAAGCTCAATATGGTAGCCGAATAATCAATCAACTAAAAAAGTTAGGTGCCAGTTGTAGTTGGAAATATGAACGATTTACCATGGATGAAGGCCTCTCAAAGGCAGTAAGGGAGGTTTTTTGTAGACTCTGGGAAGAGGGCCTTATATACAGGGGTGATTACATAATCAACTGGTGTCCTAGATGCAATACAGCTTTAGCAGATATAGAAGTTGAATTTGAACCCAAAGCTGGGAAGCTCTGGTATATAAAATATCCCCTTGAAGATGGTTCACATTTCATCGTGGTAGCGACGACTCGTCCTGAGACCATGCTCGGTGATACAGCGGTAGCCGTTCATCCAGAGGATGAAAGATACAAGGCTTTAATTGGTAAAAGAGTGATTCTTCCTCTTGTTAATAGAGCAATTCCGATTATAGGAGATCTTCAAGTGGATCCTCAATTTGGAACAGGTGCTGTCAAGGTGACTCCTGCTCATGATTTCAATGATTTTGAAATAGCCAAGAGACACAATCTGTCCATTATAAAAGTTATAGATGAATTTGGAAAGATGACAGATGAAGCTGGACCATATAAGGGGCTTGATCGTTTTGTAGCCAGAAGGAGAGTCGTTGAGGATCTTTCTTTACAGGATCTTATACTGAAAGAAGAGGATTACCAGATCATTCTTGGTCATTGTTATCGCTGTGCCACCATCATTGAGCCCCTTTTATCAAAACAATGGTTTTTGAAGATGAAGCCGTTGGCTCAGCCTGCGATTGCCTGTGTTGATTACGGATTTATCAAATTTTATCCTGAATCCTGGAAAAATCTTTACTTTGATTGGATGAAAAACCTTCGTGATTGGTGTATTTCCAGGCAGATCTGGTGGGGACATAGGATTCCTGTCTGGTACTGTGAATCCTGCGGAGAGATAATCGTAAGTAGGGAAGATGAGGTTGAGAACTGCCCTCGGTGTCAAACCAGCAATCTTAGACCTGATGAGGATGTGCTTGATACCTGGTTTTCATCAGCACTCTGGCCCTTTTCAACCATGGGTTGGCCTGAAAAGACCGAAACACTGAAAAGGTTCTATCCCACTTCTGTTTTAGTGACAAGCTTTGATATCATCTTTTTCTGGGTCGCCCGAATGATTATGATGGGTGAACATTTCATGGGAGCTATACCCTTTGAAAAGGTTTATATCCATGCCTTGGTGAGAGATGAAAAAGGGCAGAAGATGAGTAAAAGCAAAGGAAATGTAATAGATCCATTGGATATGATAGATAAATACGGATGTGATGCCCTTAGGTTTACACTTCTTGCCTTAGCTGCTCAGGGAAGAGATATTAAACTATCTGAATCTCGAATAGAGGGCTATAAACACTTTATCAACAAGATATGGAACGCAGGGAGATTCATCTTAATGAACATACAGGATCTCAAAGAAAAAGACCTTGCTGACATAAATTTTGATAATTTGTTACCTTTCTCTAAATGGATATTGACAAGGCTAGATCAAACTATCAAAAAAGTAAGAGAAAAATTAGAGGAATTTGAATTTGATCAAGCTGCGATGAGTGCCTATCATTTCCTTTGGGACGATCTTTGTGATTGGTATCTGGAGATATCCAAGGTTTATCTTAAAAGAGATGACAAAAAAGCTGAGACTATGGCACTTTTGTATACAGTATTTAGCGAAACTTTAAAACTTCTTCATCCCTTTATCCCTTTCATAACTCAGGAACTCTGGAGTTATCTGCCATTTAAGAAAGAAATTTACCTCCTGAGAGAGATCTTTCCCCAGCATAAAGGACTAGAACTTTCAGTGGAAGAAAAGTTTTTGACATCACTTGTTATGGAAATAATCAGTGTTATCAGAAACATCAAGGCTGAATACAATCTCTCTTCACAAAAAAATATTCCTATATATTATAAGAATAAAAGGGTTATTTTAGATAAAATAAAAACTGAGGTAGAAATTATTAAATTCTTAGCACGATTGAATGAAATTGTTTTTAAAGAAGAACACAAAAGAGAATTAGGAGAAGTTGTTGCCATTTTGAGTTCTGGTGAATTGTATTTTAATTTAAAGGATTTCATTGATTTTGAGAGGGAAAAGCAGAGGTTAATTAAAGAGAAAAGCAAAATAGTAGATAAGGTCCATATGATTGAGAGAAAACTAAATAATTCCCAATTTTTAGAAAGAGCACCAGCTGACATTGTTGACAAAGAGAAAGAATCTTACAAAGAGTTAAGCCATAGACTTAGAAGGATTGAAGAACTGATTAAAGGATTAGAGTATGGAAGTTGACAAAAGATTTTAAACCAGATACCCGCTTTTAATTCAATCCATAGCAGCCCGCGAAAAAGGTTATAACCTTCAAGGAGAGTTATTTGATTATTAAAAAGCTAAAAGGCCTCTGAATTGAAGGGAGAGGTCAAATATAGCATTAGCAAATTTTTATTTGATATCATTATAAATACTCTCCAATTTTAATCGAACTACCTTTGATACTCCCCTTTCTTCCATTGTCACCCCGATAAGGTTATCAACTTCTTTTATAACATTGTGATTATGAGTTACTAAAATGATTTGAGAATGTTCCTTAATTTTATGCAATAACCTTATGAATTTAAGGGAGTTTTTATCATCAAGTGGAGCATCCACTTCATCTAAGATACAAAAGGGGCCAGGTTTAGTGAGATAAAAAGATATAAGTAAGGCTATTACACATAGGGCTTTCTCCCCTCCAGAAAGCATGTTAAGATGTTTGATCTCCCTCTGTGGAAGCTCTATTCTGAGATCTAAGCCAGAGGTTAAAGGGTCCTCTTCTGTGAGATATAATTCTGCCTGTCCCTTGGTAAAGATAAGGGGAAAAATCTCTCTTAACTTCAAATTAACTTCCTTTAGGGTAGTAAGAATCTGTTCGGTAGCCTTTTTTTGTAAGTCTTCCAGTAGGAGTTCTATCTCTCTTATGGCTCTCTCTATATCATCCTTTTGCGAGCAAAGGCTTTCATACCGCTCTTTGACTATTTCAAACTCTTTAATGCTTGCCAGGTTCACCTCTTCATAATTCTTAAGCTCTTCCTTGATTTTTCGGATTTCATAGTCCAGGGCTTCGGGATTATCCTCAAAGATGTCACCTACATAAAAAGGCTCATTTTCATCTAACCAATTTTTCAACTCCCTCTGAAGATTCTCGAGAATCATCTTCTTTTCCATAAGAGTAATTTCTAAGTTGTGTATTTTGTTCTCTATTGAACTTTTGTTTTTTTCTATCTCCCTCTTCTTTTGGTGAATCTCCTCTCGTCTATCACTCTCCTCCTTTATTTGATTTTCCAATTCAGCCAAAGCTTCCAATATATCTTTTCTGATCTTTTCCTGTTCACCTTTTTTTAACTTTAGTTCTTGAATTTTGCTTTTGATATAGCCCTGCTCCTCTGTCATTGTTGCCAGTTTGTATTTTGACTCTCTTAGAGCTTTGTCTATTCTCTCTAAGAACCCCTGTAGTTCATTCTTTCTCATTATAAGTTGCTCTTCTTCGGTTTTAACCTTGACAAATGCCTTGTCAAGATCGTTTACTCTATGCCCCAGGGTAACCATTTCCCTCTCTGTAATGCTTAGTTTTTCTTTCAAAAGGTTTAGAGTAGCTGACAATGTGGCTGTTTCAATGTCCATTCTTTGTAGTTCGTCCCTTAGACTTTGAATTTGTGAATTATAACTTTGGATACGCTCTGAGTAATTTGTTAATTTTTCTTTTATTAGCCTTTCTGCCTCAGCTATCCTTATTTTCTGTTTTTCTATTTTTAATAGATGTTCAGAGAGCTTATCTGAATCTGTCTTGTATTTTTTTATATCTTCCATAGCTTTGTTAATTTTACCACTTATATCATTTAAACTTTGGAATCGCTCCTTTTCCAGAGCAGTTACCTTTTTAAGTTCTTCTTTTAGTCTTCCCAAAAGAGTTTCCATTAACCTTTTTTCCTTTGTAATAGTGAAATATCCCTTTTTGCTCTCCACTAATCTTACTATGAGTCCAAGGGGAGTAAACAATAGTTTTTTTTCTGTAAAGTAGCCAAAGTAAGCTCTATTTTCAACTTCCAATTCTCTCATTGGTTCTTTTAGATATCTAAGTTCCAGAGGAAGCCTGGAGATATCCTTTGAAAAGATAAAGAGGTGATGTTCAGTGTCCCTTAGTAAGCAATTCAGTTCCTCCCAATTTTCAACAACGATAGCTTTTAGAAATTCTCCATAAAATGATTCTAAGAGACTTAGTTTTTCTAAGTCCAATTCAAGCTTTGTTCCTAAGGTCTTTGAGATATAGGCCTCTGGAATGGTGCCTTTTTCCTCCTTTAGAACCTTTTCCAAAAGGCTGATGTTATCCTCTTTGTTCTTTATGTCAGAGAGTAAATTAATCTTCTTATCCTTGAGAGTCTGTATTTCCTCTTTCAGGTTCTCTTCTTCACTTTTTAGGTTTTTTAGATCTTCTTCCGCCTTGTTGATTAGACTCTGAAGCTCTTCTAACCTTTTTTCCAAGATACTCTTTTCACTATCCAATTCAGCTAGTGTTTTTTCATAATCGCTTAATTCTCTTTTTATTCGATCTGCCTCTTTTTCCAAGAGATTTTTCTCACTGCTGAGATGATCTATCCTCTCTTTAATCTGTTCCCTTTTATTTTTTACATGATTATATTTGTTTTTACTGATCTCAAACTCTTTACTGGTCTTTATATATTCATCCTCCCACTTTTTAGCCTCTATCTTTATCTTTTCCCTTTCTTCCTCTATCTCTTTTTTTTGCAACTCTATGGAATTCAATCTCCCCTTGATCCTATCTAATTCTTCAGAACTGGTTTTTCTCCTCTCTTCATCTGTTTCATACTTGATTTTTTCTCTATCGAGTTTTTGCATAATGTTTCTCTCTTCTTGATAAAGATCACCTAACTTTTTATTTGTATTTTCTATTTCTAATTCTATTTCTTCCTTTTCTCTCTTTTTATCTTTGTATTCCCTTTCTTTTATTATCAAATTTTTTAAAATCAATTTTTCTCTCTCTTCCAGTTCAACATGACTTATATTTAAATTTTCTTTTTGATTCTTTAAATCTTTTAATTTTTCTATTATCATTTCTAATTCTTTTTCTTCTTTCTTTTTAATAATCAATATTTTTTTTATGCTAAGTTTTTTTAAGTTTTCTCTTAAATAGAGATATCTTTTGGCAATCTCTGCTTGTTTTTGAAGATGTATGTATTGATTTCCTACTTCTCTTAGTAGATCTTCTATTCTAATCAAATTTTGCTTGGCATTTTGAAGGTTTTTTAAAGTTTCTTCTTCAGTTACCCTGATCTTTGAAACTCCTGCTAGATCCTCCAAGAATCTCTTTCGCTCTTTGGAGGTGACTTCTAAAAATTTATTAACCTCACCCTGATCAATAACCCCATAGCTCTGAGGGTTCACTCCTAAGCCCAAGAAGAGAAAATGTATGTCCTTTAATCTGCAGGGTTTGTTGTTAATGAAGAACTCACCTTCACCATCTCTGTAGAATCTTCGAATAACAGTTATCTCTTCATAATCCTTATATTTTTCAATGAGAGGCGGATCATGGGTAAATACTATTTTAACCTCTGCAAAGTCAATTTTTTTATCATTATTTCCGGAATAGATCAGATCAGAGATCTCCTTTACTCTAAGTCTTTTTGGACTTTGCTCTCCCAAAACCCATTTGATGGCATCGAGGATATTACTCTTACCCGATCCATTAGGGCCTACAATGGCAGTAACTCCCTTTGAAAAGGGAAGAGTGATCTTATAAGGGAAGGATTTGAAACCGTATATTTCTAGTTTCTTTATATGCAAGGAATTCCAAAAAAAAGGGAAATAGTTTTTATTTCAAATATATAATATCATTTTAAAAATTGAAGAGGGATCTAGGTGTCTCAGCAAGAGAAGAAAGACATTCATCTGATCTTTTGTTAATTTTTTATTAATTTTCACAAGACCTTCTTTTACTTTTGAACTTAGAGGTTGTTATTTTGTCTATTTGGTATTAATATAAGATAATCTTTCTTTGGAGGATCTATGAATGAGGGATTTATTAAATAAATTAGGCTCTGCTAAACTAGCTATTGTGCTCTTCTTTCTGCTCGCAGGGATCTCAATATTGGGAACTCTTATCCCTCAGGGGCAACCTGGAAGTTTTTATTTAGGTAAATATGGACAGGTTTTAGGAAAACTCATACTCTTCTTTCAGATCAATGATGCCTATCATTCCTGGTGGTACATAACCACACTCTTTTTGTTTCTCTTTAACCTCATAGTTTGCTCTATAAATAGATTACCCTTTACCATAAAACTCTATCAAAAAGATCCAGGGGAATTGCATCCAGAAAAGCTTCCTAATAAATTAGTTGAACAGGTGAGGGTAACATCTGAGCAATTGGGAGAACTTATAGCCAAAAAATACGGTTTTAAAAGGATAGATAAAAATTTTGACAACGGGGAATTTTTTTATAAATCTGTTAATAAACCCTTTTTCTTTTCCGTTTATGTTGTCCACTTCTCTTTGGTTATCATTATTATAGGGGCATTGATCGGTGCCTTTTGGGGTTACAGGGGAAACATGAGCATTCTTGAGGGTGAAAGCTCCAATGTAGTGCAACCCTTTAGGAAGAGAGAACCTGTTTATTTAGACTTTACCGTGAAATTGAATAAATTCATCTTAGAAACCTATCCCAACGGGATGCCAAAGGAATATATTTCCAATGTTACCATCTATGATAAAAATAAAACCTTTGATGCCATCATAAAAGTCAATGAGCCACTCAAGTATAAAGATGTAACCTTTTACCAGGCAAGCTATAACATCATACCAGAATTTACCATCAAGGTGATCCACAATAAAAAGAGTGAAGACTTTAGGATATCTCCATTTCAACCCATAAACATAGAAGATAAATACTCCATAGCTTTGCAGGATTACGGAGAAGCACACGGCCTTATATTTATGAAACTCTGGATTGTGAATGAAGAAAATGGTGAATCTAAAGAGGGCCTGATAATCAGTGGTTTCCCTCCTTTGGAAGTAAGCTTTTCCGAGGACAATCTCTCTTTGGAGTATGTAGATCTAGCAAAGCTTTACTATATGACAGGTTTGCAAGCTAAAGAAGATCCTGGTAATGTGGTCGTTTACCTCGGATTTATCATCATGATGTTGGGTTTATTTTTTGTCTATTACTTTGATCCCAAAACCTATTGGCTTTTTATCAAGAGGAGAGATAGTGATACTTGGGAAATCATGTTAGGTGGATATGCCAAGAGGGAGAGAGAGTCTTTGAGATTAAAACTTGAAACCCTTCTTGAGGAGATTAAAAGGGATCTTTCAGAGGTTAAGTGATTTCCTCGATCTTATTTGGCTCCACATGAATTATAACGTGGACTTCAGGATAGTTCTCTAGAATCCTCTGTTCTAATTTATCGCAGAGTTCATGAGCCGTCCTAACGGTGAGCTCTCCTGGTAAGGCTAGGTTGAATTCAACAAAATTCTTTCTTCCTGCTTTTCTGCTTTTAAAATCAAAAATGTAAATGTTTTTATAAGGATAATTTCTTAGACTTTCCTCAATGATTCGGTGGATATCATCGATCTTTTCTTTACTAAGGCTAACGTCCATGAGAGAGTTTAGAGCATCTTTTAGGATTTTATAACCCAGGTAAAGTATGTTAAAGCTTATTATCACTGCCAAAAGGGGGTCGAGATACCAAAAACCAGTTAACGTCGCTAAGATTATTCCTATTAGGATTCCAAAGGTGGTGATCACATCGGTGAAGAGATGGCTTGCATGGGATATGAGAATTGGGGAGGCCTCGATTTTCCCTTGTCTGTAAATAGCATAGGCTAAAGATAGATTTATGATTGTTCCGAGAAGAAGAAAGAGGGTGCCAAGATCGAGATTTTCTGGTATCCTTTTTTGTGAAAAACTTTGCCAAGCCTCCCAAAAGATGGAGATGGAGGCTAGTAGTATGAAAAGACTCTCCACAATGGCAATGATATACTCTACTTTGGTGTGTCCATAGGGATGCTCCGCATCTGAGGGCTTCAAGGCTATTTTGGTTCCTATCATAGCCAGAAAAGCAGAAAAGATGTTCACAATGGATTCCATAGCATCAGAGTAAATAGCCACAGACTGGGTTAAGTAATAGGCCAAAAATTTTAGAAGACAGATGAATATACTGAAAATAAAACTAAGTAAGGTCAGAAGTTTAGCCTTAGATTTTATCGGGGAATAAGGATTTTTCATTCTAGTCTTTGGCCTTGTTAATGGTGTATAGAGCAAGAAGGAAGGCAAAAATAGCCAAGGTGATTAATAGAACAAGGTCTGAATAATCTAAGGGTTTGTTCCATGCTATATCTCTTAGAGTCTTGGAAACAAGGGTTAGCGGTAGAATTTCAACTAAAGGCTGGATGAAGGCAGGCAGATTGCTTGTAGGAAAAAAAGTACCACCGAGAAACATCATAGGTGTAATGATAAAGTTGGTGATAAGCGTTTGATCCGCATGGGCTTTTATGGTCATAGCAGAGGCAAGACCGAGGGAGGCGAATATGAAAGCATTGATAAAAACCACAATCCAAAAAAGAAGGTTTATCTTAATAGAGACACCGCCAAGTAAGAAGGTTATGCCCAGGATCACAGAGGTTGATAAAAAGGCCTTAGTGATACCAGACAACACTTCGCCTAAGGCATAACTCAGAGGGGAGATTGGAGCACCCTGAAATTCCTCGAAAACCTTGAGATAAAACCTTGCCACATTGATTTCTACATTAATGGCAAAGGCCTGTAACATACTACTGGCCGAAATCAGTCCCGGAATCAAAAATTCTAAGTAAGGCCTTCCCTCTAAATAAAGCCCTTTTCCCAATCCAATTCCAAAGGCTAGGATATAAAGAATGGGATTTATTGATAGAGATAGTAAAACTCTGAAAAATCTCTTTTTTAAAAGGAGAATCTCTCTAAGATAGGTGGCTAAGAATCCCTTCATTGGTTTTGAGATGAGGTGTATTTTATGAATACATCCTCTAGGGATACCTTTCTTAAGGTTATGGCATTGTATTTCTGGCTGTACTCCAAGAGGGCTTTTTCTGCCTCTTCTTTGGAATGAAAGTATTTTGTATGCATTTCACCATCGAAAAAGATATCTATGGCTATCTGGCCCAATTTCTTTATAAAATTCGTGGGAGTATCAGTATCAATGATATTTCCTGAAAATATGAAGGCCACCCTATCAGCTAATATTTCAGCCTCCTCCATGTAGTGGGTGGTCAGGAGGATGGTAGTGCCCTTGGCCTGTATCTGTTTTATGAAGCTCCATATTTTTCTTCTTATATGTGGGTCTAAACCCACAGTTGGTTCATCGAGAAGAAGTAACGCTGGATGGTGCAAAAGTGCCCTGATTATAAGAAGTCTTCTTCTTAACCCTCCAGACAACTCTTTTACCTTCGCTTTTCTTCGATCACTAAGGGAGGCAAGCTCAAGGAGTTGAAATGATCTTTTTCTTATCTCTCGAAGGGAGAGATTGTATAGAAGACCATGAATTAGAAGGTTTTCCTCCACGGTGAGGTCTAAGTCAAGATTGAGGTGTTGAGGGACAAAACCGATCTTAGTTTTAGCATAGATTTCATTTTTCAGAAGAGATTTTCCAAAGAGAAATATCTCACCGGAATCAGGGGTGGTCAACCCTGAGAGAATTCTTAGGGTAGTGGTTTTACCTGCTCCATTTGGCCCAAGGAGGGCAAAGAGTTCCCCCATACTGATCTCAAAGGATATACCCTTTAGGGCCTTAATTTTGCCATAAGTTTTATGAAGATTCCTTACCTGAAGAGCTATATCACTCACAAATCCTATTATAAAATGAAAAATTCTCCTTACCAAGATTTTAGTGAAAAAACACACCTATAGAGGAAGCACATGATCTGCCTTTTCGAGCTGGGATTTAAGTTATGTGGAAATTATGTTAAAAGGTGATTAAAATTAAAATTTAATATGCTAAACATTAATCTGGAAGAGATTCCAAAGGGATCAGGAGTCTATCTCTTTAAGAATGTCAAAGGAGAGGTCCTCTATGTCGGAAAGGCCAAAGACTTAAGGGCAAGAATTACAAATTATATAAGAGGACCTCTACTTTCACCGAAGATTCAGGTTCTCTTAGAACAGGCCACCACTTTGGAATATTTTCTGACGGAGACCGAAAAGGAGGCCCTTCTTCTTGAAGCCACTTTTATAAAGAAATATCGCCCAAAATACAATGTGCTACTTAGAGATGACAAAAATTATCCCCTTCTTAGGTTATCTCTTGACGAGGACTATCCAGCCCTGCAAATTGTAAGGAAGAGAAGAAGAGGAGATCAAGCCCTTTACTTCGGCCCCTTTACTTCAGCTAGATCTTTAAGAGAAATCCTGAAACTTCTATCTAAGACCTTTCCTCTTAGAAAGTGTAGCCTTTCTGAAATGCGGCGAAGAAAGACGTCCTGTGTTTACTATCAAATCGGTCAATGTCTTGCCCCATGTATATATTCGATCCCCAAAGAAAGATATCATACCATGGTCCGAGGTGTAATAGACTTTTTTCAAGGAAAGGGATCTGAACTATTAGAAAGAATGAAAAGGGAAATGGAAGAGCTATCAGAAAATCTGGAATTTGAAAAGGCAGCCTTTTTAAGGGATAGAATCAGAGATATTGAAGTTATCCTTGAAAAACAGGCCGTAGTTCTCAGTGATCCTGTGGATCTTGATCTCTGGCAGTGGACAGAGGATAGGGACAACCTTTACCTCATTGTTTTGTATGTGCGCTACGGTTATCTATACGGATATCAGACCTTTAAAGTCAAAAAAAATCTTACTGAGGAATCTCCGCTAAGAGATGTCATTTTGCAGTTTTACTTAGAGGGAAAGATTATACCCGATAGAATTATCTTACCTGAACTGTGGAAGAATTTTCATCAGGAGGAGGAAATTTTAAGGGAGCAGGCTGGAAAAGAGGTTATATTGGAGACCTTTAATGAGACAGAGGAAATTAAACACCTAAAGAACATAGCACAAAGAAACCTGCAAAACTTTATGATAATCTCTAAAAGAAAGGAGAGTCCTTGGTATAGCGGCTTAGCAGAAGAGGTTAAAAAGGTCTTTCGTTTAGCTGAGGAGCCAAGATACATTGAGGCCATTGACCTCTCTCAATACTATGGGCAAGCTAGGGTCGGAGCTATAGTGTGCTTCTTTGAGGGCGAACCAGAAAAGAGTCGCTATAGATATTTCAAAGTAAAGACCGAGGCAAGAGATGATTTCTCCATGCTCTATGAGGTCTTAACAAGAAGGCTTCAAAGGGGAATGGTTGACAAAAACCTTCCTCATCTGATACTTATTGATGGAGGGAAGGGACATTTGGAGACAGCTTTGAGAGTTCTTGAAGATCTTGACTTGAGGGATGTGGAAGTAAGAAGCATTGCCAAGAACGAAAAAAGAGAACCTGAAAAGGTCTATCTGCCTGGAAGAAAAAATCCTTTATTTCTGCCGAAATACAAAGAGGTCTATCATTTCATTGGCAGAGTCATGGTCGAAGCTCATCGCTTTGCCTTGTCCTTTGCAGAAAAGAGGTTAAATAAGGAGACCTTGACCTCTCTTCTGGACAAGGTGCCTGGTATTGGTTTGAAAAGAAAGGAGATCCTTTTAACCAGATACCAGGGTCTTCAGGATATCGTCAAGGCACCTTTGGAGGAATTGTCAAAACTCCCTGGCTTTAACAAAAGGGTAGCTGAGACCCTAAAGGAATTCCTCCAGAGGGAGTCAGTCCTTCAGGATCAGGGTTAAAACATACCCTTTCTTAAGGTGTTCCTTTTTTTAGATAGAGCATCCTGATTCTTAGTCCACTTGATTACGAATTGTTGATAACAAGTCGTGCCGCAAAAATACCATGGCTTATTTACACAGCAGGTTTTTACAGCCAATGGTTCACCGCTGATTATCTTGCCGCACCAGGAGCAATTATGAAGCCTTCTTTTTTCCTTTTTTACCTTTAGTGGCACCTTTTATATCCTCCTCTATAATATCAGCTAATTTTTTCCCGCTAAGTAGCATACCACCAAAGATCGGTCCCATCCTAGGTAGTCCAAAGACTGCACAGACTGCAATGCCCGTCACATATAGCCCTGGGGCAACTCTACCGGTGTGTTCTACTACCACACGCTCTGAAACCTCTGTCCAGTTTGATCTCTCCCCTGCAATTTCAATACCAAGTTCGGGATTTTTTCTACCTGCTATGGCCACAAGTTCTGCGTCATGTCCAGTGGCATCCACAAGGGCTTTGCATTGAGTGTAAAGAGGATCCACATGGAGTCCAGAGAGTTGTATGGCGGTCCAATGCCAGAGAACCCCAACCACCCTTGGTGGATTATCTCTTACAATAACATCATCAACATTGACCCCAAGGATGATTTTAGCCCCGGCATCAAGGGCCCCTGCGGAAAGTTTGGCAATAAGTTCCGCCGGATCTATAGTGTATAGATCCTTTTCAAATTTTTGGTATTTGATATTAAAATCCTCTACTATTGGTAAAGCTTCCCTTTGGACTACAATTTTCGGTATCATATTACCACCACCACCAATACCACCACCAAAGGAAAGCCTTCTTTCATATATCAAAACTTTAAGCCCCTTATCTGCTAAATACTTAGCAGCAGTTAAACCCGATGGGCCTGCACCAGCAATGAGAACATCTACTGAACTATACTCCTCCATGTCCTTCATACCCGCAATGATAATAGCGCGATTGATATCAAACTCCATGAAGTTTACCCCCTCTCAGTTATTTTAATTTAATGTAATCCTACATAAAAAAAATTACACTAAAAGTGAAAAATTTAACTAATCTGAAAAAGCTTCCTTGAAAATAGACCTGAAGTGATAGCCACTGGCAACCTGTGCCAGGATAACAGAAAAATTCTGTGGTTTTTTTCTCAGGGTTTTTAGGATCAGATTCCAAAAATCCAGTCTATTTCCTTCAAGCAAGCCGAACCTGAATAGAATTTTAAATAGGCCAAGAAGGTTTCCGTAGTTTACCTTTAAATAGTGTTTATCTGGTTTGAAAGGGCTTTTCCAGGTAAAGTCCTCTAAAAAACTGCCGATCCTTTCGTAGTACGATTTCCTGTTGTAAAGACTTTTTATGACCCTCTTGTAGCCCTCTATAAGCTCGGTATAGCCTATTTTAGGTATGATATTAGTTGACATATCGGTATTGTCCCCTTTAAAAAAGGGTTTAATCCGGTTTTCAAATAGTAATTTTTGATAGAGTTTCGTTCCCGGGGGTGCGTTCAGTAAGCCAACCATAGCAATAACAATTCTACTCTCTTTGATAAAGGAAATTAGTTTTTCAAATATATCTGGTGGATCACTGTCGAAACCCAGAATAAAACCTCCCATAACCTCTAAACCAGTTCTCTGTATCTTGCGAATATCTTCAACAAGATTTCTATTTCTATTTTGGCCTTTATTAGCCTCTGCTAGGCCTTGTTCAGAGGGAGTTTCAATACCGATAAAAACGGCGGTAAATCCCGCTTTCACCATTAGATCTATAAGTTCTTTATCATCGGCCAAATTTACAGAAACTTGGGTGTAGAAGTAGAAGGGATAGTGGTGTTCTTCTTGCCACTTAACAATGGCGGGTAATACCTCCTCCTTGACTTTCCTCTTTCCTCCGATGAAATTATCATCAACAAAGAAAAGAGATCCTCTCCAACCGAGTTTGAAAAGATTTTCCAATTCTGTAAGGATCTGATCAACACTTTTTGTTCGAACCCTGTGGCCAAATAAGTTGGTCACGTCACAGAATTCGCAATTGAAGGGACAACCTCTAGAGTATTGGATACACATACTGGAGTAATGAGAGAGGTTGATGAGATGATAAGCTGGAGCTGGGCTTTTGGTAAGATCGGCAAAGTCTTTGGTCTGATAGATGCTTTTAGGCTTTCCCTCTTCCCAGTCAGCTAGGAACTGGGGAAAGTTGACCTCAGCCTCACCTAAGATGAGATGATCAACACTTCCCTCAAAATCCTGCCAAAAGGCTGTAAATAGGGGACCTCCTGCTACTATTTTCTTTTTATAGACTCTAGACCTTTTAATGACCTCCTCTGCAGATTCCCTTTGAACAGACATAGCACTGATCAATATAAGATCAGCCCACTTTAAATCGTTATCCATCAAAGGTTCTACATTGAGATCCACAAGTCTGAGCTTCCAATCTGTGGGCAATAAACTAGCTACAGTGAGTAATCCAAGAGGAGGGTGCGAAGCTCTTTTGTTAACAAGCCTTAAGGCATATCTGAAACTCCAAAAGGTATTTGGATAGGCTGGATAAACTAATAACACTCTCATGAAGTTAATCTAATCAAGCTTTGCCCCACCTTTTTAATTTATCTCTGAGAGTTTTCCGGTCAATACCTAGTTTCTTTGCCGCTAAGCTCCTGTTCCATTTAAGTTCATCTAAGACCCTTAAGATGTAGTTTTTTTCTATCTCTTCTAGTGGTAAGATGGTGTCATCTTTTGGCAAAACCTCCTGGATCAATTCACTCTCAGATTTAATCCCCTGTTCATCTTCAGATCGCTCAAAACCAGCAAAGTGTAGATCTTTTTCGGTGATTTCTGACCCCTTACTGAAGATCACCAATCGCTCAATGAGATGCTTAAGCTCTCTCACATTACCAGGCCAAGGGTATTGAAAGAAGATCTCCAAAACCCTTGGACTGAGTTTTTTAGGTGTGCACTTGTATTTTTCTCCGTAGAAATTGAGAAAATAATCACATAGAAGAGGAAGATCCTCCTTTCTCTCCCTGAGTGGGGGCAAATGGAGATGGACTACATTAAGGCGATAATAAAGATCTTCCCTAAAGGATCCCCTTTTAACCTCCTCTTTTAGATTTTTGTTGGTGGCAGTGATTATTCTAACATTTGCCTTTACGATTTTTAGACTACCAACAGGTGAGAATTCCTTTTCCTCAACCACTTTGAGAAGCTTTGCTTGAAGATCAAGGGGGATGTTTCCTATCTCATCCAAGAAAAGACATCCGCCTTGAGCAAGCTCAATTTTCCCGATTTTCGAAGAATGAGCCCCTGTGAAGGCACCTTTCACATGTCCAAAGAGTTCACTTTCAAAAAGAGTAGGGACAATACAGCTGCAGTCCACGCAGACAAAAGGACCTGGATAGAGGCGATCGAATTCATGAATTTTCTTAGCTAAAAGCCCTTTACCTGTGCCGGATTCACCGGTTATGAGGATGGTGGAATCTGTCTGGGCCAAGACCTTAGCCTTTTCAAGTAAAGCCTTTATGGCTTTGCTTTTACCTATTAAGGGAACTTTACCCTCCCTCTCGTAAAGATTCATTTTCAGGTAAAGATTCTCCAGGGCAAGCCTCTTTTTCTCCAGGGCCTTTTCCAAGTTAAGCTTGGCCTCATAGATGGAAAAGGGTTTTTCAAGGAAATCAAAGGCACCCATCTTTATGGCAGAAACAGCTGTCTCAATGTTACCATAGGCAGAGATTACGATGACCTGCGTATCTAAGGAATTGTCAACGATTTCTCTGAGGAGATCCAGCCCACTGACATCTGGAAGCTTCAAATCTAAAAAACAGACATCATACTCATATTTTGAGAGAAGTTCACGGGCTATTTTCCCATCAGGGGCAAGATCTACCTCATATCCCTCTTTAGTGAAAAATTGATAGAGGCTCTCCCTTATGGCCATCTCATCATCTATTATTAGGACTTTGGCTTTAAAATTCATCTTCTCTCAGGGCCTCCCTTGTGGCTAGTGGTAACAGAATTTCAAAGGATGCTCCCCCAGTTGGTAGGTTATCCACTTTCATCATC
Source organism: Caldimicrobium sp. (assembly GCA_025060015.1). Lineage (GTDB taxonomy): Bacteria > Desulfobacterota > Thermodesulfobacteria > Thermodesulfobacteriales > Thermodesulfobacteriaceae > Caldimicrobium. The sequence continues at coordinate 16,779 of JANXDB010000037.1, read as the reverse complement.
CCGCCGTGTCTTTTTATTATACTGTGACAAATGGATAAACCAAGCCCTGTTCCCTTACCAGTCTTTTTCGTTGTGAAAAAGGGATCGAAAATATATGGGAGAATTTCATCTGGAATTCCTGGTCCGCTATCAGCTACTCTGATGACTATTCTATCATCTTTGCCTTTGGTCTCGGTTTTTATCTCTCCCACTCCCTTCATAGCCTCTGCAGCATTTGTGTAAAGATTCAAGATAACCTGTTCCATCTGTGTGGGATTGGCATAGAACAGTGGAAGTTTGTCATCAAGATTAAAGATGAACTTGATATTCTTAAAGATTTGATAGTCAGCAACCAAGTTGTAGATGGTTGAGATTATATCATTTAAATTAACCCACTCTTTTTTACCCCTCTCAGGCTTTCCAAAATCAAGTAAAGCCTTGGAGATGATTTTACAACGTGTCGTTAGGGCTATGATTTTGTCTAAAATCTCCTGTAAACGCTGATTTGATCCTAATTCCTCTTTGAGCATATTGGAATAGAGGAGAATACCCCCTAAAGGATTTTTCAGCTCATGAGATATCTCCCCAGCCAGTTTTCCTAAGCTTGCAAGTCTTTCCGTGTGAAACCACTGAGGAAATCTTAACCAGACTCTCTCTGCAATGATTATATGAAGTTTTCTCTTTTCACCCCAAGGGACATTTATTAGGTAATAGGTATTACCAAGATGATTTAGGTAATGAAGGCCGAAGTTATTGAAATGATTTCCGAAGATATCCTCTAAATGGTATTTGAGTAGGTCTTTTTCTGAAAGCTTAAGAAGTTGGCAAAAAGATTGATTCAAGGCTTTGATTTTGTGTTTTCGTAATTTGGGTGAATATAGGGATATGACCAAGGGATAGGGAAATTCATCCCAACTCTTTTGGCTTAAACTCATAGTTTAATGAGCTTTGACACCTCTTTTATCTCCTTTTCCATGTAGGCACTTGACATAAAAACAATGAGATTCCTCGGCATAGGTCCTTTGACAAAGGATAGGGAGTGATTCCCATCAAGAATAAGGGCCTCTTTTCCTAAATTTTTTAATGTTTTTACAATATGTGAGAGATCTATCCTTTCACTTTCTGGAATTTTTTCAAGATTTGGTGGTTCTTTGAGAGCAATGACATCCGCTAAACTCAGGGCTTTGATATAGGCCTCTTGAAAGATCTTTCTCTTACTGGTATTTGTTCTAGGTTCAAAAAAAAGAATTGTCTTTGAGGGTCTGTAGGTCTCCTTCAATTCCCTCAGAGTAACCTCTACTGCCGTAGGATGATGCGCAAAGTCGTCTATGAGGCAGTTTCTCTCATCAGAGAAGATTATCTCCTGTCTTCTCTTAACACCTTTGAATGATCTAAGTTTCTGCAGGATATCTTCTCTACGGAAGCCAAGGTTCTCCAAAAGAGCAAGCACAGAGAGGATGTTTAGGGAATTGTGGATACCTAAAAGACTGTGACAAAAGGAAAGGTTTTTACCATTTCTGTCCACACAATGGCAGTGGGAGAGAAATAGTCCCTTACTGAAGGTGCTTTTATGCTCCAGTAGCCTATAATCACCTTTATCTCTGCCGTAGGATATTCTTTTTACACTATTAGGAAGGTCTGATATGATATTAACAATATTGGGATCATCTGCATGGTATACTAAAAAGCCATCTTTGTCCATCTTGGAGAGGAGTTCTCTAAAGGTTTCTTTAAGAGCATCAAGGTCTTTGTAAACATCCCCGTGGTCAAATTCTAAGCTTGTCAATATAAGACCATAGGGTTTGTAATGAAAAAACTTTGCTCTTCTATTGAAAAATGCAGAGGGGTATTCATCTCCTTCAATGACTAACCAGTTACCATGTCCCAGATGATAGTTTTTTTGAAAGTTATTAACTATGCCTCCTACAAGAAAAGATGGAGACTGACCTAGCACTTCTAACAAGTAGGCTAAAAGGGCAGTGGTGGTTGTTTTCCCGTGTGTTCCGGCAACAACGAGACTCTTTTTCTCTGATAAAGTGTAATGCTCTATAAATTCAGGAAAGGAGAGAAGGGGTATTCCTAATTTTCTTGCTTCCACAACTTCAGGATGATCTGAGCTAATGGTATTCCCCACAACTAAGATATCAGGTTTGAGATTTCGTAAATTTTCAACTTTTGGAGCCAATATCTCAATGCCAAGATCTTTCAGAAGATCTGAGGCAGGAGGATATAGTTGACCGATTTCCGATCCAAAAACCTCGAAACCCAGGCCTTTGGCTAAACCAGCCACTCCAGACATACCAATACCACAAATACCAACAAAGTAGGCTCTCATTTCATCACCTCAAGATTATCCCACAGATAGGCGACCACTCTCTGATGTAAAAATCTACCCTTTGGAGTGAGCCTTAAATTATCCTTATCTATACTTAGTAAACCCTTTTTACAGAGTTTTTCAAGTGCCTCTTCTTTTAATCTGAAGGAGTAACCTCTAATCTCTGATAGATTTAGACCTTCAGTCAGTCTTAGGTTCATAAAGATTTTCTCCTTGATTAATTCCCTGGAGTTCAAGTTTTCTGTAATGATGACAGGAAGTGTGCCTTTATCGAGTATGTATTCGTAGTATTTCCTAATACTCTCAGGGTTTTTGAAACGATATTTGGATATCCTTGACACCGCTCCAGCCCCAAGACCGAGATATGGTTCCACTTTCCAATAGCTAAGGTTGTGCTTACACTCAAAGCCTTCCTTAGCGTAGTTTGATATCTCATAGTGAAGATATCCGTTGGAGAGGAGCTCGTTTTCAATTAAGTTGGCAAGCATTAGGAGTCTTTTTTCTCTTAGAAAGTTCAATCCTGAGTATTTTTTGAAAAAGGGTGTCTTTGGGTATAGTGTTAGTTCATAGAGGGAGAGATGAGAGGGGCTGAGGAATAAGGCTAACTGTAGTTCCTTTTGTAAGGTCTTTACTCCCTGACCTCTCCAACCGTAGATTAGATCAAAGGAAATATTTTCAAACCCAGCCTTATGAACGTTCTCTATGGCCAGAAGTGCCTCATGAAGAGAGTGTCTCCTTTGCAAAAATTCCAATCCCTTTGGGTTAAAGCTCTGTATACCTAAACTCATTCTGTTAAAGCCAAGATCTTTATACCCTTTTGCCTTTTCAAAGGTTAGGCTTTCTGGATTTGCCTCAATGCTTAATTCTATCGGTTGGAATAAAAGAGTTTGAATCAATTTGTCAAGGAGTTTTTCATAAAAGATCGGTGAAAACAGACTAGGAGTACCGCCCCCCACATAGAAGGTCTTTATCCTTGGAGGACCCTCTGAAAATAACTCTTCGTGATGATATTTAATTAAATCAATTTCTTTCAACAAAGCCTGAAGATATAGCCTCTCATCAGGGATCTCAGGCACAGAGTAAAAATCACAATAAGGGCATTTTTTTGTGCAAAAGGGAATGTGCAGATACAAAGCAAGTTCCATGGTTAATCTTTAAAAATAAACATCATTGATTAAAATAACAGGGATGAGGCTTTTTACCATATATCTTTGGAGGGAATTTTCCTTTTTTGGTGGTTTTTTCTTTTTAATTCTAACTTTTCTCTTTACCATAATTGTTGGAACGTTAAATCTTAGAGAGTTTCTCTCTTTAACTCCTTCAATATTCATCATCTTCAAAGTATACCTCCTCACCCTGGTTCAGCTTTTTTCCTTTGTTCTCTCCATGGCCTCCTTTTTAGGGTTGCTTTTTGCTTTTCAAAAGCTTAAGGAAGAGAGGGAATTTCTGGCTCTATTATCCCTTGGGTATACTATTAGAGATTTTATAAAACCCCTCTTTGTTTTTATCCTGATTATAGTTTTACTTATTTTTTTAAGTCATTTCATTCTGCTGCCCCATTCCAAAAGAATTTTAAAGGAGACCCAAATTGATCTATTAAAAGGAATAGCAGAGAGCGAGCTTCCCATAAAAAAGCCGGTTATCCTCTCTGAGGATTTTTACCTTTATGTAAAGGCCTTTCAAAGGGTTGACAAAAAGCATCATCTCCAGGGAGTTTTGCTACTCGAGAAAAGGGGTGAAATGGAGAGAGGGATATATATAGCAAGAGAGGCCCTCTGGGATCCCGAGGTTACCAACATCCTTCTCAAAAGTGGTTCAGCCTTTTATCAGAAGAATTATCAGGAATTTGAAATTCTCTCCTTTAAAGAATATTCTCTTCAACTTTCTCAGGAAGCCCTAAAAAGGGAGGATCTGTACATAAAAAGGGGAGAAATGACCTTTAGCGAGCTTAGATCCAAGATAAAAGAACTCTCCAAAGATAGTGATCGCTACCATCGATATCTTTCTGAGTACTATCAAAGACTTCTATACAGCTTTTCCATCATCCCACTCCTGATTCAGGCTTTTTTTTTAGGCTTATATCTAAAATCCCACAACAGATTTATACTCTTTATCATAGGTGCTTTAGTTTATACCTCATATTATCTGGGTTATGCCTTTTTGATTTCCCTTGGTGAGAAGGGCAGCATTTATCCTCTTCACTCTCATCTGATTTTTAATGGTCTTTTTTATATCTCGCTGCTACTTCAATGGCAATTTCTCAAGAAAAGAGGTTTTCAGTTCTAATGAAACTTTTCAGTCGTTTCATCTGGCAAGAAGCTGGAAAGATCTTTTTCATTTTACTCCTGATTTTTCTTGCATTTTACTTAGTTATGGATTTTTTTGAAAGGTTACCTTCCTTTTTAACTGCCAAAAAACCGCTTCTTTTTTTTCTTAAATATCTCCTTTGGAAGATTCAACTTAACATTTTTCAAATTTATCCCTATGTGGTAGGCCTTTCTGGGATAGTTACCCTCATCATTTTAAGTAGATCGCAGGAACTCCTAGCATTGATATGCTTAGGTATTAAGCAAGAGGAGATACTTAGCAAACTCGCCAATTTGCTTTTATTCATGACCCTTTTTGGGTCCTTGATATTGATTATCATCAGCCCTAAGGCCTATTATGAAGCTCACAAAACCTGGGACATTGATATAGAGGAAAGAAAGGTCCAACATCTGATTTTTAAAGGAGAGTTTTTCTTTGAAGGAGAGAATTTCTTGCTGATAGCCAAACCCTTAGAGCCCAAAGGTGAATATTTAAAGGATCTAACCCTCATATACTTGGAAGAGGATCAGCCAAGTAAAGTCCTATGGGCTGAATATGCCATATACCGAGAAAAAACTTGGCATCTGGAAAGGGTTGTTTTGCAGGACAGATCACAGGAATTTAAACCTATTTTTATGGAACGTTTTTCTGAAACACTTCCTTTTAAACCAAAGACCTTTGTGCTGGTGGAAAAGCCCATAAAATATTTAAGTCTTAAGGAGTTGTATCAGAGGTGGCTCTTTTTAAGGAAGGTTGATAAACCTCAAAAAGAGATCTTTGCGGAATTCATAAACCGCATCATGTATCTCTTTTCTGGTTACCTTTTGGGGCTAATTCCTATTTTTGTTTTTTTAAAATATTATTCTCCTCATAACTTTAAATCAGCTGTGATTAAAGGTTTTTTTTCCTTCTTTTTCCTATCTTTTCTATATCTCTTAAGTCAAACCCTCTCTCCAGCCTATCCTTTGGCATCCCTTATCATTTTTCTCATTACACTATTGGTTAATTTTCACACTCATTTTTTAATCCGTGGCAACTCTTCGCACCTGTCAGGTGCGAAAAAGGTTTGGTGAAGGCATATCTGCGTTAGTGGTTTGTAAAAAGAAAACTTATGGTTGAAAAAAATGGGAGATCCGCTATACTAAAATGGTAATGTTTTTTACCAAGGAGGATTAGCTTTAATCATGGATTTATCAGAGATTAAAATCAACCCTATTGAAAGGGATTATCTGGATAGGGCTTGGGAGAGATTAAATAACCTTACCAAGCCAAGAGGCAGTTTAGGAAGATTAGAGGAGTTAGCAGCTCAACTTGTGGCCATATACAAGGATTTCAATCCCACCATTAGAGGAAAACTTTTTTTTGTCTTTGCCGGTGATCATGGAGTTGTGGAAGAGGGCATTTCTGCCTATCCTAAGGAGGTTACGGCCCAGATGGTCTTTAACTTTCTAAGAGGGGGTGCGGGAATAAATGTTCTTGCAAGATATGCAGGTGCAGAGGTTAGAGTTGTGGATGTGGGTGTGGATTACAACTTTAGCAAGATTGATGGCTTATATTCCAAAAAGGTCTGTTATGGAACAAGGAACTTTACCAAAGAACCTGCCTTGACCAGAGAGGAGGCTTTAAAAACCATAAAAGTGGGATATGAACTGGCCAAAGAGGCCATATCCCAGGGTTACAACCTCATCGGGGTAGGGGACATGGGCATAGGCAACACCACCCCATCTTCTGCCATAACGGCAGTTATTACCGGAAAACCTGTGGAAGAGGTTACAGGTAGAGGAACAGGGATTGATGAAAAGACCCTTAATAGGAAAATAGAGGTTATCAAAAGAGCCATTAGACTTCACCATCCAAATCCAGAGGATCCCATTGATGTGCTATCCAAGGTGGGAGGAACAGAAATCGGAGCCTGTGCAGGAGTTTTCCTTGCCTGCGCCGAAAGTGGTATCCCAGTTGTGACAGATGGCTTTATAACCACTGCTGGAGCTTTAATTGCCTATAAAATAAATCCGCTGGTGAGAGATTACCTCATAGCCTCGCACCGTTCCCAGGAGAGTGGACATCAGTTTCAGCTAAATTATATGGGACTTGAGCCTCTACTTGATCTAAACCTTCGCTTAGGGGAGGGAACAGGTGGAGCCCTAGCTATGCTCGTTATAGAAGCCGCTCTTCGCATTTACAGAGAAATGGCAACCTTTGAGTCAGCAGGGGTTTCCACAGCCATTGTTTAGGATGCTTTGTGGGCCTTTCTATGCTATTAGCTTTCTCTGGAGGCTACCCCTAGGTATCTATCCAAAGTCTGAGAAGGACTTTCAAGTAGGAATACCTTTCTTTCCTCTTGTGGGCTTTCTTGAAGGTTTTATCCTCTTTTTGGTGGCTAAACTACTTACTAACTTTGTCCCAAGCCCCCTCCTTGCCTTGATATTGATTGCTCTTCTCTTCTTCCTGAGAGGTATCTTTCATTTAGATGGGCTTTCTGACACCTTTGATGCTCTGTCATATAAGGGATGTGGGGATAAGACGAGAGATGTGGAGAAGAGGTTGAGCATAATGAAAGACTCAACGGTAGGCGTTGCTGGAATGACCGCCGTTACGTTGGTGATACTGGGAAAGTTTCAACTTTTCAAGGAAATCTTGCAGATGAATCAAGGTCCTTTTTTGATCTTACCGTATTTTATTTCAAGGATGTTTCTCAACCTCTGGCTTTTTCTTGGAAAACCAGCAAGAGCTGAAGGGCTTGGCTACATCATGATTACGCATACGAACAAAGGGGTTTTTACCTTGGCCATAGTTATAAGTTTTATCCTCTTAAGCTTGATTATGAAACTTACTTCCCTGAGTTTGAGGGACACGCTTCTCCTACTGTTGTTGAATTTTTCGATACTGTTTTATTCTAAAAGGCTTTTTGACAAGGCCTTTGTAGGGCTAACCGGAGATAATTTAGGCGCCCTTGTAATTCTCTCAGAGATCATAACCCTCCTTTATCTGGTGATAATATGGCCAAAGCTTTGATGATAACTGGAACACACTCCTCTGCTGGCAAATCTCTCCTGGTTACTGCTTTATGTAGGATTCTGCATAGAAGAGGACTAAAGGTGGCACCTTTTAAAGCTCAGAATATGAGTCTTCAAAGTTACATCTGTCAGGACGGATCAGAGATTGGACTTGCTCAGGCTATTCAGGCTATGGCCTGTGGGCTTGAACCTGAATACACTTTCAATCCAATACTACTTAAACCAGAGGGTAATGGTAAGTCTCAGGTTATTGTCAAGGGGCGTCTTTACAAGAGACTTACTGCAAAAGACTATTACAAGGAAAAGGACTCTCTTTGGAGAGAGGTAAGTGAAACATTGAGAAACCTTCAAGAGAGGTTCGAACTTATAATTATGGAAGGGGCTGGAAGCCCTGCGGAGATAAATTTACTTGATGTGGATCTTGTCAACATTAAACCACCACTCTTTTTTAGGGCACCAGTTATTATGGTGGGTGACATAGACAAGGGTGGTGCCTTTGCTTCCCTCTACGGAACTTTAGAGTTATTGAAGATATTTCAAAGAGACTATGCTTCTTTGGTCAAAGGTTACGTGATAAATAAATTTCGCGGAGACTTGGACATTTTAAAGCCAGGTTTAGAGAGATTTAGTGCACTCTCAGGACTTCCCTGTCTTGGGGTGTTACCCTATTTTGATATCTCTCTATCTGATGAGGATGGTTTTTCTTTTTTTAATAAAGGACACCTTCAAAGAAGGGAGGCTGCAGTAAAAATCGTAATAGTAACACTTCAGCACATATCCAATTTTTCCGATTTTGACCCCTTCTATCTTGAAGAAGATGTAGAACTTCGGTATTCTCTAAATGAAGGTGATCTCTTGGATGCGGATATTATCATTCTTCCAGGAAGTAAAAACACCCTTTCAGATTTAAAGCGACTTCAGGATATGGACTTTAAAAATCTTCTTAAAAAAGCCATGGAGAGAGGTGCTGAGATTATAGGAATTTGTGGTGGTTTCCAGATGTTGGGAGAAAGACTTCTTAATCCTTATCAGATTGAAGGAGAAGAGCGGGAACTAGAAGGTCTTGGGTTACTTGATATAACCACCACCTTTTTTCCAGAAAAGGTAACCACTCAGGTCAAAGCAAAGGCCCTGTCTCTCTTTGAGACTAGAGAGGACCTCTGGGGTTTTGAAATTCACAAGGGTGTGAGCTTTGGTGATATGAATCTATTTGAGATCCAGAGATTGGCAACAGGAGAGATTTTGAGAGATGGTAGATGTCAAGGAAGGGTCTGGGGGACCTATCTTCACGGTGTATTTACCAACGATGCCTTGCGAAGAGAACTGATAAACAGACATCGCCAAAAGAAGGGACTAAAACCCCTTGAGGTAAAAATTCGCTATAAAGATGCAGTAGATTGTTCCATCAATAGACTAGCAGCTCTCGTTGAGAGACACTTGAGACTTGAGAAGGTTCACGAAATCCTCGGTCTTTAGATGTTTGAGATATTCAACTTCGGAGTTCATCTTCTAGTCCTTGCAGTCCTGATTGATCTGATTTTGGGAGATCCACCCTTTGTGCCACATCCCATATCCGCCATAGGAAAGTTAATTTCAACTCTTGAGCCTAAGTTTAGAACTATAAAACCTATATCGGACAAACTTCAGGGAGTTCTCTTCTTCTTTGCTGTGGTTGCCGTCTCCGTTATTCCTTACAGTGTGCTTACCTATCTTGTTAAGCAACAGGAGAACTATTTTTGGGGTGAGATTATTCTTGTCTTTTTAGCTTCCCAGTTTATTGCCTTGAGGGGACTGGTAGATGCAGGAAAAGTGGTAGATGATTACCTAAAAATAGGGGACATAAATAGAGCAAGAGACTCTCTTAAATCCCTGGTTGGGAGAGATACCACTAATCTATCACCTAAAGAAATACGGAGGGCTGTGTTAGAAAGCTATGCCGAGAATCTCAACGATGCTGTGATTTCTCCTCTTTTTTGGCTGTTTGTCCTAGGATTACCTGGGCTTGTCCTTTTCAAAACAGTGAGCACACTAGACTCCATGGTGGGATACAAAAACGAGAGATATCTTCATTTTGGGTGGTTTTCAGCCAAGATGGATGATCTGTTGAACTATATTCCCGCAAGAATAACAGCTTTGTTGATAGTGCAGTCTTCCTTTCTCTGTCTGGGACTGGAAGTTGCAAGGAGATCCCTTTTATGGGTGTTAAGATATGCCTCCTTACATCCATCACCCAATGCAGGTTATCCTGAGGCTGCCCTTGCTGGTGCCTTAGGTGTCAGACTGCTTGGACCTGCTTACTACGAGGGTAAGTTGGTTAATAAACCAACCATCGGTAGGGACCAAATACTCCACTTAGAGCCAGCAATCAAGATAGCAAGAAAAATTCTCTACTCATCTACTTATGTATTTATCCTCTTTCTAATTCTTATCGAATATGGGCTATTTTAGTGAATTCGATCACGGTGGTAACGTTTATCGTGTGGCAAGGATTTTAGGGGTTTCCCCTGCAGCTATCAGAGATCTCAGCTCCTCGGTAAATCCCCTCTTTTCAGCCTTCATCAGGGATAAACTTGGTGATCTTCTCAGTTATCTTGAGTTTTATCCAGAACCTTACTCAGAGGAATTAAAAGAGATACTGGCAGAAAAACTCAGAATACCAAAGGAGAAGATTTTATTTGGCAATGGTTCTATTGAGCTGATAACTTTGGCACTCTATCATCTCATTCCGAGGGGATCAAAGGTGCTCCTTCTTGAGCCCACTTTTATCGCCTATAGAAGGATATTAAAAGATTTACACCATAAAACTTTGTTTTTTTCGTTGAATACTAATGATTGGTTTGAATTTATAGAAAATTTCTTAAAAAAAGAGACAGGTTGTAAAAAGGTAGTTATCATCTGTAATCCAAATAATCCCACAGGGTGGCTTCTTTTAAAAAGTAGACTGAGAGAGATCATATCAAGAGAGGGAGACACTCTATTTTTTGTAGATGAAGCCTTTATAGATTTTTGTGAAGAGGATTCCCTTGTCTACGAAGCTACTCAACTGGATAATCTCTTGGTCTTTAGATCTCTAACTAAGTTTTATGGCCTTGCTGGTGCAAGATCAGGATACATGGTCTCCCATCATAAATACATTGATCTCTTAAAGAGATTGACCTCTCCTTGGAATGTAAGCACTATCTCTCAGATATTATCAAAATATGTTTTGATTAATGAAGACTTTAAAAAGAAAAGCTTAGAATTTTTCTTAAAAGAGAAGAAGAGGTTTGAGGAACATTTTTTGAGACTTAAGATTAATTTTTTTCCCAGTGTAACAAACTTTTACCTATTTTATCTTCCTACGGCTAAGCCTTTTGTAGAGTGGTTACTGAGAGAGAGGAAGGTTCTTATTAGGACCTGTGAAAATTTCTACGGTCTATCCTCGGATTACTTGCGTGTGTCCATAAAGGATGAAGAGAGTAATAAGATTTTTTTTGAGGCCTTGGAGAAATGGCTAAAGGGCTTTTGATCTGTGCTCCAAAGAGTGGGGAGGGCAAAACCCTGATCACCCTCTCCCTACTGAAGTACTTTAGTTCCAGGGGTTATCGAGTTCAGCCCTTTAAAGTAGGGCCAGACTATATTGATCCCAAGTGGCACATGTTTGCCTCTGGCAAGCCTTCCTATAATCTTGATCTGTTTTCCATGGGAAAGGAGCGAGTGAGGTCTCTCTTTTACTCAAAGGCTACCTTGTCTGATGTGGCGATTGTTGAAGGGGTGATGGGTCTCTTCGATGGAAGATCCTCTACCTTCGATGTGGCTAAGGTTCTAAAGATACCACTTGTACTGATAATTGATACCTACGGAGTAGCTGAAAGTGTGGCGCCTTTGGTAAAGGGTTTCACTGAAAGAATCAAAAGAGCAAGCCTTACTTATGCTCTTTTCCTTAATAGAGTCTCTTCTGAGAGGCACCTCTTAAGGCTATTAAAGGTCCTGAGAAAACACCCCATTTTAGGCTATCTTTACAGGGACCAAACTTTGGCCCTCCCTTCAAGACATCTGGGCTTGGTTCTTCCTGAGCACCTATCCTTCAAAACAGAAGTCATAGAGAGAGTGGCAAATGCCTTAGACAGGTCTTTAAATCCGGAGATATTAAATAGCTTTATCATGGACACACCCAAGAATTTAAATGCATACTCCTTTATCCCAGAGCTTCCTCAAAAAAACATATCAATAGCCTATGATGAGGCTTTTAACTTCTACTATCAGCATATCTTAGATGAAATGAAAACCAGAGCGGTTATTCATACCTTTAGTCCTCTAAGAGATGAAACCATCCCCTCCGGCACCGAGGCTATTTACATTGGAGGGGGGTATCCTGAGCTTTATGCTGAGGCATTATCAGGTAATAGAAAAATGGCAGAGAACCTTAGACAGTGGATTGAAGATGGGCTACCTCTTTATGCAGAGTGTGGGGGACTAATCTATCTAAGCAAGCTTTTGAAGTGGGAGGACAGAGAGTATTCCATGACAGGTGGCTTTCCTTTCACAATTTGCCATAGCAAACTCACACTCGGATATCGTTACGTTACACCAATGGAAGAAATCCCATTTTTCAAAAGCAGGGCCCCTTTTTTTGCCCATGAATTTCACTACACCCGAATAGTTGAATCCCCTTGCAGCAGGATAAAGTTGATCTATAAAGTAAGTACTCCTGAGGGAGCCACTTTTACAGAGGGTTTCAAATACAAAAATGCTTTAGCCTCCTATCTTCATCTCCTAGCTTTTAAGTAAAGTATAAGATAATAGTCAATATACCTTTTTTTATCAGGAAAATGGGCTATATTTGATGGTAAGTAATTTTACCAAAAGGAGATATCCATGGAGAAAATAGTTCTTATCTTGCATGGTAGTCCCAGAAGGGAAGCCAACAGATGGCAACCATTTTTGAAAATTCTTTCAAGAAAACTAAGCAAACCGGTTGAAGATCTCACCATCGCTTATCTTCAATTTGAAAGCCCATCTTTGGAAGAGGTTCTGGAAAAGCTCATTTCACAAGGAGCAAACAAAATCATTGTCCACCCCTTTTTTCTCAGTAACGGTCATCATGTAACTCATGATATTCCGAAAATCTTAGATAGATACAAAGTGAATAATCCTGAAGTGGAGATTCTCTACACTAAACCTTTAGGTGTTCATGAGTCCTTGGCTGATATCGTTAGAGAGAGAATACTTGAGATAGGCTCTCTTAAAGGCAAGGAGATCGAGGAGAAGAGCTTTGAGATTATTGAGGACGAGGTGGACTTGGGTTCTTTTTCGCCTGAGGAGCAAGTAGTTTTGAAGAGAGTTATCCATGCTACCGCTGACTTTGAATTCAAGGATACCATGCTTTTTCATGGCGAGGCTATCTCAAGGGCTGTAGATCTTTTAAGGGCAGGTAAAGATATCCTTGTTGATGTGGAGATGGTTCGGGCTGGGATAACTAAGAGGTATGGTAAAAATAGGGTGCTTTGTTTTATGAGCGAGGTAGAGGAAGGGGAAGGCACGAGGGCTGAAAGGGCTATTGAGCTCGCCTTTGAGATAGAAGAAAACATTGGGCTTGTAGCCATTGGAAATGCCCCAACGGCTTTAATACGAACTATTGAGCTCATCAACAGAGATAATCGCAAAGACATTGTGGTTGTTGGTTTGCCAGTTGGCTTTGTAAGGGCCTATGAGTCAAAGCTTATGCTTTCTCAACAGGATTTTCCTTTCATTACCAATCTTAGCCGAAAAGGGGGAACTCCAGCTTGTGTGGCTGTGGTCAATGCTCTGCTTAAGTTAGCTCATGCCATAGAATGATAACTAAATTGTATCTTATCGGTATCGGCCCTGGTGATCCCAAGTACTTAACTCTCGAAGCCAGGGATTTAATCCAAAAGCTCAATCTCTTCTTTGTGCCGGATAAGTCCGGAAAGAAGGAAATTCTAACTGAAATAAGATTAAACTTGGTTAAAACTGTAAAGGGCAATGATAACTTTACAATCGTTGGGCTTAGTTTTCCAGAGAGAAGGAAAGGGCCAAATTATAAAGAAAAGGTCAAAGAGTGGCGAAGGGAGAAGGCTAGAATTCTTAAAAGAGCTTTGCTTGACAGTGAGGAGAGTGAGGCGGGTCTTCTCATCTGGGGTGATCCATCGCTCTACGATGGCCATATTGATATCATGAGGGAAGTGGAAAAAGATCTTCCCGTTAAATGGGAGGTGATTCCTGGTTTATCCTCCTTTCAGGTCTTAAGTGCCAAACAGAAGATATCTCTAACGGAGGTTTCAACTCCTTTAGCCTTTCATACACCAAGGAGCCTTCGTTACTTGGAGAGAATTTCTCATCCAGTGTTAGTCTTTCTTGATAACTATGAGACCTTTCAAAAATTCAAGGATGACGAAAATGTAATAATACACTGGGGTGCCTTTGTGGGGACAGAGAGGGAGGTATTGTTTTCAGGAAGATTAAGCGAGATCTGTGAAAGATTGAAAAGTCTAAGAAGAGAGATTAGAAAAGAGATGGGAGTCATAATGGAAATATACTATATGAAAAGAGGAGCTGGAAATAGCACTGAAACTTAACAAAAAGCCCTGTCTCTTTGGTGCTAATCTCAGTTGACATTTGGTTGCGAAGAATTATCATAGATTCTGAAGGGTAGCCCTTGGAGGAGTAATCGATTTATGAAGCCTGAAATTATTGAACCTCTCAAAGGGCTGAGCAGGAGTGGGAGGCCTTCGTTGTAAGAACCTTTGCAGATATTATTAGGGCGTTAAGGATCCATCCAGGTGGGCACTTGAGCTTAGCAAGCTTCCCCTCTCACAGGATGTGGCAATGCTCAAACAAGAGGTAGGTCTTCTAAATGCACCAAAGATTCATCTTATTGGTTTTAGCTACAGACCCTTTTCTGAAAGAGAAGTATCAGTTTTAAAGAGATGTTCTAAGGTTTACCTCTTTTCCTCAGCCCTTGATAAAATTGAGAAGTTACCTTTTGAAATTCTATCTAAATTAACTGAGGTTAAAAAGCTCTCTAGTCTTATTTCTTCTATTCAGTCTGAGAGAAAAGAGGTAGCCATTTTAGTAACCGGAGATCCTCTATTTTTTGGCCTTGGAGAGACCTTGCTTAAGCATTTTCCAAAGGAGTATATAGAGGTCCATCCAGACCTCTCCACAATGCAGGTCCTCTGTGCTCGTCTGAAGGTTCCCACCCAGGATGTTAGGGTTCTTTCCTTTCACGGAAGAAGCTTCGATGTAGATGCTCTTTTAAAGGCGGTAAAAGAGAGTCCCTACCTATTTATCTTTACTGACAGCAACAATCCTCCTAATAAAATCGCAGAGGCACTGTTAGAGGTAGATCAGGGTCACTTGAAGATATACATCGGTGAAAGACTTGGGACAGATCAGGAGAGAATCCTTGAAGGAAAACCTAATGATTTTATCAAAGAGACCATTTTTGAGCCAAACTGCCTTTTAGTGGAAAACCCTAAGTGGTGGCAGGAAGCAAGGTTTGGATTAACGGAAGTTGATATTGAGCATCGAGATGGGATGATAACCAAGGATGAAATCAGAGCAGTGGTAGTTCATAGGCTAAAGATACCGCAGGGAGGCATTTTTTGGGACATAGGTGCTGGTTCAGGGTCAATTAGCTTAGAAGTTGCAAGGCTTTTTCCTCTGGTAAGAACCTATGCCATTGAGAAGGACCCTTCCGCCTGTGAGACGATAAATAGAAACAAAAGAAAATTCTATGTAAGCAACTTGGAGATAGTTCAAGGCGAGGCACCATCTTCTCTTAACGGGCTTCCATATCCTCAGAGAGTATTTCTCGGCGGAAGTGGTGGAAAACTGGATGAAATTTTGGGATTCCTAAGGGCTTTGCCCTCTTTGGAGAGAATTGTAGCCACCTTTGTATGTTTCAATAACCTCCAGAGAACCCTTAAGCTCCTCAAAGAGGACTTTCTTACTGAGGTAACTCAACTTCAGATAAATCGTGCAAGATCCCTTAGAGACAACCTCTACCTCAAGGCGGAAAACCCCATTTTTATTTTCTGTGCACACAGGAAATCTATTTTGTAATTTCATTTAAAGTTTTTCAGTGACTATCCGATAAATAATACCAAAACAAGAACACAAAACCTTAAGGAGGTGCAGCCATGGCAGTAAAAATCAATTTTAACGAAGCAGCAGCCCAAACCCACACCTCGCTCATCCGTAATGAGCGAGCGATGAACAAGAGTTTGTTGAGGATGTCAACAGGTATGAGAATTCTCAACGCCGCTGATGACTCTGCTGGTATGTTCATTGCCGACATGCTTTCCACAGTGGCCAAGGCCTATGAGCAGGGTAACAGAAACATTCAAACTGGTTTTTCAGCTTTACAGATTGCCGAGGCCAGTGCTGGACAAATCTTTGACAAACTGCAGGAGATCTATGTGAGGGCTCAAAATGCAGCCAACGACGTTAATGACCCTAATGCTAGACAGGCCCTACAAAGAGAGATTATGAACTTTGTCGATGCTATTCAGAAGATTGGAACTGACACCGAGTATAACGGTATTAAGCTTCTTGATGGGTCCTTTGCAGGAAAGTACATTCATTATGGTCCCAGAATGGATCAAACTGTTAGTTTATCCGTATCAGATGTCAGAGCACAAAGCCTTGGTGCCTATCTTGCCTCAGGTAACGGTGGCACCGCAACAGGCGTAAGTTCAACCACAGGTGGAACCTTATCAGCTCTTATAGGAACAAATGGTTCACTTAATGGAGCCACTAATCACATCCTTTCCGTAAATGAGTATGTCAGAATTGCAGACATTACTGTTTATCAGGGTGGATCAACTAACACACTAGTAGATGCGGCAACCTTAGCCAAAAACATAAATGAAAATGAGCAGATGAAGAAACTTCAAATAGAGGCTAAGGCTAAAAACATAAGTCTAGCAAAGCAGTACAGCAATGTAATTACAGGAACCTTTAGTTACACTGGTTCTGAGACCAGTGATTCAGCAAGTTTTACCGCAACAATAGATTTAAGGTTTTACATTGGTGATGGTCAAAAAACTTTTACGGTAAACCTTGGCAGTGTCGCTGGAACAGCGTCTGGTGATACTTCTACAACTTCAAATTTTACTTCAACGGCTCTTGCAGATT
>JANXDB010000067.1 GCA_025060015.1 Caldimicrobium sp. | reverse complement strand
AGAGGCCACTATTTACCAAAAAGGAAATGCTCAAAGAGGTGGCGAAAAGAGGTAATATAATTTATCCTGAGTTACAGGAGAAAACATCCTCGCAAGAAGAAGCTTAAACCCTTGGTGGATAGATTTTGCAGTAAGAGGGGTATAGCTTTGGTGTCAGTATCTACGATTGGAAGGATAATAAAGTATTTGAAAGAAAGGGGGTAAGTGTGAGGCGAGGTAGTGAAGAAGCTTTAGTTATTATGAAAAGACGGGAAGGTTTATTGAGAGGGAGAAGAGGAGGCGAAGGATGTGGCAAGTAGATTTGCCTATGAAGAGTAGTCATTTATCGAGCAGGAGTGGGAGGGACTTTTGGAGTAAGTTTTGGGCTTGGGAATGTATCGCCTCTAGAGTGGATTTGTTATAAATTTAACGAGAATTACCCTCAGTCTAAAATCCTATGGACCAATACACCCTCTTTACAAAAAATTTTTTTAGTGTAGGCTGAGGACAGGGTAAATTTATTTTAAGGAGGTTTGGTTAAATGTTTAGAGGTAAGGTCAAGTGGTTCGATGAGAAGAAGGGTTATGGGTTCATCTCTAAGGACGACGGAGGGGATGTCTTTGTGCATTTTTCTGCCATAGACATGCCGGGGTTCAAAACCCTTAGAGAGGGTCAAACGGTGGAGTTTGAAGTAATTCAGGGACCAAAAGGAGAACAGGCCTCTAAAGTTAAGGTCCTTGATGAGAGCAACTTTGAAAGACCCAGAAGAACCCAAAGTAAACGAGAAGGCTAAAACTCTTCATGACAATCCTTGGGGAAGAGGTTTTCCTCTTCCCTTTTGGCTATTGTGAGATCTTCCTGGATCCTCTTTGAAATTGATCCTTCACAGATTGCTAAACTTAAATTCATCCTCGAGGGGTATGATCATTTAGCTGTTTTAACCATAAAAGATCCAAAAATAGCTTTAGCAAAGATCTGGTTTTTCTCAACTGAGAAGCCTTTGATCATGAAAATTCTTCAGGAATTTAAGGTAAACCTCCTTGAGGAGAGTTAGATCAAAAGAGCTCATCCGGAAAGGGATTTAAATATCTTTGCTTTAAGATATAATCTTCCTCGAATCTAAAAGCAAGGCCTCGCAAGAGCTCAAGAACAGTTATTAAATCTACCTTTCCATGGCGAAATTTTTCAATTAAACCAAGCAAGTGGTTTTTCTCCCTTTGCGAAATCCTTTTTGTAAAATATCCAGCAAGGTGATAGAGAGTATTTACATGTCTTGATCTACTTGGTTTGTAAGTAAGACATCTAAGGAGACTCTCTTGATAGAGATTGATCTTTTCCTCAAGAGTCTTTGTTCCATGGGCAACTATTTGCCCTAGTTCCTTAAATAGAGGTTCGTGAAAGGTTTTAAGCAGAAACTTGTGCAAAGTATGAAATTCCACAAATTGAGAGGGGTTTTTAGCTTCCTTTACTCTCCTGAATTCTGCCAAAGAGAAGATGCTGCTTAAGAAATGATATCTTATACTCCTATCCCTAAGTAAACCCTCATCTGTGAGTGGTAAGCTCGGCCACCTCTCTTTCAGAGCTTCAGCAAAGAATCCATTTCCCCTTTTCAAGTAAGTCTCTCCTTTGAAAAACTTAGCTGAACCGACCCCACAGGAAGGAGATTTGCTCTTCAAAAGGGCACCATCTATCTCCTCAAGTGAAGATATATAGCCATTAATGAGAGCTTCCATCTCCTCGGTAAGATCTCTACCACTCTCCGGCTGGACAAGTTTCTTTTTGCCATCCTGGATAACTATCCTTATCTTCGCTCTTGGAACCCCTAAACCCAAAGCCTTTTCCGGACAAAAGTAGATGGGCTCGACAAAGGCCTTTAGTTTATCAACAAAAGGATCCCTCACCAGCCCACCGTCGTATCTCGCAGGGCTTTGGAAGCATAAACTTATGAGTAACCTTGGCTTCATTGAAGATGAATAATAAAAGAGATCTTTAATATTGCAATAAAAAAAAAGGAAAGTATTATTTTAAATTCAATTGGAAAAAAACGGGAAAGGGGTTGAATAATGAAAAAAGCATTAGAAAAAAGAAAGCCCATGACCCTTGCTCAGAAGATTTTAGCTCACAAACTTAGTGTTCCATACCTGGAACCGGGAGAGCTCATAGAGGTACCTGTGGATTTGACTTTGGCAAATGACATTACTGCACCATTAGCTATAAAAATTTTTGAGGAAACCTGTATGAATAGGGTCTTTGATCCAGAGAAAATCGCCCTGGTTATGGATCATTTCACACCAAATAAAGATATCAAAAGCGCAGAGCAAGTAAGGATCTGCAGGGAGTTTGCCAAAAGATACGGTATAAAGCACTATTACGAAGGTGGAGTCTGTGGTATAGAGCATGCACTACTGCCCGAGCTTGGTCTTGTAGCCCCTGGTGACATAGTCATTGGTGCCGATAGTCACACCTGCACCTATGGTGCCCTTGGAGCCTTTGCCACTGGGGTGGGCTCTACTGATCTTGCTGCTGCATGGATCACAGGAAAAACCTGGTTCAAAGTGCCTGAGACCATAAGATTTGTATACTACGGCAAACTTCGTCCCTGGGTTACCGGAAAGGATCTTATCCTTTACACCATAGGAGATATAGGTGTAGACGGGGCCCTTTACAAAGCTATGGAATTCGTAGGAGTGGCAGTTAAGTCTCTCTCTCTTGCCGATAGATTCACCATGGCAAACATGGCTATCGAGGCTGGTGGAAAGGTGGGACTCATGGAGGTAGACCACAAGACTTTAAAATTCTTGAAAAATCGTCTTTCAAAAGAGCCGACCATCTTTAAGGTTGATATCTTAGCTCCCTGTGAAGATGTACGAGAGTATGATGTGTCTCAAATAGATTTAGTAGTAGCCCTTCCACATCTTCCCTCTAATGTTAAAAAGGTAATAGACCTCCCTCAGAAGATCTACATAGACCAGGTGGTCATAGGATCCTGCACTAATGGTAGATACGAAGATTTAGCAATGGCAGCTAAAATCCTAAAAGGACGTAGAGTTAATCCCAACGTGAGATGTATTATAATTCCTGCCACACCGGAGATCTACCGGACAGCCCTGAGAAAAGGTCTAATAAATACCTTCCTTGAGGCAGGTGCTATTGTGTCTCCTCCCACCTGTGGTCCCTGTTTGGGAGGTCACATGGGCATCCTGGCCAAGGGGGAAAAGGCCGTGGCTACTACAAATAGGAACTTTGTTGGCAGAATGGGACATCCTGAAAGTGAGGTTTATCTCTCAGGTCCAGCAGTGGCTGCTGCCTCAGCGGTTTTGGGTTATATCGGCACCCCAGAGGAGCTTGGCTTAAAGGCAAAAGAGAATTAAAAAGGAGGACAACCTATGCTTAAAGGAAAAGCCTGGAAATTTGGAGATAACATAGACACCGATGTCATAATCCCTGCTAGATATCTCAATACTACGGATCCAGCAGAACTTGCTAAACACTGTATGGAAGATGCTGATCCTGATTTTCCAAAAAAGGTCAAAAAGGGAGATATAATAGTTGCAGGTAGAAATTTTGGCTGTGGTTCCTCAAGAGAGCATGCTCCCATTGCCATAAAGGCCTCTGGTGTGTCCTGCGTCATTGCTGAATCCTTTGCAAGGATCTTCTATCGCAATGCCTTCAACACCGGCTTACTTATAATCGAATGTCCAGAGGCAGTTAGAGAGACAGAAACCGGTGATCTTCTGGAGGTAGACATTGAAAAGGGTGAAATCCGCAATAAAACAAAGAAGAAACTCTTCAAATTTAAACCCATTCCAGAATTTATGAGAAATATTCTTGACGATGGAGGATTAATCCCCCATATAATGAAAAAATTTCAGGCAAGTTGTAACATTTAATGGCTTTGTAAGTGAGTTCTTATTTTGAGTAGGGAGAGGAATTCTCAGCCCTTGTTAAAATTATCTGCAGAGATACTTCATTTTGGTCAGTCCTACAGCTAAAAAATGCTCATTCTGGACTTTCAAAGGAATCTTTCTCCATACCTTGACCTATGAGGGACAATTACCAAAAAAGACCACAGTGTTACCTTGTCCTATGCTTAACTCATAATTACAATCTCAGTGAGAAGTAACATGGGTGAGACCTTAAAATTTTATTTCAACACCAAGGGCGATCTATCCTCGCTTATTGACATAATTGAGGTGCTTCGGGGAGAAAGGGGCTGTCCATGGGATAAAAAACAAACCCCACAGACCTTGAAAAAATACCTTCTTGAGGAGTGTTATGAAGTCTTGGAGGCTCTGGATAGAGAAGATCAAGAGGAGATAAAGGAAGAACTAGGCGATCTGCTGTTTATCCTTCTTTTCATTATTTTTCTCTACGAAGAAAAAGGTGCCTTTAAATTGAAGGATCTCCTCTTTTTAACCTTTAATAAAATGATAAGTAGACATCCCCATGTTTTTGGTGAAGCCTCAGCTAGTGATGCCGAAGAGGTCGTTAGACAATGGCAGAGGATAAAGGAAAAAGAAGGCAAAGGAGAGTCTGTGTTAGGAAATATACCTAGGGGAATGCCCTCCCTTCAAAAGGCCTATAGAGTTGGGGAGAGAGCAGCAAGAGTAGGATTTGATTGGCAAAAAGCTGAAGATGTTTTGGATAAAATCTATGAGGAATTAAGAGAGATAAAGGAGGTTCTTCATAGTTCCTCAACGGAGAAACTAAGCGAAGAGATCGGAGATCTCCTTTTCAGTGTGGCAAATTTCGCAAGAAAGCTAAAGATAAATCCAGAAGAAGCGCTAAAAGAGGCAGTTAATAAATTTGAAAGCCGTTTCAAAAAAATGGAGTCAATGGTTAAGAGACAAGGAAAAAGCCTTGAGGAGATGACTTTGGAAGAAATGGATGAAATTTGGAATAACCTTAAAAACGAGGAAAATGCTTAGGATAGAGAGTTTATATCTATCTCTCGATGGAAAATCGATCTTGGAGGATATCAATCTTGAAATAAAGGAGGGAGATTTCCTTGCGCTTATCGGTCCCAATGGAGGCGGGAAGAGCACTCTAATCAGATGTATCCTCGGTTTTTTGAAACCAAACAAAGGGAATATTTACCTTTGGGATAAACCATTGGAAACCTTCAAAGAGTGGTATAAAGTGGGTTATGTTCCTCAGAGGGCAGGTCAGGAGATAAACCTGATGAATCCCCTCACTGTAGGAGAATTCCTCGAACTTCCCTTTCTTTGGTACAAGTTAAGGGTTGATAAAGATCATCTATCTCACTTGTGTGAGAGGTTTGGTATAAAGGAGCATCTCTCTAAAAAGATCTATCACCTCTCCTTCGGACAACTACAGAGGGTTTATCTGGTGCGAGCTCTTTCCACGAAACCTAAGGTTCTCATTTTGGATGAACCTTCTGTAGGTTTAGACTTTGTATCACAGGAGATCTTTTATAAGATACTCTCAGAGTTTCATCAAAAGGGCCTCACTATCATTCTGATCACCCATGAAACTTGGTTAATAACCAAGGAGGTTAACAAGGTTGCCTGTTTAAACCATAAGTTGTACTTTCACGGTGAACACGAAGATTTTTGCCTCTTTGCAGAGAGAGAAGTATACTGGTTTAATTTTCACAAGATTGAACACTGTCATTGGTGATGATGGAATCCATAGTTACCTATTTAGACCTCTTTAAATGGGGACTTTTGGCAGGAGGGACCTTTGCTCTGTCATCAAGTTTTACCTCTACCTTTTTAGTGCTCAAGAGAAATGCCCTTTTCCCCCATGCCTTAACCCATCTCTTGCTCTTCTCACTTATATGTCTAACCCTACTTAGCTCATACATCCCCAATATTCTACATTTCCCTTTCCTTCTCCTTATCACTCTTATGATATCAGGCCTAATTCATATCTTCAAAGCCTTTCTTAAACTATATGAAGATAGTGCTACCTCTCTTACTACCCATTTATTCTTAGGCTTAGCCCTTTTTCTTGCAAGCATTAGCTCCCAATACGATGCTACCCTTTTAAACTATCTCTTCGGCTCTCTGATCATGGTGGATAAGAAGGATGCAATAGAGGGATTCATAGTCCTAACAATCACTATATTTATCTATAAAAAACACTTTCCATTGTGGTTAACCAGCTGTATAGATAGGGAGATCCCGGGATTAAACTTCAAGAGAAGCGATCTTTCTCTTCTTCTTTTGGTCACCCTTCAGATACTGATCGGAGTAAAACTCATGGGGGTCCTACTGGTTTCCTCCTTTTATATCTTTGGCACAGCCTTTGCACTCAGAATCTCACCTGCCTTCAGATACGCCATACCAACAATTGCTTTACTTAACATCTTAGCACTGGCAGGTGGATTCTTCCTATCCATCTTTCTTGATATTCCCTTTTCTGCATCTGCTATTATATTTATGAGTCTGTATCTTTTTGGGCTATTCCTTTTAAGCACAAAATGAGACTAGTTGACACCCACGCGCACCTAAACCTTCCGGAGTTTAAAAAAGATCTTCCCCAGGTCATTGAAAGGGCAAAAAATGCGGGAATAATCAAAATCTTAGTTGTTGGTATTGATAGGAAGACCGGTTTAAAGGCTTTGGAGATAAAAAGGGAGTATCCTGACCTCATTGATGTTGCCCTCGGCTTTCATCCACATGATGTCAAAAAACTGACTGACGAAGACTATCGATGGATCGAAGAGAATCTACCTTTGGCTTTAGCCTTAGGAGAAGTTGGCCTCGACTTTGTTAAGGAGTACTCTCCAAAGGACCTGCAAATCCTTCATCTTGAAAATCTACTCTTTCTTGCTGAGAGGTACGATAAACCGGTAATCCTCCATTTAAGAGGAGATTCTGCCTTTTGGGATTTAGCCATTGATCTTTTAAAAAATTTTCATGATCTACCACTCCTCTTTCACTGCTTTACCTCGGAAAAAAAAGTAGCACAAAAACTTCTCGATTTTAACTCCCTTATATCTTTACCAGGCGTGATCACCTTTGATAAAGCCCTTGGCTTAAGAGAGGCCGCAAAATATATTCCTCTTGATAGGATTGTTCTTGAGACAGACTGCCCTTACCTCTCACCGGTACCCATGAGGGGGAAGAGAAATGAGCCTGCCTTTTTGATACATACCGCTAAGTGTTTAGCAGAGCTAAAGGCCCTTTCCTTGGAGGAAGTGGCCGAGCAAACTACTGCCAATGCCATAAAATTTTTCAAATTCAATGACTACGGAGGTTAAGTGATGAATCTAAAAAGGACCCACTTTATAGAGGAGATCCACACAGATATGGTTGGAGAGGAAGTTACCGTCTGTGGATGGATTCTCAGGAGAAGAGATCATGGAGGAGTAATCTTTCTTGATCTCAGAGATCGCAGTGGAATTTTACAGGTGGTCTTTGAGGAAGGGATTGATCCTCAAATTCACAGGTTAGCAGATTCCTTAAGAAACGAATTTGCTGTAAGTATAAGAGGAGTTATTAGAAGAAGGCCACCAGGTATGGAAAATCCCAAGATTCCAACTGGAGAAGTAGAACTGGTAGGAAAGGATTTAGAGATACACAATACCTCAATAACCCCGCCATTCCCCATGGATGAAGACCTTTCTGAAGTCTCAGAAGCCACACGGCTTAGGTATCGCTATTTAGAGATGCGTGCTTTGAATGGTCACAAACCACTTATCTTTAGACACAAGATTAATCAGAGCATAAGGGAATTTCTCGATAGGCAGGGGTTCGTGGAGATCGAAACACCCTATCTAACTAAAAGCACTCCAGAGGGAGCAAGGGATTATTTAGTGCCCAGTAGACTATATCCTGGAAAATTCTATGCCCTCCCTCAATCTCCCCAGCTTTTCAAACAAATCCTTATGATTGCAGGTTTTGAAAGATATTTTCAGATAGTGCGTTGTTTCAGAGATGAAGACCTAAGGGCAGACAGGCAACCTGAATTTACCCAGCTTGACTTAGAGATGAGCTTTATCAAAGAGGAAGATATTCAACAGTTGGTAGAAAATCTACTAAGTTTCCTCTTTGAACAAAACCTGGGGATAACCATAAGTACACCTTTTCCTCGTTTGAGTTTTGAACAGGCCATCTCTCGATATGGAACTGATAGGCCAGACCTTAGATTTTCCTTAGAGTTGAGGGATGTATCAGAGCTGGCAAGGGTTTCTAATTTTCAGGTCTTTCGTTCAGCCCTTGAAAGGGGAGGAATAGTTAACGGAATCAAGGCGCCTGCTCACTTTTCACGTAAAGAAATAGAGGAGCTTACCCAACTTGCTCAGAACTTGGGTGCTAAAGGTCTTGCCTGGATTAAGTACAATAAGGAAGCCTCACAACTTGAAGAAAAATGGGTTTCACCTATTGTAAAATTTTTTGAGCCCTCTATACTCACGAAATTTGAGGAGGTCTTTGACCTAAGCGAGGAAAGAGCAACCCTGTTTTTCGTAGCAGATGAAGCCAAAGTCACCCGTCACATCTTAGGAGAGCTCAGACTTAACTTGGCTCAGAAACTCTCATTGATTCCAGAAAAAACCTTCCAATTCACCTGGATCGTTGATTTTCCTCTATTTGAATGGGATGATACAGAAAATAGACTCGTTTCTATGCACCACCCCTTTACTCACCCTAAGCTTGAAGATCTAGATCTTTTGGATACTGAGCCTCTAAAAGTCAGATCCAGAGCCTACGATATCGTCCTCAATGGAATTGAGATTGGAGGAGGTAGTATCCGTATTCACAGAAGGGATCTCCAGGAAAAGATCTTCCAGATACTAGGTATCTCCAAGGAGGAAGCAGAGGAGAAGTTCGGCTTCTTACTTCAGGCACTGGAATTCGGGGCTCCTCCACATGGAGGACTGGCCTTTGGGCTTGATAGACTCATTATGTTGATGCTAGGAAAAAAAAGTATCCGTGAAGTAATCGCCTTTCCTAAGACCCAAAGAGGGCAGTGTTTGCTCACCGGGGCACCCAGTGCGGTAAACATCGAACAGATCTTAGAGCTCCATCTTCTGCCTGGCTGGGATAAGTAGGTAAGAAGTGGGATGAAAATCTTTTATTTTCAGTAAAATATAGTAAGATAAAGAACGGAGAGATTTAAAGGAGGCTTTCATGCCGACATTGGTGATTGTGGGCACTCAGTGGGGAGATGAAGGAAAGGGGAAAATAGTGGATGTGCTCACAGAGAAGGCTCACTATGTAGTGCGTTTCCAAGGAGGAAATAATGCTGGTCATACCTTGGTTATAAATCAAAAAAAATACATTCTCCATCTCATCCCTTCAGGGATTTTCCATGCCAACACCATCTGCGTGATTGGTAACGGAGTGGTGGTAGATCCTGAGGTTTTAATCGGTGAAATTGAAAAATTAAAAGACCAAGGGATTGACGTCAGTCCGCAAAAGCTCAAAATCAGCGAAAGAGCACATACCATCATGCCCTATCATCGAGCTTTGGATCAAGCTCGAGAGGCTATAGCCAACAGGGATAAAATTGGAACCACAGGCAGGGGCATAGGCCCATGCTATGAGGATAAGGTGGGAAGAAGAGGATTCAGACTGATAGATTTGACCAAACCAGATTTTTTCAAAGAAAAACTCAAAAAAGTCCTGGAGGAAAAGAATTTTCTTCTTCAGAATCTAGGTGCAGAACCCCTTTCCTTTGAAGGGATCTACGAAAGGTATATTCAATATGGTCAGTATCTGAAACCCTACCTCTGTGATACTTCGCAACTACTATGGGAGGCCTATCACAACAAAGCTTCTATACTTTTCGAGGGAGCCCAGGGGACTTTTCTTGATATCGATTTTGGAACCTATCCCTATGTCACCTCCTCTAATACCATTGCTGGAAATGCCTGTTCGGGAAGTGGCTTTGGACCAAGCCAAATCGAAGAGGTTTTAGGAATAGTTAAGGCCTATACTACCAGAGTAGGAGAAGGCCCCTTTCCCACTGAACAGAAAAATGCCCTCGGAGAACTTTTAAGAGAAAAAGGTGGGGAATTCGGATCCACCACCGGAAGGCCAAGAAGATGCGGTTGGCTTGATTTAGTTATGGTAAAAACTGCCATTCAGTTGAATGGTATAACAGGCCTTGCTATTACCAAACTTGATGTTCTCTCGGGACTGGAGAGACTAAAGCTTTGCACAGCCTACAAGCTTGGAGACAGAATTTTGTCCTATGTTCCAAGTACCCTTGATGAGTTAGCTTCGGTCGAACCAATATATGAAGAGCTTCCTGGCTGGGAGGAAGACCTTACTAAAATAAAACACTACGAAGAGCTCCCGCAACAAACCAAGAATTACCTTAAGAAAATTGAAGATTATCTCAAGGTTCCTATCCATATCATAAGCACTGGCCCTGACCGCGAAAACTGTCTTATCTTAAAACATCTATTTCCTTAACTTATGGTCAAAATGAAATGAAAGACAAGGTCCTCATCGCAAACAGAGGAGAGATTGCTCTTCGTATTATAGAAGCCTGCGACCAGTTAAAGTTGGACTATGTAGCCCTTTACACTAAGGAAGACGAGGAGTCTTTGCATGTGCGCTTGGCTAAAAAAAAGTATCGCATCTCAGATTACAGGGATATGAACGATATCCTTGCCGTGGCAGATGAAGAAAACTGTACCGCCATTCACCCTGGATATGGCTTTCTCTCAGAGAACTATCGTTTTGCACGAAGAGTGGTCAAAAGAGAGAGACCTCTGATCTGGATTGGACCCTCCTGGGAGGCCATTAGAGATCTTGGAAACAAACTCTATATGAAAAGGGTTGCTCATGAATTGGGTATACCCGTTATTCCAGGAACAATTGAGCCTCTTTACAACGAAATCGACGCTGAGTTCAAGGCAGAGGATCTTTTGGAAGAGGCAGAGGCTCAGGGCTTCAAAGAGATTTCCTTTCTTATCAAGGCGGTAGCAGGTGGCGGTGGAATGGGAATTGAAGAGGTTAAAACTTTAGAGGAAATTAGACCTGTCTTTAGAAAGATCAGAGCCTATGCTAAAAGACTCTTTGGTGAAGAGGGAGTGATAATTGAAGTAAAAATTCCCAGATTCCAACACTTAGAGGTCCAGATTTTAGGCAGTAAAAAAGGGGAATATGTCCATTTTGGAACAAGAAACTGCACCATCCAAAGCCCCTTTAAACAGAAGAGAATTGAACTTGCACCTGGTTTCTGTTCTAAGTATAGATACGCCTTTGATCCAGAGAAGATCGAGAGAGAGATTATAGAGTATTCACTTAAGCTTGCTAAACACTTTAACTATGATAGCGTGGGAACCTTTGAGTGGCTTATCACCCCAGAGGGTAAGTATTACCTCATGGAAGTTAACACAAGAATACAGGTGGAAAACGAAATCTCGGCTAAGATATCCTTCATAAAGGACAAACCAGTAAATCTTATTAGAGAACAGATACGAGTGGCCATGGGAGATAACCTTGGATATACTCAAAGTGATATCAACTTTAGAGGTATGAGTTTAGAATTTCGCCTTATAGCTGAGGACACTAGGAGGGGCTTTGTTCCCCTTAGTGGTACCATAAACAGATTTCAATACACTCCCCAGCCTTGGCTTACCATGAGAACTCATGTCCCTCAGGATACCCCTTACACCATCCCTACCCAGTTTGACCCTAATCTTGCCTTAGCCATAATTTATGCAGAGAATCTGGAGGATCTACTTCAGAAGAGTAAAATCTTTCTTGATGATATAAAAATTGAAGGACAAACCCCAAAGGGTGAAACACTCCTTACAAACATAGAGTTTCTGCGAGAAAATCTAAACTTCATATACCAATTTATTTAAAGTGGACAGACTATGCAGATAGAGCTTCATAAAGCCCTGAGAGATCTCTTGGACACGGCAGAGTATATAAAAGATATCAAAGGTGAGGATTTTCTTAACATCAAGGAATATGTGAATAAAATAAACGAAATCTGCGCTAATTTTTATGATTTTTCTCCATCAGAGATCAAGGCCTTTTACGAAAAAACCAAGGAGACTGTAGATCAGATCCTGCTCAAAGCAGAGGAAACACTCACTCCCTATGAAATAGTTAAGATCGTGAGGCATCCTAAGAGATTCACTTTGATGGATATTTTGGAAAATGTCTATGATAACTATGTGGAACTTGGTGGGGAGGGAGAACTCAACATTGATCCTGCCATCGTGTGTGCTAAGGCCCTGATAAGCAGAAGGGTAGGCAATGAAGTTTACTTCCATCAAGTTATGGTAATTGGCCATGAAAAGGGACAGGGAGAGGAATATAGAAGAGGTGGTAGTGCCACCCCTTGGGGCAATGAAAAGGCCTTGAGATACATGAAGATGGCTGAAACTGAGGGTATTCCTATTCACTTTTTCATCTTTACCCCTGGAGCATATCCCATAGAGGATTATCCCGGAGCAGCTCAACAGATCGCGAGAAATCTATATTACCTCAGCAAGCTTGAAGTACCTACGGTATCTTTCATATCCGAGGGAGGTTCAGGTGGAGCAGAGGCTATTGGACTCACAGATTTCAGACTGATGAGTGAGAAAGGTTATTACTCTGTCATAAGCCCTGAGGGTGGAGCAGCGATTGAGGCTAAGCTTCGTGACGAAAGGCCTCCAAGAGAGTTGGTTGAAAAAATGGCTGTGGCCCTAAAGCTCACAGCCCAGGATAATCTTAAACTTGGGACTATTGACAGAGTAGTCCCTGAGCCACCACTTGGAGCCAGAAGAAAGGACTACGAATTCTTCAAAAGACTCAAATTTGAGCTCATAAAAGCCACAGATCAGATAGTCTTACAGACACGAAGCATCAAACTTCTTAGGCGTTACGCCCTTTCAAAACAAAACACCGAATCCTTCAAATATTT
This sequence comes from Caldimicrobium sp., assembly GCA_025060015.1. GTDB lineage: Bacteria > Desulfobacterota > Thermodesulfobacteria > Thermodesulfobacteriales > Thermodesulfobacteriaceae > Caldimicrobium. The sequence goes on along the minus strand of JANXDB010000067.1, from coordinate 36,893 downwards.
TGTCAACTGGGAACTCTCCGAGGACGAAAAGGAGATCCTCATGGAAAATAGATGGGAGAAATATCGCAAAATGAGTCAGTGGGCGGTTTTAGAATCCAAGGGCATATTTAAATCTCTCACCGAAAGAGGTGCTAAAATAACTCAAAGTCTTGCCTATGAATTCAAATATCAAGTTTTAAAGAAGGGACAAAAGACCTTTAAAAAGTTCTTAGATGAGTTGCTCAGTGAGTCCACAGTGCTTATGAAACCAGTTTCTGATCCTGTCAAGAGTGTTTACAACCTAATAGTGGGAAAGAAGATCAGGCCTAAGGTTAGGGCTTTAGCAGAGATAGACGTTGATAGTTCTATGTATCAGAGCCCCCTTGCCCTTCAGGACAGAACAGTCACCTGTCCACAGGCAGAAAAATACGGATGTCCAGACCTTTGGGTCCCTGATCTCTATGGAGAGTTCTGCGGTGTTTGTCCTACCTGTGGGTATCATTTTCCACTGGAATATAACTGGTACTTGAACAACATCTTTGACAGGGACAGTGTTAAGTTTTTCAATGAAGAGCTTAGCTCAAGCAATCCCCTTAACTTTGAAGGCTATGCCGAGAAACTGAAAGCCGCACGTAAAGAGACTGGTTTGAACTCCTCACTTCTCTCCTTTGAGGCAAAGATCGGTGGAATTTCCATAGTAGCAATTATGCTTGTTGCCGACTTCAGGCAGGGCACAGTGGGGGTAGCTGAGGGCGAGAAGTTCATCAGAGCCATAGAGCTTGCTAAACTCACAAGAAGGCCCTTTTTAAGTTTAGTTCACACCACCGGTGGGATAAGAATTCACGAAGGCACTCTTGGGGTGGTGCAGATGCCAAGATGCACCATGGCTGTAAGAGATTATGTAGATAGCGGGGGCCTCTACCTTGTAGTCTACGATAACAATTCCTATGCAGGACCAGTTGCAAGTTTCTTGGGATCAGCTCCCTATCAATTTGCTCTAAAATCCACTAGACTTGGTTTTGCTGGACCAAGGGTTATCTTAGAGACCACAGGACAACCAGTACCTCCAGATTATCACAGCGTAGAAAATGCACTCAAAAGAGGGCATATACAGGGCATCTGGGACAGAAGAGAATTGAGAAAAAAACTGTTCTTTGCCCTATTAACTATGGGAGGCCCAAACCTCTACTATAGGTAAAACCCATGAAGATTGATTTTCAGCAACTAACTCAAATGATTCAAAAATTAAAAGCTAATCCATACAAAATATACCCCGTTAAAACACCTCACACAGGCAAGATCATAGAATTTAAGGTTAAAGAGGGTATGGAGGTTACTGGACCAAGGGGTAAGTGGCTTGAAAAACCTGGATCTCCTTTATTCGTCTTAGAGAGGGAAAAAAATCCCAAGATTATCAGTTCCAACTACAACGGAGTAGTTCAAAATATCCGCTTTGAGTTTCTAAACAAATTTGTTGAAGCCTTTGAAACGGTGCTTGAAATAAAACATGCCCTTACTCAAGAGGAGATAATCTCTGAAATCTTACTTTCCACCCTCTTCGTAATAAAAGCTCCTGAAACAGCAAGATATATCATCAATCCTGAACTTGCAAAGCAGATTGAGAAAGAGGGTTTGGGAAAGGTAACTGTAAAGCAGGGAAGCGAGCTTTTGACTATGACCTTTATGAAAAGAGAAACCCCGATTCATCTAAGGGAGAGGGGAACCTTCGTGATATACCGTCTTTATTTCAAGCCTTTTGAAATTGTCCCCAGTAATGCTCCTCTCATAGGATTGTGTCCAGTAGAAGACCTTCCCTATTTGGAGAGAATCATCCAGAGAATTAAGGAAGAGTGGCCAGCTTAAAGGAAAACTCTTCTCAAAGGATCCCCACGGTAATAGGTGGGGAGATCTGGCATTTTTCTATTTTAGAGAGCGGCTTTCAAAAGGCCAAAGAGCTTATAAACGCCTATCCCAGAGGCGCCCATGGAAGAATAATAATAACTGATGAAATCACCAAAGCCAAGGGACGTTTTAACAGGACTTGGATTGCAAATAAAGGTGGTCTTTGGTTAACCATTTCCCTGTACGAAGAGTTTTTAACTGAATTAACAGGTCTTTTCAGTCTTCTCTTCGGTGTGGCTTTAGGAAAGGCCGTGCGAGAGCTTCAACTGGAGGAAATTTATGTAAAGTGGATAAACGATCTACATCATCGTGGTAGGAAATTAGCAGGGGTATTGATAGAGAAATGGCATGAGTGGTATTTAGTGGGAATCGGACTTAATGTCAATAACACTCTCCCCCCAGGACTACCTGCTGTTAATTTGAAAACCCTCCTTGGTCAAGAAATATCCCCATTAAGAGTTCTTGAACTTCTATTACCCTCTTTAAATCATTATTATCATGAACTATGGCTCTATGAAAAGAGAATTTTAGAAGAAGAGAAAGATAATCCCAATAAAATAGTGGAAGACTTTTTAAATTTTTCAGACTCATTGCACCGATGTGTTTTCTATGGTTACAATTTAGATGAAGAGGAGGGAGTGGTTGGTATGGCATGTGGTATATCCTCTAGGGGGGGCTTGATAATCTCAACTGATGAAGGTTTAATTGAGGTAAATTCTGGGGAGATAATCTATGTGTAGCTCCACAACAGAGAGCAACCTAGGACTCCAACCAACAGAAACCTACCCCTATTACACTCGGTGGTCTCGATAGGTCTCTATCTGTAATACCGATAATCAAGAGTTTTATAGTAGTCCTGCAGAGGGGAGAAGGAGAAGGACCTTTCACGAAGTCTCCTGATACTGCAAACCATGGCCCTTGCTCCTGCAAGGGTAGTAGCATAGGGAATATCAAGTTCCATAGCATATCTTCTTATCAAATAGGCATCGAGTTTGCTTATCTTACCTTTAGCAGTGTTTATCATCAAAGCGATTTCACGATTCTTGAGGTAATCCAAGATATTGGGTCTTCTACCTTCGGATATCTTTGGAACCACCTTTACCTTAATGCCAAATTCTCGCATATATTTAGCGGTGCCTTCTGTTGCAAGGATCTCAAAGCCCATCTGTTCCAGCCTTTTAACGATGTCTGCAACAAGGGGTTTATCCTCGTCCTTAACGGATACAAAAACCTTACCTTGAGAGGGTAGTCTCATTCCTGCTGCAAATTGAGCTTTAGCATAAGCTAGAGAGGGATCAAGATCAATTCCCATGACCTCACCAGTGGATTTCATTTCAGGACCGAGGATTACATCAACACCTGGAAATCTCTTGAAGGGAAAGACCACTTCTTTTACGGAATAGTACTTGGGAACAACCTCTCTTGTAAACCCTAGTTCTTCTAAAGTTTTACCGATCATAATCCCGGTGGCAAGCTTTGCTAAGGGAACACCTATGGCCTTAGACACAAAGGGCACTGTCCTTGAAGCTCTGGGATTGACCTCTAAAACATAAAGCTCCTCATCTTTAATGGCAAACTGAATGTTTATCAGACCTTTAACCTCAAGCTCCAAAGCCAATTTTTTAGTAGCCTCTCTTATCTCTTCAAGGATGGGCTTTGACAGGTTAACAGGGGGAAGGAAACAGGCTGAGTCTCCCGAATGAATACCTGCCTCCTCTATATGTTCCATTATACCACCTATCACTACCATCTCTCCATCACAGAGGGCATCTACATCTACTTCAGTAGCATCCTCCAAAAATTTGTCAATCAATATGGGATGTTCAGGATTGACCTTTACTGCACTCTCAATGAACTGTAGGAGCTCTTCCTTAGAATAGACTATTCTCATGGCTCGTCCACCAAGGACGTAAGAGGGTCTGATTAGCACAGGATAACCCAATTTCTCAGCCACTTCTAAGGCTTCCTCTTCAGTGTGGGCAGTACCTGCAGATGGTCTCTTTAGGTTGAGCTTTTGCAAAAGTGCCTCAAACTTCTCTCTATCTTCTGCTCTGTCAATATTTATAGGTGAAGTCCCAAGAATCTTTACTCCTGCCTTGTATAGAGGCATACTTAGGTTTAATGGAGTTTGTCCACCAAATTGGACGATTACCCCCTCTGGATTCTCCTCCTCATAGATATTGAGGACATGTTCTAAGGTAAGGGGCTCAAAGTAAAGTCTCGAAGAGACATCATAATCAGTGGAGACTGTCTCAGGATTAGAGTTTATCATTATGGCATCAAAGCCATACTCCCTTAGGGCTTTAATGGCATGCACACAGCAGTAGTCAAACTCTATCCCCTGCCCTATTCTGTTGGGGCCTCCACCAATTATAATGATCTTCTTTCTCTGACTAAGCCTTGCTCTGGACTCATTCTCCACTTCATAAGTTGAGTAAAAATAGGGTGTATAGGCTTCAAATTCTGCCGCACAGGTGTCAATGAGTTTATAAGTAGGTTTGACTCCTAAGGCTAGACGTCTTTTCCTAACCTCCTCTTCTTTGTGGTTGGTAAGAAAGGCTATTTGATAATCAGTAAAGCCAAATTGTTTTAGTTCTCTTAGTTCTTCTTCAGAGAGGCTCTCTAGATCTCTGCCCTTGATCTCCTCACTTTTCTCATAGATTTCCTTTAAATGATAGAGAAACCAGGGATCGATGAAACTGTGCTTGTAAATCTCCTCGATACTAAAGCCTGCTTTAAAGGCCTCTCTAAGGTAAAAGATTCTCTGACTGTTTGGTCTTGATATTTTCTCTATAATAAGTTCCTTAGGTAGGGTTTCCCCTCTGTCTGAGGGAGACTTACCATCGGCTCCGAAACCAAATCTACCCACCTCTAAACCGGCAATGGCTTTTTGTAGGGCCTCTTTAAAGGTGCGACCAATGGCCATGGTCTCACCCACAGAACGCATGGAAGTAGTTAACTCATCTTTACATTCAGGAAACTTTTCAAAGGTAAAGCGGGGTATTTTTACCACCACATAATCAATGGTTGGTTCAAAGGCTGCCCTGGTCTCCTTTGTTATGTCATTAGCTAACTCATCAAGGGTATAACCAACGGCAAGTTTTGCAGCTATTTTGGCTATAGGATATCCAGTGGCCTTGCTTGCGAGAGCAGAGGAACGAGAAACCCTGGGATTCATCTCTATAACTACCATATCTCCGTTCTGTGGATTGATAGCAAACTGAATGTTAGATCCGCCGGTTTCTACGCCGATTTCTCGTATAACTGCCTGAGCTGCAGAGCGCATCCTCTGATATTCCCTATCCGTCAGAGTCTGAGCTGGCGCAACGGTGATAGAGTCTCCGGTATGCACCCCCATGGGATCAAAATTCTCTATAGAACAGATTATCACCACGTTGTCCTTAAAGTCTCTCATCACCTCAAGCTCAAACTCCTTCCAACCAAGAACAGACTCCTCCAACATCACCTGATGAATAAGAGAGGCCTCTAGTCCACTGGCTACGATTTCTCTCAGTTCCTCGATGTTATAAGCCACTCCTCCACCGGTACCACCTAAGGTAAAACTGGGCCGAACTATAACCGGAAAGCCAATTTCTTTTACTGCCCTTTCAGCATCAGAAACAGAGTGAACAATAACACTCCTGGGAATCTTTAAGCCTATGTTTTCCATGGCCTTTCTAAAGTGTTCTCTACTTTCTGCCTTTTCAATTGCAGAAGCCTTAGCACCGATGAGTTCAACTCCGTATTTCTCTAAAACTCCTCTTTTAGCAAGATCAAAAGCCAAGTTAAGTCCTGTTTGTCCACCAAGGGTGGGAAGAATGGCATCAGGACGCTCATCTTTGATAATGTATTCCAACACATCAGGCACAAGGGGCTCTACATAGGTTCTATCTGCCATTTCAGGATCAGTCATGATTGTTGCAGGATTGGAATTTATAAGAACTACTTCATAGCCCTCTTCCCTTAGGGCTTTACAGGCCTGACTACCTGAATAATCAAACTCACAGGCCTGTCCGATGACTATGGGACCTGACCCTATGATAAGAATTTTCTTTATATCAGTGCGTTTTGGCATAAATCCCCCTTTCTCTCTTTCTCTTCCAATTATAGGTAGAAGACCTGGTCTCCTAAATTATATCTGCTGAAACAGCGGGTAAACTTTTATCTTGGCCTTCTTTCTATAAGAATTTAAAAATCTGTCCATGAAATCCTGTCTTTTCAACTCTAAAAGCATATCCCTATGAAGCTGAAATTCATTTTCAGGGATAGGTTTAGAATCCTGCTCGATGTTTACAAGAAAATAGATCTTTGTCTCTCCATCTTTTATGATAGGTTGATCATAAATTCCTGGTGCTCCCTTGTTAATCAGCTCTTCAGGTAAATCCTTTCTGAGAAGGGTTTTCTCTCTAACAGAAAACCCAGACCCTTTGGCTAAGATCCTAAGCTCCTCAATAGTTCTACCCTTTTTAATCAAATCCTGGGCACGTTCTTCACAAAGAGCCTTGCCCCTATCACTTAGGTAATCAGCCTTTACGAAATTTTTAGCCTCTGCAAAGGTCAGATTCCTCTTGGTGGTTTTTTCCACTATCTCTACTAAATACATACCTTTTTCTGTCTCTATCGGAGATAGATAGTCTCCCTTGTTTTGCTTAAAGAGTTTTTGGGCTATTTCTCGAGACTGAAAGAGCTTGGCTACATCGTCTTTTGCTAAATATGGCGTCACTTCTAATTTCTGGGCACTTTTCTTAGCCCAATTTACTAACCCATTTTCTTTAACTATCTGAGTATAGTATTCATTAGCTACGCCTCTTATTTTCTCCTTGATCTTTGTTTCCTTTAATTCCTTGCCAATTTTGTCCTTCACTTCTTCAAATCTTTGAAATCGCTCTTGCTGAACCTCCTCAATGCCAAGGACTAAGTAGCCATGGCTACTAAGGATGGGACCTAAGATATCGCCCTTTTTCGCCATTTTCACAAGAGATTTAACCTCCTCTGGCAAAGCCTGTTCCTCGAACCACTCACCCTTTTCCGCCTTAAATTTGGAAAAGTCCCTTAAATCTCTCAATTGACCCTTTATCTCTTGTGCTTTTTTTAGGGAGTTTTCATCCCTTCCAGGAATTAAAATCCTTCTAAGCTTAACTTTGAAGGGCTCCCTAAATCTGGCAAAGTTTTGCTGATAGTACCTTTTTAGGTCCTCTTCTGATATATCAATTTCCCCTTTAAAAGGAAGAAAATGGTAGGTTAATTTAAGTTTTTCCTCCTCTACATAGCGATCCCTATGAGCTAAAAAGTAATTTTCCAAATCCTTGTCGGTGTATTGAATCAAACCTTCGCAGGCTTCTTTTGTGAGATAAAATTCCATAAGAGTGACCCTCTGATTTTGAAACCGATAAAAGTCTTCTACCTCTCCCTTTGAGACTATTATAGGTGCTGTGAGTAAACCATAAATCTTTTGCTTTATGAGATCAGTCTCAAGTAGTTTTTCAAAGGCCTTTGAGGTAAGACCAACCTCTCTTAGAAAGGTATGATACCTTCTTTGATCAAAGGCCCCTCCCTCCCTAAAAAAAGGTATCTGAGAAATGGCAAATTGAAGTTCTTCAGGGGTGATTTTAATCTTTAGATCTTTAGACAGTTGATGATAAATCTTCATCTGGATAAGTTCATCGAGTACGGATTCCTTGAACTTCATCTTCTTGAGATCTTCCTCGGAGATATCCCCAAGGGTCTGTCTTAATTGCAGATGTTTGAAGTTGTAGAATTCCTGAAAATCTCTAAGACTGATCTTTTCTCCATTAACTTCAGCTATGGTTTCACTATCTGAGGTGGTGAAGGTTCCGATACCCCAGAAAATGAAGACTATGACGATTACAGCAAGAAAGAACTTGGCAAAGATGGAAGTAGCGCCCTTTCTGAGAAAGTCAAACATCCTTTGATCTCATCCCTGATTTTTTAAGAATATAGCAAAGACTTCTAAAAGTTCAAGCTTTGACTCTTTGTTTTAGATAATATATAATTTAATCACCATGGCTCTTCCTGGACAAGAATTACCAGTTTTCAGTATTTTGCCCTTTCTAGGCATGCTCCTCTCTATTGCCCTTTTTCCGCTCTTAGCTCCGAGATTTTGGCACAGACATTATGGTAAGATATCCCTTTTTTGGGCTGTAATTACAGCCATACCTCTGTGGATATGGTTTCCCTCAGAAACCACCCACACTTTACTCCATGTATTTCTTGCGGAGTATATCCCTTTTATCATCTTGCTTGGTACCCTCTATGTTATCTCCGGAAACATATACATTCAAGGCAGCTTCTCGGGAAGGCCTCTTTTTAACACGCTCTATCTTCTTATAGGAACTGGGCTTGCTTCAATTATGGGAACTACCGGAGCCTCGGTAGTCCTTATTAGACCCCTTCTAAGGGCTAATGCCAACAGAAGAAGTAAAACGCATCTTGTCGTGTTTTTCATCTTCTTGGTCTCAAACATTGGAGGCTCACTCACTCCCTTGGGAGATCCTCCTCTGTTCTTAGGATACCTAAAAGGGGTACCCTTTTTTTGGACCCTAAATCTTTTCTATCCAATGATTCTATGCACCGCTTCTCTACTTTTCATTTTCTATCTCTTTGATCGTCATCTCTATTCGAAGGAATTACCCAAGGAGGTAGTGAATGAAAACAACTACTCCTTTACAATCAAAGGTTTTCACAATATAATCTTTCTTATCGGAGTTCCCATTGCCATTCTTTTCAGTGGAAATTTTCATCTTCCATCCATCACCTTCCTCGGAATCGATAGACCCCTTCAAGAATGGCTTAGAGATATTATCTTGATTATAATGGGAATTCTATCTTACAGCCTGACATCTCAAGACATCAGAGACAAAAACGAATTTACCTTTTTTCCCATAAAGGAGGTTGCCATTCTATTCTTTGGCATATTTATCTCTATGATTCCTGCTCTAAGCATACTGCAAGCTGGAAAGGAAGGACCACTTAGATCCATAACAGAAAACTTAACCACTCCCATCCACTATTTTTGGATCACAGGCCTATTATCCGCCTTTTTAGACAATGCCCCAACCTACTTGACACTACTCAGCTCCTGTTTAGGTCACTTTTATACTGATTTAGAGGTCAAAGAGGCCCTTCGTCTATTGATTCTGGAGAGACCCAACTATCTCCTTGCCATTTCCTGTGGGGCAGTATTTTTTGGTGCCCTTACCTATATCGGTAATGCCCCTAACTTCATTGTGAGATCCATCGCAGAGGAAAAGGGAGTCTTCATGCCAACCTTCTTTGGCTATCTGTTTAAATACTCCCTTCCCCTTCTATCACCCCTTTTCCTCTTGATTACAATCATCTTTTTCAGGGTATAGAGAGATGGCTATAGAGAGAATACTCTTTACCACTAAGTTCCGAGAAGATGACTATCAGACCCTGCTAGAACTTACAGAATTACAAAAAGTTGGTTTAAAGGAGATCATTTTACTTCATGTTATACCCCGTGAAGAGGTGGCCTATGTTCCCTTTGGAGGTTATCTAAAAGAAAGGGCTTTAGAGCTATCAGAGGGGGCAAGGCTCAGACTCAAAGAATGGGAAGAAGAGCTTCAAATAAGGGGATTTAAGGTCAAAGTCATGGTGGAGATAGGTGAGCCTGTGGCAAAAATCTTACAGGTTTCTGAAGAGGAGAAAGCAAACTTGTTAGTGATAGGTAGAAAAAGATCTACTTATCACCTTATTCCAGAGATCTCTGAAAGGATCGTAAGCAGAAGTAATATACCTGTTCTTGTCTATCGAAAGATAGTCCACTTTGAGATCAATGGTGAGATCTTTCAAAGAGAAAACACCAAGGTCTTTACCAAACCCTTGTTTGCTACTGACTTTTCAGCACCTTCAAAGAGGGCTATCAATTTTCTACTCAACTTTAAGGATCTAATAGAAAAGATCTTTATAGTTCACATCCTTAAAGAAGGAACCTTTGAAGCTTCAACAGAAGAAGCCCTCAATCGCATAGAAGAAGAGAAAAAAGCAAAACTTTGTCAAGTGCTAAAAGATTTTCAGGCTCATAACCTGAAGTGTAGTATTTTTTTGGGAATAGGAGATCCCAGTAAAGAGATTATCGCCTATGCAAGGGAAAAAGAGTCTACCCTGATTGCCATAGGAAAGACTGGCAAGGGCTTACTGGAATCTATCCTTGTGGGAAGTCTCACCAAAAGTCTACTTCATCGCTCTGAGATCCCTCTCCTCATCGTCCCTTAAGGATGCGGCCAAGACTCAAAAAATCCCTGGGTCAACACCTACTGATATCACCGGGAATATTGGCTCAAATAGCAAAATTGGCTGAGATAAAAGAGGATGACGTCCTCTTAGAAATAGGTCCTGGCACTGGTAATCTAACAAGAGAGATCCTAAAATACCCCTTTAAGAAGATCTATCTCTTGGAATTTGACACAGACATGATTGCTCACCTGCGAGAAACTCTGCAGGATGCTCGAGCAGTGATTATTCAAGCTGACGCTACCGACTTTGACTACTCACAACTCCATGAAGAGAGAATCAAGGTGCTTGGTAATCTTCCTTATAACGTGGCAAGCCTGATTGCGGAAAATGTCATCTATCATCATCGTCTGATTCCCTTGGCTCTGTTTCTGGTTCAAAAAGAGGTGGCAGAAAAATGGCTATCTGGAAAGTCTTGGCTTTCTCTTTTCATCTGGACTTTTTATGACATTAAATACCTGATGAGTATCCCACCGAGATTTTTTTTGCCACCTCCAAAGGTGACCTCCTCCCTGTTGAGATTAACTCTAAATCCCAAGACTAGCATAGTTGACATGGACCTTTACAAAGGATTTTTGACCCATCTATATCAACAAAAAAGGAAGATGTTGAAAAAGAAATTTCCAAACACTCTGTTAAAGGAAGCTGGAATAAGAGGAGAACAAAGGGCTGAGGGATTGGCAATAGATGAGGTTCTTAGATTTTACCATCTTTGGTGTCAGCTTCATCGAGGTACACCTTGTTATTGATAAAAGAGGTAGCATTCTCAAACCTTGTGACATCCACTTTTGAAGAATTTCTGATTTTATTGATAGCAGTGAGATGCTCCCTATAGGTTTTCGAGAAGACATGTCTTTTTTCTGGAGTAGCTACAAAGTACAGATAGGGCACTTTGGCTGGTTTTAAAACTGCAAGAAGGCTTCCTCTACCAGGATTGCCTATAGGGGTAGGCGGTAAACCTGGATTCAAATAGGTATTATAGGGGCTTTTAACTCCGTAGTAGTCCTTATATGTGAGTCTCCTAAATTTTTTCAGTGCGTAGTTAATGGTTGGATCGGCCTGTAGGGGCATACCCCTTTTTAAGCGATTAAAATAAACCCCAGCAATCACAGGCTTTTCTGCCTCATAAAAGGCTTCTTTCTCTACAATGGAAGCAAGAATTACCACCTCTTTTAAGGTGAGATCCTTTCTATCCACCAAATCCTCTAACTCTCTCCACACCTCCATGAATTTATCAGTCATGACCTTTATTACCACCGAGGGAGGAGTATCTTTGGCAAAAAAATAGGTCTCGGGAAAGAGATAGCCCTCTGCAGTAGGCCCAGGTAATCCGAGATCTCTTATAAACTTGGGATCTTCAGCCCACTTGATGAAATCCTCTTTAGAGCAGATTTTTTCCCTTTCAAGGGTCTCAGCTATCTGCCAAAGGGTTGATCCTTCGGGAATAGTAACCTTATGAAGATAAACCTTACCTTTAGCAAGGATATCTAAGATCTCACGAAGGCTATGGTGAGGATAAAGAGCATACTCGCCAGCTTTAAACTCTCTATGCACACCCATTCTTAGGGACTCAATGATAAATACTGGGACACTTCTTATAAGACCCTCTCTCTTTAGTTTTACGGCAATGGATATAATGCCTTCACCCTTTTGTATTTCTATGATTTTAGTTAAGGACCTTTTGTCAGAGCTTACAGGTTCCAGACCCTCTAAGTAGAGCCCCATAAAAAGAAAGAGATGAAAGATCAGGAGCAGAGTGATGGTAACTTTCTTATCTCTTGAGAACTTCATTTTTTGTATTATTCTTTTACCTCAAAGATAGGAGGCTTGGTATGAAAAATGAAGAAATTTTAAAAATTTTGGAAAAAGAGGCCACAGAAAACCCTCAAGCTGTTTGGGCTCAACATCGTTTAGCCATAGCTTATCTTAATTTTGGAAAATTGCAAGAGGCAAAGGAGACTTTCAAGAAGGTTCTCAAATTAGATCCCTATCACTTTGAGGCCATGATAAACTTGGGAGTTATTCTTGCTCAGGAAGGGGAGCTAGAAGAAGCTAAAAAGGCCTTTACCTTCACCCTTAAATTCCATCCAAACTCCTTTGAGGCCTGGAATAACCTTGGTCTGATAGAATTTCAGTTAGGTCATATAAAGGAGGCAGAAAAGTGTTATCTGAAAGCTATAGAGATTAAACCTCAAAATCCCTCTCCCTACGTCAACCTTTCTACTGTATATATTGGACAGGAACGCTGGGATGAGGCCATAGATCTCTTAGAAAGGGCAAAAGACATTGCTCCACAACTTCTCTCAATTTACAACAACTTAGCAGTGGCCTATTTTTATAAAGGTGAAAAAGATAAGGCTAGAGAATATTTTTTCAGAGCAAAAAGCCATGGTTATCCTGTTAATCCCGAATTCGAAAAACTTCTCTATGAAGCTTAAAATACCTAAGCCTCCAAGATGTCCCTTCTGTGGAACTATAGTAGGTAAACCCACCTATTTACCCATCAGCTCTTCAGAGCATGAGGGAGGAATCTGCGAATGCGGTTCAGTATATGTTCTTGATGCCACTGGTTTTAGCAGAGGCGCCGTTTTTTTAGAGGCCCTGCGCATAGCCTGCGGAGAAGACTTAGATCTGGCCTTGGATCTTATTCCAGAGGAGGATTACAAGGAGATCTGGATAGAAAACTATGATCCTGTCACTCATTGCATTCCCGGAGAACCCTATTACGAGGGAAGAAAAATAAGAGGAGCTATTTGTTTTGTAAAACTTGCTGAAGATTTAGAAGAACTCAAGGCAAAGGACCGAAAGAGAACCAGTAGGGGAGAGGAATGTCTTTCTACTATTTCACAGGTCGAAAAAGACTACCTAAGGAGATTAAACCGTAGAGAGTTGGAAGAGCTAATTATAAAAGATCTTCTGGATGAGGCTTTGAAATTTATCTTAGGCGAACCTCTTAATCTTCAAACGGTCCAAAAGCTACTTTATCATCCTGAAGAGTCTCTGAGAAAGAAAGCAGCCCTATTACTTGGTAAAGCATCTAAAATCTATGCCTCCAAGGATCCCAATAGAATTTTAGATCTAATTCGGAGGCTTCTTTATGCCAGTGCAGACTCTGCCGCCTCTCCCTGGGGGGCTATTGAAGCCGTTGGAGAGATTCTCCGCGAAACAGCACCAAGATATCAATACTTCGTAGAAAAACTCTTTGCCTTTCTATCAGCTCCTGAATACAGAGGGTATGTACTTCAAGCTTTACTGAGAATTGCTGAATATAACCCTTCTATGATAAAAAAAGGTCCCTACCTAAAACTATTGGGGATATTTGAAAATAGTCCACCTTCCCATCAAGCAATCATAATCAAGCTCTTCAGCCATTTAAATGGTCCTGAACTTCTCTCTTACGGAGTCAAACTGAAAGAAGCGGAAGTAGAGATCTTCGATTATGAGACCTTCACCTACCGAAAAGTATCAACCAGCAAACTCTGGGAAGAATACAGCGCCCTTTTCAAAGGGTAACTCTAAAAAACAGGAGATGAATTATGAACGCTAAGGAAGACAGGGAAGCAGAACAAATTGCCAGAGATCTATGTAAAAAGGCTTACGAAGCCTGGACTAAGGGAAACACCCTTGATGCCTTACAACATTATGAAGAAGCTCTGGAGATATTCCAGCAGTTAGGTAGCTTACCTGACATGGCAAACGTCCTTGAAAAGCTAGGAGATATCTATCATCTCAGACAAAAGTATGACCACGCTTTAAAGGCCTATAAGGCCTGCTTGGATATATGTGAAAATTTTGACGATGAAATCAGCACCAGCATTATTGCAGAAAAGATAAGCTTTGTTTACAGGGAAAAGGGGGACTATGAGAGGATGCTCCCCTATCTCTACCGCATTCTTGAAATTGCTGAAAAATACAGAGACCCACATCGAGCAGGGAGAGCCCTTGCAGGGCTAGGCGATGTATATACCTTTAAAGGAAATTACCACTCGGCAAAGGAAGCCTATGAACTTGCCTTAAAAATCTTCAAGGGTATGGGGGCTATTGAGCAAACTAAACTACTTGAAAGTGCTCTTAGGAATATTGAGGAGATAGAGATGACAAATGGGTAAAGAGAAGGATAGTATTTACTCTGGACAGGCAGTCTTAATTGACGGCTCTTCCTTTATTTACAGAGCTTACTATGCCATACCAGGCTACTTAGCAACCACCAAGGGACTACCGACAAAGGCCATCTTTGGCGTAACCCAGATGCTCCTTAAGATTCTCCGTGAGTGGAAACCAGAGATATTAGTTTGGTTCATGGACGAAAAGGCTCCCACCTTTAGACACATTAAGTATGAAGATTACAAGGCCACACGACCCCCTATGCCAGAGGATCTAAAGATTCAAATACCCTATATCAAAAAAATCGTTTCAGCCCTTGGCATCTCTCTCGTTTCTGCAGAGGGCTTTGAAGCAGATGATCTAATGGCAACTTTTATAAAGAAGTTTTCACTTCCTATAATCATGATAGCTCCAGATAAAGATCTCCTATCTCTTATAGATGATCGAGTCTCCGCCTATGATCCCATAAGAGAGACTCTTGTGGATCTCAATGGATTCTTAGAGAAATACGGGTTCAACCCCTCAGTCTTTCCCCATTTTAGAAGCATAGCTGGCGATTTAAGTGATAACATAAAAGGTGTGCCAGGTGTAGGTGAAAAGATTGCAAAGGAACTTATCACTAAATATAGCACCTTGACCAACCTTTATGATCACTTGGATCAGATAAAATCGCCAAAGATAAGAGAAAACCTTTTAAGGCATAAAGATCGGGTCTTTCAAAACCTTGAACTGATGAGACTAAGGGAAGATAGCCCCCTCCCCTCCCTTGATCTTGACTTTTATCGACTGAAAACACCAGACTACCGGGAATTAAAGAGGCTGTTCAAAGAACTTGAGTTTCGAAAATTCTTAAGAGAGTTTCCTTTCCCTGAAGACCATCCTCAAATAACCGTTAAGGAACTAACACCCATTGAACTCTGCAAAATCCTTGAACTGCACCCCAAGGACCCTTTAGCTCTCCATTTTCAAGAGAGTATCCCTAAGAGCTTATTTGAAAAAACTGCCATCAGGTGTTATCTAGCCTTTGATCAGGAGACCTGCTACACAGCCCAAATTGGTGCTGAGTTAGTGGATCTACTCAAAGGCCGAGAGGTTTTTATCTGCGATTATAAGAGATTTATAAAGGCCTTTGAAAGAGATCTGAAGCAACCCTTCGATGTGAAGCTAGCAAGCTACCTCTTAAATCCTGGCTTTAAGAACTACGAACTTGAAACCCTAATCTCTGAACACTTAGACCTCACTTTTAACAAAGACAGCATCAAAACCACAACCCTTCAAGACCACAAAATCCAGAGTATAAAGGTCTATGGACTCCTTAAACTAGGAGAAGACCTTAAGAGAAGGACAAATGAGGAGGGCTTGAGTAAATGGCTAGAATCAGTTGAAATACCTCTCAGCAAGGTTCTTTATCACATGGAAAAACAGGGTATGCTAATTGATTTAGAATATGTCAAAGATCTGAATGGTCAATTTATAAGCAGAATAAAGGAGATTGAAGATAAATTATACAACCTTGCCGGCACTGTTTTCAATCCTCGATCAAGTCAGGAGGTAGCCCAGCTTCTCTTTGAGAAGCTGAGGCTTCCGAGGATAAAGAAGACCCCCAAAGGTGATCTACCTTCCACCGATGCAGAGGTTTTAGAAGAACTCTCTGAGCACCATCCCATCGTTCCATTACTTCTTCAATACAGAACCCTTTACAAACTTAAAAGTACCTATGTGGACGTATTCTTAAAGGAGGTGAACCCCAAAACTGGTAGACTTCACACGGAATTTAACCAAACGGGAACGGCAACGGGAAGACTTAGTTCTCAAAAACCCAACCTTCAGAATATTCCTGTGAAGGGAGAGGAAGGTGTGGCCATAAGAAGGGCCTTCATTGCCGGGGAAGGAAGCCTATTAGTAAGTTTAGACTATTCCCAGATAGAACTTAGGATATTAGCTCATTTCTCCGAGGACGATAATCTCAAAAGGGCCTTTGAACTGGGTGAGGATATTCACAGTTACACTGCCTGCGAGGTCTTTGGAACAACCCCTGACAAGGTGACTCCTGAGATGAGACGCATAGCCAAGGTAATTAATTTTGGTATTGCCTATGGTATGAGCCCCTACGGATTAAGTAGAGAGCTTAAAATTGATGTAGCCTCCGCTGATGCCTATATCAGAAGATATTTTTCTCGTTACCCCAAGGTAAAGGACTTTATAGAAAATACCATCAATTTCGCCAGAGAGAATGGTTATGTGACAACCTTAGTGGGTAGAAAGCGTTACCTACCGGAGATATTCAGTTCTAATAAGAATATCAGAGAGCTAGGGCAAAGAATGGCCATAAATACACCAATTCAGGGCTCTGCCGCTGACTTAATCAAGGCAGCTATGGTTGTTCTCTTTGAAAACTTAGAAAAAAAAGCTTTTGAAAGCAAGATTGTCCTACAAGTTCACGATGAGCTACTTCTTGAAGTTCCAGAAAAGGAGCTAGATGAAATTATCAATATGACTAGGCAGATCATGGAAGATCCCTTTTCTCACTTTGGTTTGGAGTTTAAACTCCGCATCCCACTAAAGGTAAATGTCTCCTATGGCAAATCTTGGGCTGATTGCAAATGAAAATTAGACTTGACCGTTTTTTAGCCAAGGCAAGTCTTGGTTCAAGGAGGGAAACTCTTAAACTAATTAAAAGCGGGAAGATATCTGTTAATGGAATTACCGTCAAAGATCCTTCTCTAAAAATAGATCCTGAAAGAGATGAAATACTGATTGGGAACAGAGAAGTAAAGATCTCCATAGATTATCACTACAAGTTCTACAAACCAAAAGGGTTCATAACATCCCACAAAGATCCGCAACGGACCATTTTTGATCTCTTGCCTAAGGACCTACCGGGTTTAAGGGATCTCTCTCCAGCAGGAAGATTGGACAAAGATGCAGAGGGTCTTATTCTGCTTACTACCGATGGAGAATTAGCTCACAGAATTACCCATCCAAAGTGGAAACTTCCCAAGATCTACGAGATCATCCTTGACAAAGGGCTTTTGGAAGAGGATAGATCAAGAATTGAAAGAGGCATCCCCTTGAAGGAGGGAATGACCAGACCTGCAAGCGTTAAAATCCTTAACAGAGAGAGAACCCATGTTGAAATAACTGTAATAGAGGGAAGATATCATCTTTTGAAGCGTCTCTTCGGTGCACTTGGCTACAGAGTTATGAAATTAAAGAGGTTAGCCATAGGACCTTTAAAGCTTGAAAATCTTAACCCTGGAGAGGTTAGGCCTCTCACCGGGGTGGAGATTTCTGCCTTAAAAAAAGAACTAAATCTTGGGGAATACCAACCTAAATCTTGCACCACCTAAAGGGTTCCTCTCCAAGGATATCCAGCCACCATTTAACTCTACGACACCTGCGATGATAACAAGTCCTGTGCCCAGTTTCTGTAAAGCCTGAAAATCCCTCTGATTAAAGGCCTCTGAGACTTCCTCCTTAAACCCGGGACCTGAATCATCGAAGATAACCTGTATCCCCTCGGGAACTTCCTCAACTTTTATCTGAATCTTTCCACGTTCCTGGATAGCCTTAATAGAATTATCCAAAAGGTTTATCCAAACCCTCTTTAGCTGAGAGGAATCCCCCTTTATGAAAACCTCTCCTTTGATTTCATCACAGGGAATCAGTATGATTTCTACATCCTGATAGGCGAGACGATAGAGCTCTAAGACCTCTTCAAGATTGGCAATCAGATTGACTTTTCCTTTCTCAGGGGAAGGCCTTTGAGAGAAGTAGTAAAAATCAAGGGCAAGCTTTCTCAACTCTTCAATGTAATGATTAACAACAGCCACAGTCTTTTCAAGTAATGACCTCTTTTCCTCTGAGAGAGGTTCCTCAGCCAAGCGTTTCTGCAGTCTTTCTATGGAGAGTTTGATAGGAGTAAGAGGATTCTTTATTTCATGAGCGATCTTGACAGCAACCTCTCTCCAGAGAGAAAGTCGTTTAAGAATCTCCTTTTCCTGGAGGTTCTCAATAATAAGCAGAAACAGGGGCTCCTCAAAAATCTCCAGTCTCATGAAGGTGACACCTAAAAACAAGTCCTTTTCTATATCTGTAAGGTGAAAGACCCTGTAAAAAGGGTCAGATAAATCAGAACCCTTGAAGTACTCTCCTTTCAGATATTCTTTGAGAGAGAGTTTTTCCACCAGAAACTCAGACTCGACAAGGGGTGTGGACTCGAACCATTTTTTCAAGGTTTGATTCTGAAAAAAGGGCTCCAGATTCTCTTTGACAATAAGTATACCCACAGGAAGGGCATTTAAGACACCGCCTAAGTAATGATTATATCTCTTAAGGGTTTCTTCGTATTTCCTTATCTCCTCTGCCATCTTATGAAAAGAATTTATGAGACGAGCAATTTCATCATCCTGAGAGGTTGTAAGTGGAAGGCTCTCCAAATCATAATCACGTTGAGACAGTTTTTGGGTGGCAACTATGAGACTATCTAAGGGCTCTGTAAGTCTCTTCCCTAGCTTATTTCCCACCCATATACCAAGAAAGAGAATTAAAAAGAAAAGTATAGAAAGGGAGAGAAATAGGAAAAAATTTAGGTATTTACTATAAAATCTGCCATCCCTTGATAAATTCAAAATCTTTTGTGGATCTACCAATTTTCCTATAGCCAGTATGTAGGGATTCCCCCTGGCATCTTGGACCAGAATAAAGGCCCTAAGCAGAAGATTGGAATTGTATGATTGTCCAAAGGTTTTCGGTTTTCTTTCCCGAAGAAGTTCCTCTATGATAGTGGGAGATATGCCCGGTTTCTCATCCATTTGTGAAGAGTAGGTTTTCTTAAATAGTTCACCCTGAAGGTTATAAACTTCAATGGAGTCAAGTTGCATGAAATAACGATATTTCTCTCTTAAGTCTTTACTTCTTATGGTATCAACCCTGGTAATGTATTCGTCTCTGATTTTGTAGGCCTTAACCAGAAGATCTCCCTCAATGTCCCTTAAGTAGTCCTCTTCCCTTAAGAGGTTGCCTATAATTTGAGAGGAATGGAAATCCTCAAACCAGTAGTCAAGGCCTTTCTTCAAAAAAACGAAGCCACCTAAAATCAAGATAAAGGCTGGAAAGGTAATTGATAAGAGGTATACTAACATCAACTTGTATTTTAGACTTCGTGAAATCTTCCTCCCCTTTAGCTCCCAAAAGATGCTAAAAAGATAACGAAAGATTAAGTACAAAAGAAAAAGAAGCACCAGAAGGTCTATTTGTATTAGTACAAAAAGTAAGAAGTTTTTTTGGGACCAGTCTAACCAATTACTTCTGTAAAGTAGATACTGTCCAAGGACAAAAAGGACCAAAAGTGAGAGAGCGACCGTAAACTTTAGAGAGATTCTCTTAGTAAAGAGCATGCCTTTTGGCGGTTTTTAGGATTACCTCTCTCTCCTTAGAAGTGTTGCGGAGATCTTCATTGAGATGAGTTCGATATCGCAGGGTGACCTTTACTAACAGGTATGTCCCTGACGATATAGGAAGAAGTGCCCTCACATCAAGGGGATAGGAGGAGAGAAAGGAAAGCTTTGGGATAACCTCTTCAGCAGAATTATAGAGGATCTTATCCCAATTATCCTCAAAAAAGTATTGATTTTTCTCAGGAATATATCCAGCTTTCTGAAAGTAAATCTCTCTTTGAAGAAGATCTGCACCAAGCCTTCTATCCCTAAGAACCTCAAACTCATAAATAACAACGATCTCTCCCTTTTGTCTCTTTAGAGAAAGCAATAGCTCTTGGGTGGGGAAATTGTGAAACATGGCACTAACTACCAAAAACCCCTCAGGAGTGACTTTGGTCTGAATCTCCTTGAGAGTTAAGGCATGAATATCGCGGCAGCCTAAAAAAATGATAAATCCCAGTGTCAGTACAAAGAGTATCCTTTGCATGTCTTCTAAAAGAATAACAAAATTCCTCAAAAAAAACAACAGCTAAAATTTCATATTGACATTTTTTATTTTTTGAAAAAAATATAAATTATAAACCTCGATATATAAGGAGAAAAAGTATGAAAGAGCAAAACTTTCTCACGGAAAGAAGGCGTTTTCTAAGAACCTTGGGCCAAATCAGTGGGGCTTTGTTTCTCTCCACAGAAATTCTTCCTGACAAACTCTTGGCCCAGGTCAAGGAATCTGCTCCTGAGCCACAGACTTTTCCTGGTAAGGAAAAGATGATTGTACTTTCCAGAAAGCCAATTGTTCTCGAGATGCCACCAGAGGGCTTTGAACATTTTATCACACCAAATGAGTTATTTTTTGTGAGAAATAATACCTCTATGCCTGAGCTAAGTCTAAAAGATTGGAAATTAACTATAACCGGTGAGGTTAAAAATCCCCTCAATCTAACCATGGAGGATTTAAAAAAATTCAAGGAAGTTGAATCTTTGATAACCTTAGAATGTTATGGTAATGGGAGGAGTTTCTTTGAACCCAAAGCCTCAGGCAACCAATGGAAAAAGGGAGGAATTGGTACAGCCCTATGGAAAGGCGTTAGGTTAAAGGATGTTTTGGAGAAGGCTCGTATAACAGACAGAGCAAAACATGTCATCTTTGATGGAGCTGATGAGCCTTTTACCCCTAATTCTCCAGATTTTAGAAGAAGTATCCCTATAGAGAAAGCACTTAGTCCTGAAACCTTGCTTGTTTATGAAATGAACGGCAAACCCCTACCTATTTATCATGGTTACCCGCTGAGAGTTTTAGTACCGGGATGGGGAGGAGCAGCTTCAGTTAAATGGTTGATCAACATTACCGTTAGTGATAGGGAATACGATGGCTTTTACATGGTGGACAAATACAGGCACCCCCTCTATCAAACAAAACCCGGGACTAAACTATCTCCCAAGGACATGTTTGTCCTTACAGAACTAGATGTGAAATCCATAATAACTAGTCCGCTCCCCGAAAGCAGAATAAGTGGAGAAAAAATTGTTATCAAAGGTTATGCTTGGACAGGAGAAGGACACATTAGGAAAGTTGAAGTCTCCACAGATAGCGGGAGATCCTGGCATAAGGCAAAAATTGTCAGAGATGAAGGTAAATATGTCTGGTGTAGTTGGATGTACGAGTGGCAACCTCCACAAAAGGGTTACTACACAATTATCAGTAAAGCAACTGATAACCGCGGCAGATCTCAACCAATTTTACCCCTATGGAATCAAGATGGTTATCTTTACAACGCTATAGACATGGTTGGCGTATATGTGGTTTAGGTATTTTGTATTTATAACAGGTTTCATCTTAATGATGGCGATGGCATCCTTTACTTATCTTCAAGGGTTTTCCTTGCCTGAGGATACCGGAAAAGACTTAATCCTTAGCAGATGTAATATATGTCATGGAATTGATATTGTTGTTAATCAGCGATTGAATAGACTAGGCTGGGAGGAGATAGTAGATAGAATGATAAGATGGGGCGCTCCCATCACCCCTCAAGAGAGAATACTTATTATTGAATACCTCTATAAACACTTTGGTGAAAAATAGGCCTATTCATTTTTATCCTTGACTTTTATATTCCCCTTGAGTAAACTCATTAAAAAATACATTGTGATAAAACTTTTAAATTAATGGAGGTGAAGCTATGGGATTATCCTTAATTTTTATAGTTTTAATAATACTTTTATTCCTACAGGCTTCAATCAAAATTATAAATGAATATGAGAGGGCAGTGGTTCTGAGATTAGGAAAATTTCACAAGGTCAAAGGGCCTGGTCTCATTATTCTTATACCTGTAATAGATAAAATGAGAAAGATTGATCTCAGAACCGTAACCCTTGATGTGCCTCCCCAAGAGGTTATTACCAGAGACAATGTATCCATCAGGGTGAGTGCTGTGGTTTACTTTAGGGTAATGGATCCTGATAAAGCCTTTCTTCAAGTAGAAGACTATTACTATGCCACTAGTCAGTTGTCTCAAACCACTTTAAGAAGTATCTGTGGTCAGGCAGAACTTGACGAGATCCTTGCAGAGCGAGAGAAACTCAACTTAAAACTACAGGAGATCTTGGATGCAGAGACTGAGCCTTGGGGTGTAAAGGTCTCCAAAGTAGAAATTAAGGAAATAGATCTTCCTGAGGAGATGAAAAGAGCTATGGCAAAACAGGCAGAGGCAGAAAGAGAGAGAAGAGCGAAGATAATAAGCGCCGATGGAGAATATCAAGCCTCAAAGACACTCCTTGAAGCAGCTAAAATCATGGCAGAGAATCCCATTACCATCCAACTCCGTTATCTTCAAACACTAACTGAAATAGCAACAGAAAAGAACTCAACTATCGTATTCCCACTTCCTATAGAACTACTGAGGGCTATAACAACTTTAAAGGATGTTCATAAAGCTTAAATCAAGAAATTTTTCACAAATTATCGCAGGATTTAAAATTTCAAATAACATAAAGGGGGTATGGCTATGGATAAAGAATTGGTAAAAACCTTTGCAGAGAAACACGAAGATATCAGAGCACTTTTTGAAAAACACCAAAACTTGGAAAGGGAACTAGAGGACCTCGTTAAAAGACCCTATCTTACGCCTGAAGAAGAGATCAGGGAAAAACAGATCAAAATAGAAAAATTATATTTAAAGGAGCGAATTTTTGATTTGATAAAAAAATACCAAAAGGAGGGAAGTTAAGTTGGGAGAGACAATGAGAGGCGCCAAGATGGTGGTTGAGGCTCTAAAGAGAGAGGGGGTAGAGGTTATATTTGGTTATCCAGGGGGAGCGGTTATTGACATATACGACGAACTTTACAAAACGGATGAGGTGCGTCATGTGTTGGTTCGCCATGAGCAAGGGGCAGCACATGCTGCTGATGGATTTGCTAGATCTACAGGAAAGGTTGGTGTAGCCTTAGCAACCTCTGGACCTGGCGCTACCAATACTGTAACTGGCATTGCCACAGCTTACATGGACTCAATACCTATGGTGGTATTAACAGGACAAGTTCCAACAAAACTCATTGGAAACGATGCCTTCCAGGAGGTTGATACCACAGGTGTTACAAGACCTATAACAAAACACAATTTCCTAGTCAAGCGAGTAGAAGATCTGCCCAGAATTCTAAAAGCAGCCTTTCATATTGCTCGCACAGGCAGACCCGGACCTGTGCTAGTTGATCTACCAAAGGATGTCCAGCAAGCCAAGGGAGAGTTTGACTATCCTGAGGAAATTCAATTAAGAAGTTATAATCCCACCTATGAGCCCCATTTAAAACAAATTGAAAGAGCCTATCAATTACTTGAAAAGGCAGAAAGACCTGTGTTTCTCATAGGAGGAGGAGTAATTTCCTCCGGTGCCTCTGAAGAGGTCAGGGAATTAGCGGAAAGATTAAACCTACCTGTGACCATGACTCTTATGGGATTAGGCGGCTTCCCTGGTGATCATGATCAATCCCTGGGTATGCTAGGGATGCACGGAACCTATTTTGCTAACATGGCAGTGGCCAACAGTGATGTCCTCCTTGCCGTAGGAGCTAGATTCGACGATCGCGTCACTGGAAGGGTAGATGCCTTTGCACCATCCGCCAAAATTATTCACATAGACATAGATCCCACATCTATTCAAAAGAATGTCAAGGTAGATGTGCCAATTGTTGGTGATTGTAAGAGAAGTTTAGAAAGACTTTTGGAATTAATAAAGGCGGTAGGTAAACCTAAAAAGTATTTCAAAGAGAGATACAAAGACTGGTGGGACCAGATCGATATATGGAGAAAGAGATATCCCCTATCCTACAAGGAAGATCCAAACTACATAAAACCGCAATACGTTCTGGAGAAACTTTATGAACTAACCCAGGGAAATGCCATCATCTGCACGGAAGTTGGACAGAATCAGATGTGGACAGCTCAATTCTACAAGTTTAAATATCCTCGCACCTTAATCAGTTCCGGTGGTCTTGGTACCATGGGATTTGGGTTTCCAGCCTCCATTGGAGCTCAAATGGGAAATCCTGGAAAGTTGGTAATAGATATTGCTGGAGATGGTTCAATTCAGATGAATATTCAAGAGTTGGCAACAGCCATGGACCAGAGGCTGCCCATCAAAATCATAATTCTCAACAACGGCTTCTTAGGCATGGTGAGACAGTGGCAAGAACTCTTTTATGAAAAGAGATACTCTGCAGTCAAATTTACCACCATCCCAGATTTTGTCAAAATAGCCGAAGCCTATGGAGCAATGGGAATAAGAATAACTAAGACTCAAGAAGTTGAACCCACCCTGAAACAGATCTTATCAATGGACAAATTAGTTATTCTCGATGTAATAATATCCCCTGAAGAGGGAGTTTTCCCCATGGTTCCTGCTGGAAAGGCCACCACTGAAATGATTTTGGTATAAAGGGAGGAAAAAGATATGTCAGAGAGAAAATGCACTCTTTCAGTTCTTGTCGAAAATACACCAGGCACCTTGGCTCGCGTTGCCGGTCTTTTTAGCGGTAGAGGGTTTAATATAGATAGCCTCTGTGTAGCTGAAACTTTAGATCCCACTCTTTCCCATCTAACCTTAGTCACCAGAGGAGATGACCAAATAATTGAACAGATCATAAAACAACTTAGACGTTTAGTAGATGTATACAAAGTTGTTGATGTTACAGAAGAAGGTGACTATGTAGAGAGAGAGATGGCTTTAATTAAAGTCAGAGCAGAAAAGGAAAATCGCGAAGAGATCTTCAGAATATGTGAAATATTCAGGCTTAAAATTGTTGATGTCACACCAAGAACCTATGTCATAGAGGTGACAGGTGATAAAAATAAGCTTGAAGCTGTCATAGAACTTCTGCAGCCTATTGGTATTAAAGAAATTGTTAGGACAGGAACCATAGCTATGAAGAGAGAAAAGAAAAATGCTTGATTTTCACTAAGCTCAGGTTAAACTTTTCAACTAATCCCTCAGAGGAGCACAATCATGCTTAAGCTTTCACTTGATAGAGAATTTCTATCTCCAGAGGAAGTGCAGTTTTTCCATGAATCCTTTAGAAGATGCGCTAGAAGGATAATTTTAGCTACAACCCTTGCTGGTTCCGGACATCCCGGAGGCTCTCTGTCCTCTCTGTCCTTACTTCTTGTTGTCTATTCCCTGGCCAAAGTGGATCCAAAGAAGCCTCGTTCCCCTGAAAGGGATAGGGTTATTGTGAGTCATGGACATATAAGCCCCGGGGTTTACAGCGTCCTCTGTGAATATGGTTTCTTTCCTGAAGAACCCTTCTTAATGGAATTTCGTAGGGCAGGCTCTGCCTTTGCTGGACATATCGAACAGGCAGTGCCTGGAGTAGAGTGGAATACCGGTAACTTGGGACAGGGGTTATCAGCAGCCTGCGGAATGGCCATGGCCCTGAAATTAAAGAGGCTACCTAATAAGGTTTATTGTCTAATGGGCGATGGGGAACAACAAAAAGGGCAAGTCATTGAGGCAAGACGTTGGGCTGTCAAGTATGGATTAAACAATTTAATAGTTCTAATAGACTATAACAAACTTCAGATTGGTGGAGACATACATAAAGTTATGCCTCAAATGATAAAGGAGGAAATACTCGCCACCAACTGGAACCTAATTGAAATAGATGGCCATAACTTTCAGGAAATCTTTCAGTCACTCAGACGGGCAGTAAAAGGAGAAACTAATGATCCATCCAAACCAACTGTAATCTTAGCCCATACTGTTATGGGAAAGGGTATCTCCTTCATAGAGAATGATGCTAAATGGCATGGTTCTGCATTGCCAGAGGATTTAGCAAAAAAAGCTTTAATAGAATTGGGCTTTGACCCAACAGAAATAGATATTCTCAAGGAAAAAAGAAAAAGCTACAAAGTTTCCTTCCCCCATCAGCCTCATGAAGCTTTATCGGTTTCTATAACACCTGCGGAACAAACTATATATTCCTCGGACACAAAAACAGACTGTAGATCAGCCTTTGGATGGGCACTTCTAAAATTAGCACAGGTTAACAATGTCCCAGGAGAACCACCTCTCATACTTGGCCTCACCTGTGACTTGGAAAGTTCTGTTAAGATGACTGATTTTAAAAAATACTCGCCTCATGCCTTTTTCGAGTCAGGCATCCAGGAACACCACACTGCCTCTGTTGCTGGTGCCCTCTCTAAGGAGGGTTTTTTAACCTTCTTTTCCACCTTTGGCGTTTTTGGGATCGATGAGGTTTATAATCAATTAAGACTCAACACCCTAAACAAATGTTCATTAAAGGTAGTCTGCACTCATCTAGGAACAGACGTTGGTGAGGATGGGCCTACCCATCAATGCATAGATTACTTAGGCCTCCTACTTAGCCTTCACGATTTTGAAATATACATGCCTGCAGATCCAAACCAGACAGATCACATCATAAGAAATGTTGCCCTGAGACCAGGCAACATCTTTGTTGGTATGGGCAGATCTAAGGTTCCCATAGTAACCAAGGTGGACGGAACCCCCTATTTTGATACCAACTACAACTTTACCCCTGGTAAAGGAGATTGGTTAAGGCATGGTGACCATGGGGTTATAATTACCTATGGCAATACCACAGCTGAAGCCATAAAGGCCTGGCAAATTCTTAAGGAGAAGAATATAAAGGTATCTGTGTTAAATATAGCATCTATCAAGCCTCTACCAGAAGATGATTTAATCAAGGCAAGTGAACTGTATCATATAGTGGTAGTTGAAGATCACTATGTGGATACAGGACTTGGCTCCAAAATAACATCCTTATTTGGACAGAGGGGTATCAAAACCAAAACGGTTTTATTAGGACATAAGGCTCCAAGTTCCTCGGGCAGCCCATCTGAACTTTTCAAACTCTCTGGAATTGATGCTTACTCCATAGCAAGGGCTATGGAAAATCTTGTGAATGGCTGAAATTCAAGAAAAGAAACAACCCTTTATTGAACACCTTTTAGAACTTAGAATCACTCTCATAAGAGCTCTAGTTGGCTGGCTCATATCAAGCATTGTAGTCTACATATATACGGATCACATTATTGAATTTTTGATAAATCCTTTGAGACCTTTTTTAAAGGAAGCTCCCAAGGTCTACTTCAAAACCCTACCTGAGGTATTTTCCAACCAGATTAAAATTTCCGTTATCTTAGGTTTCATATTGGGAAGTCCTTACATTATTTATCAAATATGGAAATTCATTGCGCCTGGACTTTATCCTCAGGAAAAAAAATGGCTTAAGGCTGCCATTATTCTAAGTTCATTCTCTTTTTTAATAGGAGACATCGTAGCCTTCTTTCTGTTTTTACCTTTTATACTTAAGTTTCTTTACTCATTCGGTGAGCAATTTCTGGTCTTTAAACCTTATCTGAGAGAATACATCAATTTTTTATTAAAGATTTTACTAACATTCGGCATATTTTTTCAAATTCCTTCTGTGATTTTTTTGATTTATAAAATGGAAATGGTAAGCTTGGCTCAGTTAAAGAGTTTTAGGCCCTATGCCGTTATCATCTCTTTTATCTTGGCAAGCATAGTAACCACAGGGTTTGATCCTCTAAACCAGATTTTGTTGGCTTTGCCCTTGACAGTTCTATATGAAGTGGGTATAATCTTAATCAAAATTTACAATATAAGGAGGTAATTAAATAATGCCCTTTGGCCTCGGTGGACAAGAACTATTTATCATACTTTTCTTGGCACTTTTGATCTTTGGTGCTAAAAAATTACCTGAGATTGGTGCAGGCCTTGGTAAGGGTATCAGATCCTTTAGGGATACCCTAAAAGAGGCCGATGTCTCAGAGGATATCAAAAAACTTGAAGAAAATAAAAAGGAAAATAAAGCAGAAGAAAAACCAGCTGAGGCCAAAAAAGGGTAAAAATTATTTTTACTATAATACCTCTTAACCTTATAATATCTCAATGCTCATCCTTTATTAAAATTCATTAAATTTTTATATTTTCATTGGTGATCTTGATAAACGGTGATGAATTTAATACGTATTACGTTCAATATTTTGTGTATAAAGATGTATTATTTGTTAAAAATGGGGGCACTTCAATAGCCCCCATATATTTAATGTTATTCTTCTGGTTTCTCCATTCCTGCTTCTAGTCCCATGCCAACACCAGGTAGTCCATACATAACAGTGCTACCTGTTGAGAAGTATTCCAGTTTTCCCTCTTTTACCAGCTCATTTGCGGCATTTTTAATATCTCTAGGATTGGCATCAGGAATCTCTCTTTGTAAATCCTTAAGATAGATTTTGCTCTTTCCTGCTCCACCAGCTTTTTTCTGAAAAACTTCCATGATCTTTTGTTTTAATGCTTCCTTGTCCATATCTTTTCACTCCTTTTTGTTTATTATTCAAATTCTGTTACAGTTTCTACATGGCTGGTAAATTTAAAATGTACTGAAGTTCTATAGGTATCATAGGCAAGCCTGTAGTCATCAATTAAATGCCATGTGAATGGAATATCAGTTAACTCAAAGAATCTCTCCCATCCAATTCTCTGGATCCAATCACCTACTCTTTCATACTTTCTGGCATTCTGAGAATAGATTTCAAGTATCTTCTTGATCCATTTGACCGTGGTTGGCCAGCGAGGAGGTTCATTGGGAATAAAGGGAATTACAACCTTGGAGAATGTTGGAGGAGTAATCCTGTTAGAAACCTTTCCACCAACCACCAATGCTAAGCCATCACCCTCGCCGTCTGAAATAGGCATTGCAGGACACATGGTGTAGCAGTTACCGCAGAACATACAACGATCCACGTTAACTCTCACTGATTTTCTCTTTTCTCCACCCACCTCAACTGTTGCTGGTTTAATAGCTCCTAAGGGGCAGGAGGCAATAACCAGTGGAATTTCACAAACCTTCTCTAATCTCTCATCCTCAACGAGAGGTGGTTTTCTATGAATACCAACCACCGCGATGTCGGAGCAATGAACAGCACCGCACATGTTCAAGCAGCAGGCCAAGGCCAATCTCACCTGAGCTGGAAGCTTGTGAGATTGGAAGTATTCAAAAAGTTCATCCATAATGGCCTTAACTACACCAGATGCATCCGTTGCTGGTGTATGACAATGAATCCAACCCTGGGTATGAACGATATTAGTAACAGAGGCTCCGGTTCCACCTACAGGATACTTATAGGAACCTCCTGGCATTTTTCTGCCCTTCAGATCTTCCAAGAGGGCTCTGAGCTTTTCTTCATCAGTCACATGGAACTCTACATTGTTACGAGTTGTCCAACGGACATAACCATCGCAGTATTTATCTGCTATTTCACAGATCTCACGGACATAATCAGTGGATTCAAGTCTAGGGGTTCCGCAGCGTACAGCATAAACAACCTCTCCTGTTTGTGATTTGTATTTTATAACACCTGGTTGGAGTATCTCATGAGATTTCCATTTACCGTAATTTCTCTGAATAACAGGAGGAAGAAATTGCCAATAATGTGGGGGGCCGATATCAGTAACTCTGTTTTCCATTGGCTTTTGAGGATTGTAAAGCTTCTCAGCCAAAGTTGGATCATAGGGCTGTGAGTAAATTGGATCTGGTCTTTCTGGTCTTTCACTCATGGTTTCCTCCTTTATCATAAAATTTTTATTCTAAAATTAGGCAGGGTGACGTTTTCTAAATTCAGCAACATCCCTTGTCCATCCACCCTCTACCTCTTCCTCTTTCCAGAAGATGTAGGGATTGGAACGAGGCTCCTTCACATGCTGAGGTAGAGGTTTTAGCCCCAATACATCCACGATAAACCTATTCAAGCCAATCCTCTGGATAGTTTCACCAAGTCTTTCACGGTTCTTTCCGTGTTCCATCCAGTAGTCCCAAACTTTATAAAGAAGGTTCTTCAGATTATCATATGGTGGTTCAAGTTTCATAAATGGAATGATGACTGTTGAAAGCTGAGCACCGTCTAAGATTGGAGCTTTAGCTCCCATTAGAATTACGGCACCTCTGTCATCTCCAGGCCAAAGAGCTTCTGGCATAACATTTATACAGTGCATACATCTGTTACACTCGGCATCATTTATATACAACTTCTTCTGTCCTTCATCCCAAAACATACATTTAGTGGGGCAAAGATCTATGACTTCCTTTTTTATGTCAAAGGGACCCCAATCTCTATCACTATGAGCACCGGCATTGGGTTTAAGCTCACCGCCCACGTAGGCCCTTACAGCATCTTGGTCTATTTTGATTTTGTCTCTCCAGGTACCAATGACAGAAAAATCAGAACGCGCAATAGCAGCCACACAGTCGTTTGGACAACCAGAGACTTTGATTTTGAATTTGTATGGAAATGCAGGACGATGAAGCTCATCTTGGAAAGCCATGGTGAGCTCATAAATTATATCCTGGGTATCAATACAGGACCACTCACATCTTGACATACCCATACAGCACTCAGGAGTTCTCAGGTTAGAACCAGATCCACCAAGGTCCATCTTCAATTGATGACCAAGATCATAAAAGATGTACTCTAACTGCTCTGTAACAGTTCCAAGAAGAATTATATCTCCTGTGGATCCATGAAAGTTAACAATTCCACTTCCTCTATGATCCCACATGTCACAGAGCTTCCTGAGAGCTGAACTATGATACCATTTAGCAGCGGGCTGATTTACACGGACTGTATGAAAGGCCCATATAGAGGGAAACATCTCCTGCTGATCTGAATACCTTCCAATTACCCCACCACCATATCCAAAGACACCAACTATTCCACCATGCTTCCAATGGGTCTCTCTGTTTTTGTAAGAAAGCTCCATCTGGCCCATAATGTCAAAACAAGCTTGTTTTTTCTTCTTCTCAGCGTAATTATAAATGTCATCAACAAAACTCGGCCAGGGGCCAGACTTTAAATCATCCATCAACGGTGTCTCATGTTTTTTAACCTCTCCCATAGCAACCTCCCCACATTTTTTTGTAAATTTTTGTAAACTTTTAGTATATAACTCACTTTTCATTTGTCAAGCCTAAATATTTTCCCTTAAGGGAGATATTTTGTATTAATTTTGATTTTTTTACTTAATTAAACTTATTTTTTCTTGATTAACAATTAATAGCTATAAAGGACTCCATCTCCTTTTCAACTCTTACAAAACCTCCAATGCACTATGCCAAAGCTTCTTAGAAACCATTTTCAGCCCCTCTAAATTCCCGGCTATAAATCTCACTTAAATCATATCTCTCTATTAAGCTTGATCTGCCTGGTGACCTCCTCACCACATCCCTCCTTTTCTTCTAACTATTCCCAGGTTGTTCACTCACTTACCGGTGCTAAATCAGGAGAAATACATAATCTTTTTGCAATCTTTTGTCCCCGGTAAATCCGCAAGCAACCTCATCACATATAGCTAAGGCATTATCCCTTTTAGTGAAAGCCTATTAAATGAGTTCAATGTTCACCTTAAAGATTGAAAATAGTATCCCATATCTATAATATATGATAAATTTAAGATACAACTATGTCCAAGAAAAAAAGGCATCTCAGCTTTTACTTAGAGGCCTCTCTTTCGGGATTAGCTAAATGGCTTCGCTTTTTGGGCTACGAGGCGATCTTGGAAAAGGGTAAGATTACCCCAGACAAGATCATCACTTATAAGGATAAAATTTTTCTGATTACCAGTTTGGTAACAGCTGAGCTCTTAGAAAAGGCTGGTCTACGCTACTTACTTCTTCCCAGAGAGTCTCTCAGCGCCCAACTATTCTTCCTTATTCATAAGTTAGGGCTAAAAGCTGAGTTATCTCTTGACATATGCACTATCTGTGGCGAGAGGCTTCTGCCTGCGAAAAAAGAGGAGTTTCATGATCGTATCCCTCCAAAGGTCTGGAAACGATACCGAGATTTTAATTACTGCCCAAGGTGTGATAAACTCTACTGGGAGGGAGACCATATAAAGAGAATTAAACGAAAATTTAGGAAATTGATAAAGACTTAGCTATTTCAACCTTTTTAAGAGATAATCAAGTATTTTTTCAGCATCACCAATAAGGGAAATATGGGCCATCTTTATTAAGGGTGCTCCTTCATCGGTGTTAATAGCGATAATGAATTCTGAATTCTCCATCCCAACAGTATGCTGAATCGCCCCAGAGATCCCAAAACCAAGATAAAGCTTGGGCTTCACTGAAACCCCGCTAACTCCGATCATTCTATCCTCTTCCACCCAACCTGCATGACAAACAGGTCTTGTAGCTCCAACCTCCCCTCCTAAGGCTTCTGCTAGGTCAAAGAGCTTTTGAAAGTTTTCTCTACTCTTCAGCCCCAAACCTCCTGCAACCACAACCTTGGCCACACTTAATCTATTCATTTCTTTCTTTGTGGCTTTTAATTTTTTGACCCTGATTTTGCTACTCCAATCAAAATCCTCAGGTAAATCAAACTTCTTGATAATAGGTTTCTCACCCTTTTCTCTAATACTAAAAGCACCCAAGGATAGAGTTGCCATAATAGGAAAGGATTTTGAGAAAAGCTTTGCCATTATATTGTCTCCATAGGTTGGTCTAATCATTATGAGTTTGTCATCTTCCAGTTCCAGGGCATTTACATGAGCACAAAGTCCAACTCCCAATTCACCCGCCACTCTGGGAGCAAGGGCCATACCCTGTAATGTGGCAGGAAAAAACACTCCATAGGGATTTAAATGGGTAATCACTGAGCTGATTACTTTGCTATACAAGTCGTCCTTGAATTCAGCCAATTCCCTATTTTCAACAACTAAAATCTCATCACAAAGAGCCTTTTTTAGGTCTATATCTTCATCTAATTTGCTAAAATTATCGGTTAAAATCAAGAGAGATAGTCCTTTTTGAAGGGCTCGGGAGATCTCCCAAAGTGGAGTCAAAATTTCTAAACTTGCAGGATTGATCTTGTTTTGGTAAACCTCTCCGAAGGCTATTATGAGATTATGCATAGATCAGACCTCACCTGTTTATTAGTGCTAATTTTTGAAGTAGCCCTTTTTCCCTTAATAGGTTAATAAGTTTATCTGCTAACTCCTCTGGTTCTCCTTTCCAAACTTCTCCCCTCTGAGAAAAGACCTTTTCGAAGACTCCAGCTACTTGAGTTGGTGAACCCTTAAGACCAAGAAGGTCCTCAGCCAGGTTGAGATCTTGGGCAGTCATTGATTTAAAGGATAAATCCCTTGCCTGAAGAAGTCTTTTCAGAGAAGGTGGTCTGAAATACTCAAGCTTAGGGTTCATGCTTATAATCAAAGGTGGCTCAACCTCTAATTCCTCTTCTCCGTAGTTGGTCTCTCTCGTCAGATAGAACCTGTTATTAGAGTAGCTAATATCTATAACATTTATCACCGAAGGCAAATTGAGAATAGCTGCGGTTTCGGGTGGCACCTGGGCTGTTTCACCATCAACAGATTTTAAACCCATGATTACCAGGCTAAAGGGAGTAAGCCCTCTTATAGCCTGAGCAAGGACCCTGCTTGTTGCCAAGGTGTCAGCACCAGCAAAGGCTCTATCTGATAAAAGTATTAACTCATCAGCTCCAAGGGCAAAGGCCTCTTTTAGAAGTGGTGCTACATTTGGTGGCCCCATTGACATCACCACAACCTCAACTCCATATCTTTCTCTGAGTCTCATTGCCATCTCAAGGGCTGCCCTATCTGGTGGATTGAGAATCAGCTCTGCAGACTCCCTTTTAAGAGTGTGAGTTTCTGGATCAACCTTAACAGTCCCTGGCCTAGGAACACCCTTGATACAGACTATGATTCTTTCCATCTCTTTCTCCCCATCCTATTTATAGACTTTTGCCAATTCTCTTGCTATGACATTTCTCTGAATCTCATTTGTGCCCTCGTATATCTGTAAACACTTGGCATCGCGAAGGAGTTTTTGAGGCAGATAATCGCGCATATATCCATAGCCACCCATCATTTGAATAGCCCTCTCTGTTATCCACATGGCTTGATCTGTAGCAAAGCATTTGGCCATAGCTGATGCGCCTGAAAAATCTTTGGCACCACTGTCAATATACCTTGCTACGCTATAGACTAGCGCCCTTGATGATTCGAGTTTCATAGCCATCTCTGCAAAGGTATGGCTTACAGCCTGAAAATTGTATACAGGTTGACCAAACTGAATTCTTCTCTTGGCATGATTGAGACTGACCTCCATGGCAGCTTGGGCAATCCCCAAGGCCTGAGCCCCTGCACCACATCTAGCATAATCAAGAGTTTTCAAGGCCACAACAAAACCCATTCCCTCTCTACTAATAAGCCTTTCACGGGGAATTTTACAGTTGTTGAGGATCAAATCGGTGGTTACTGAAGCCTTTAAACCAAGCTTTTTCTCCTTTTTTCCCACGGTAAACCCCAAATCACCCTTTTCTATGATAAAAGCACTGGCACCCCTTGAACCTTTACTCGGGTCTGTAATGGCTATGACAACATTAATATCAGCAAGTCCACCATTAGTTATCCACTGTTTCACTCCGTTTAAAACATAGTGATCTCCTTCTCTTTTGGCAGTGGTTTTTATGGCAAAGGCATCGCTTCCTGCCTGAGGTTCTGTTAGGGCAAAGGCACAAAGGCTATCACCCTTGGCTATCTTTGGTAAATACCTACTCTTCTGTTCCTCACTACCAAAGAGTATTATAGGATAAGCTCCTAGAAAGGAGGCAGCATAGGTAGTTGAAACTCCTGCACAAAAATAGGATAGCCACTCCACTGCTAAGCACATCTCCATTACTCCCATCCCTAAGCCTCCATACTCCTTGGGAACGATGATTCCAAAGAGATCTGCATCCGCAAGGGCCTTTATGGGAAGGGGATCATAAATTTCCCTTTCATCCCAAAAGAGAGCTTTGGGCCTTATGTATTCCTCCCCTATTCTTTTCACAAGATCTATGAGGATCCTTTGTTCTTCTGTGAAGAAATAATCCATCATATGGGCACCCCTGGGTAAGATAATCCCTATAATTCTATTCCATTTTTAAAACTTTAGCACCTCTGATTTTTCGATTTTTTATATCTATAAGAGCAAGCCTTGCCTCATCAAAACTATATACCTCTATCTCTGGTTTTAGTGAAGTATTTATGGCAAAATCCAAAAATTCCTGAATATCCCTTCTTGTTATGTTAGCAACTGTCTTAACCTCCCTTTCAAGCCAGAGATCTCTCTCATAGGAGATCTCAAGCAAAAAATCCTTATCTATTTCCTCCTTTCTTATGGCATTGATGATGAGCCTACCACCAGGTCTCAAAAATCTCAAAAAGTAAAAAGCTGGCTTCCAAACAGGGGTGGTATCAATAATTGCATAAGGAGGATCTGGTGGTGGGTTATGAAGATCACCTGCGTAGTCCGCTCCAAGTGATAAGGCTAGTTCTCTTTCCTTAGGATTTCTCGTGAAGACAAAAATCGGAGACGAGGGATAAAGCCTCTTTGCCATTTTTAACACCAGGTGATTTGAGGCGCCAAAACCAATAAGACCAAGGATATGGCCATCTCTAATTGATGCCAATCTGAGAGCTCTATATCCGATGCTTCCAGCACAGAATAGAGGAGCTATCTCTTCCGGAGCTATGGAGCATGGAAGTCTAAAGGCAAAGTCTTCTTCTATTTTGAAATATTCAGCATAGCCTCCGTGGGCATCAAGCCCTGTTCCTTTGAAGTTTGGACAGAGATTTTCAAGATCACTAATACAAAATTCACAGTTTCCACAGGCCCAGAAAATCCAACCCACTCCTGCAAGATCACCAACCTCAAACTTACTAACCCCAGGTCCAACCTCAACGACCTCTCCCACGATTTGATGGCCAGGTATTATGGGTAAAAAAGAGGGCTTAAGTCTACCTTCAATCTCATCAAGCTCCGTATGACATACCCCACAGGCTTTGACTCTAAGAAGTATCTCCCCTGGAGATATATCTGGCTCTTTAAACTCCGTAAACTTCAGTGTATCTTCTCCAATCCTACCTGTTTTTTGAATGGCCCAGGCTTTCATGCCGACCCTGTTATAGAGAATTCCCTTATACAGCAAAAAGTAATCATTTTTGCTATATATATACAAAGAGTGTTTAAAGTCAAGTTAAATGCGTAAAAACGTGTCTGTTAAAATAAAAATTCACTAATATAATCCCTTTATAGAAATACGCCTTCTTTTATCCTCTATAAATCTTCCAA
Source organism: Caldimicrobium sp. (assembly GCA_025060015.1). Classification (GTDB taxonomy): domain Bacteria; phylum Desulfobacterota; class Thermodesulfobacteria; order Thermodesulfobacteriales; family Thermodesulfobacteriaceae; genus Caldimicrobium. The sequence continues at coordinate 506 of JANXDB010000067.1, read as the reverse complement.
AAATCATCTTAATCTCAATATAAATCTTTTTAGCTCCACTAATCCATACTATTTTTTCTCACCTCTTTATAAGTCACCTCTTGATAAGCTCTCTTACCTACTAACCTCTACTCCTTAACTTTAACTCCTCCCAATGAGTTAACACATCTTCCATCTACCAACTTTCCACTTATCAACTCAAAACTCTTGCTCTTAAGTCTCTCTTGGGCTCTCAAAGTATAAGGATTCTTTCAACTGGTCCCCAATCGATGAGCCTATCTTTGATAGGGAATCCCCTTTTATACACCCTTCACCACCTCCCCTTTTTCTACTCTTTATCTCTTGTCTTCTCAACAGATTTCCTCTATATTCTCTTTATGGCTGAACTTAAGGCCTATGATCTCTATGCCAAGGCAATCCTCAAAGACCCTGAAAATCTTAAGGCCTTCCTTCAAGAGTTTCTCCCAAAGGACCTCCTTCCCCACTTAGATCTCTCTCAGCTCTCTCTGGTCCCTGAAGAACAAATC
>JANXDB010000012.1 GCA_025060015.1 Caldimicrobium sp. | reverse complement strand
AAACTGACCGAGAGAAACTAAAGAAGCTTCACAGGGAGCTTATTCTTGCCTCAAACCCCCTGGAAGTAATCCAACAATTTGGCTATAGAGTTAACAATACTTAACGAGGTTTTTTTATTCATCACCGTCTGTAAGTTATTTTGATAGATTATTTAGATTTACTACCAATAAAACATCTTTAAAGTTTCCTTGGCTTTTTCTCCTTTATCCTTTTTTTCTCTCTCCTTTCTACACTTTATTAATATCCTCTAAACTTAAGAGGGGGGATTTGAGTAATTTGTGTATTGGTTATTCACCTTAACATTTAATTTGTCCAAAAAGGGGAGCAATCCAGGAGGAGGAAGCGATATAGAGATGGTAGGAAGGGACTACAGCCTGTGGAGTTGGTGCAAAGGGATGCAATTGTGTATTTTTTGGATGGAATTAGGAGGTATGTTTTGGTTGCAAAGGATGTGGCTAGTAGATTGGGATTTGCCTATGAAGAGTAGTCATTTATCAATCAGGAATGGGAGGGACTTTTGGAGTAAGTTTAAGGCTTGGGAAGGTATCGCCTTTGGAGTGGATCTGTTACAAATTTAACGAGAACTCCCCTCAGTCTAAAATCCTATGGACTCATACACCACCTTGACTAAATATCCTATGGTAATAGAATAAAAATAAAAAACCCGTGTTTATAGGGTTAAAATATCTCCTAATAATTCTTATCTTTTTTTTCACCTTTGGTCAACTCACCTCTTGGGCCAATGGAAACCATACAAAGATTATTGTTTTTGGAATTCTTGCTAAAAGAGGAGAGGAGGTCGAAAAAAACAGATTCTACAAACTCAAACAGTATTTAGAAAAAAGTGTGCCCTATCCTATTGAACTTAGGTTCTTACCCTTTGAAGAACTCAAAAAACAATCCCTTGAGGGTAACCTTACCTTCATTCTCACCAATCCCTATCAAGCTATTCTCATCAAGGAGTTGGCTAAGAACTATGATTTCAACTATAGGATTATTTTAAGTCTTGGTCAGAGGGAAAAAGGAGGCTACTATCCATACTTTGGAGGGGTAATCTTTACCAAAAGGGACTCGCCAATCAAAGATCTAAGGGACATAAAAGGAAAAGAATTTGGAGCCGTTGATCCCGAGTCCTTTGGTGGTTATTTAATAGCCCTTTATGAACTATTTAAGGCTGGTATTAACGAGAGTGATATCAAACCAAAATTCTACGGAACCCATGATGCAGTTGTAAAAGCTGTGCTCAAGGGAGAGGTTCCTGTGGGAACAGTGAGAACAGGAATTTTGGAGAGAATGAGCGCTGCAGGTCTTATTTCTCTAAAGGATCTTAAAATCTTAAACCAAAGAACCTATCAGGATTTTCCACTGATCATCAGCTCTCCTCTCTATCCAGAATGGCCTCTTTTAGCTTTAGAAAGTACCCCTCAGGAGCTCATCAAGGCTGTAGCAAAAGCGCTCCTAGAAATAGATGAGAAGAGTTCCCTTGCTTCAAGCATTGAAGGCATATTTTACATGCCCCTTGACTACACCTCTCTTGACAAAATTTTGCTTGAACTGATGAAAGGACCTTACAAAGAGCTTAAAGAGATCTACTTTGAAAAGTTTAAGGAAAAACATTTGCCTCATGTAATGGGGTTTCTTCTAATTATCCTCTTTCTTCTCTCTATACTAGCCTACAATTTGTTAGTCAAAAACAAACTGCTAAAAGATACCAAGGCTAATCTAGAAAAAGAAAAAACCTTTTTAGACTCAGTGCTAAAGCACACTGACTTTATGGTTTTTTATCTAACCCCTGAGGGAAAAGTCCTCTGGGCCAATCAAAAGGGTGAGAGAATCTGCCCTGAACAGCAAGAAGATCTAAAAAATCCTTTATGGATGTTTTGCCCAATTCTATCTCAAATGAAGGGCTTACATAATTACTTTAAAGAAAGAGTTTATGAAAGGGGCTCTCTCAATTTCGTAGAGATTGTAGAAACAGACGATCGAGAAAGGACCTTTGAGGGAGAACTCATCCCTCTGAAAAAAGGGGAAAAAACAGAAGGAGTCCTGTTCTTCTTAAGAGACATAACTGAAAAGGTTATTTTGGAGAGGCAGACCATCTTTCTTGAGAAACTGAATGTATTAAAAAACGTTGCCGGTGGCTTAGCTCACGATTTTAACAATTATCTACTTGCAGTGCTCAATCAACTAGAGCTCCTCAAGACCCGCCTAAACAGCAAAAAACTTAATCCAGAGGTAAGATCACTCTTTGACTCTGTGACAGAAACTCTCATGAGCTTAAGACTCCTGGGAAGGGAGCTTTTGACCTTAGTTAGAGGTGAAACACCTGTGAAGGAAAAATCTGATATAGCAGAACTAATCAAACATTACACCTCTATCTCACTTTCAGGAAAGAGAAACTATGAAGTCCATTACGATATAAAGGAACAACTTCCTTTTGTTGAGGTTGATAGGGAACTTTTCTCAATCATGTGGATGAACCTAGTTTTAAATGCCATAGATGCCATGCCTGATGGTGGCAAAATTACAATAAAGATTGAGCCTATCCATAGGGAGGACAGGCCATGGATTCGCTTTTCAATAGGAGATCAGGGAGTGGGACTTCCAGAGAAGTATAAAAACAAGATCTTTGAGCCCTTCTTTACAACTAAACCTGGGGGATCGGGACTAGGTCTTTATGTGGTGAACGAAGTGGTTAAAGCCCATGGAGGAACTATTGAAGTGGACTCACAAGAGGGAAAAGGAACTGTCTTTACCATAGAATTTCCAGCCTTGCGTGGCCAGTTGGTTCCTCTTAAAAAAACTCTAACTCAGACAAAGAAGAAAAGGATTCTCCTTATGGATGATGATGACATCATCAGAGACACCTTAAAGGAACTCTTAGAGCACTTTGACTTTGAAGTGGATACCGCTCCCAACGGCGAAAGTGCCATCGCCCTTTATCAACAGGCCCTAAATGATGGAAGGTTTTACGATTGCGTAATACTCGATCTAATAGTCCCAGGCAAATTTAATGGATTTGAAACCTATCAAAAGATTAGAGAATTTGATAGGGATGTAAAGGCCATATTGATCTCAGGATACTTTGATAAACCAGTAATGCAGGATTTCAAAAGCTATGGACTAAAGGGAGCATTGATTAAACCATTTACAATTCAGCAACTTTTAGAATTATTGGAGAACTAGATTTACCTTATTCTGAAGGGGGTGAAGCCTGATGTCTGATTTTGTTCATCTTCATCTTCACACCGAGTGGAGTTTGCTTGACGGAGCAATAAGAATCGATGACCTTGTTCAAAGGCTCTTGGATTATAAAATGTCAAGTTGTGCTATTACAGACCATGGGACACTCTTTGGCATTATCAACTTCTATACTAAACTGAAAAAAGCAGACCTAAAGCCTATTCTTGGTTGTGAGTTTTATGTGGCTGAAGGGTCTCGTTTCACGAAGAAGGCAACCAAAAGGGGAGATGGGGTTTCAAATCACCTCATTCTTCTTGCCAAAAATGAAGAGGGATATAGAAATCTAGTCAAACTCGGAAGCCTAGCCTACCTGGAAGGCTTCTATTATCGCCCCCGAATTGATAAGGAACTTCTAATGAAGTACCGTGGGGGCCTTATTGCCCTAAGTGCCTGCCTTGAGGGAGAGATTCCTCAGTTAATTTTACAGGGCAATCCTGATAAAGCCTTGGAGGTTGCTAGATGGTATAAAGAACTCTTTGGCCAAGACTTCTACTTAGAGATACAGAAAAATGGAATCCCCGAACAGGACAAGGTCAATTCCATCCTGCTTGAGATAGGTGAAAAGTTAAAAATCAAGGCAGTAGCCACGGCAGACTGTCATTATCTCGATAGAGAAGATGCCTTTGCTCACGAGGTCCTATTGTGCATCCAAACTGGACATCGATTAAGCGATCCCGATCGTTTTAAATTTAACACCAAAGATCTCTATTTAGCTGATCCAGAGGAAATGAAGCGCAGGTTTGCAGATCTTCCCTCAGAGCTTTTGAGCAATACCCTAGAGATTATGGAAAAGGTGAGTCTTCAACTTAAATTAGGCTCTCCCCTCTTTCCAAAGGCTAAAGTTCCCGAGGGAGAGGATGAAGTGAGCTACTTTATTAAAAAGGCCAAAAGGGGTCTTGAAGAGAGGCTAAAGGAGCTCAAATCGAGAGGGGAGCTCTTTGACAGTGAGGAAGAGTATTGGAAAAGACTTGAGATGGAACTTGAGGTAATAGCAGAAAAGGGCTATGCTGGATACTTTCTCATAGTCTCCGATTTCTGCCAATGGGCCAAGAGGCAGGGCATACCTGTAGGACCAGGAAGAGGCTCAGCTGCAGGAGCTCTCACCAGTTACGCCCTGGGGATAACGGATCTTGATCCCATCCGCTTTGGACTTCTCTTTGAACGTTTCTTAAACAGAGAAAGACCAAGTCTTCCTGACATCGATGTGGATTTTTGTATGGAGGGAAGGGACAAGGTTATCGAGTACGTTGGTAAGACCTACGGAGAGGATCATTTAGCAAAAATCGCAACCTTTGGCCAGTTAAAGGCAAGACAGGTTCTAAGAGATGTGGGGAGAGCTCTTGGATTCAAGCCCAAGGAAATTGACCCCATAGCCAAGATGATTACCCCTGGCCCTGATGTGTCCCTTGCTGATGAATTAAAAAGGCCAGAAATTCAGGAAATACTTAAGCAAAGCCCAAAGATAAAAGAACTCTTTGAATTGGCTCTAAAATTAGAGAGACTTCCTCGCCATGCAAGTCAGCACGCTGCAGGGGTTATCATAAGCCCCTGTCCCTTAGATGAAATCACCCCTATTATGAGGGGTGAAGAAGGAGAAAAGGTCGTGCAATTAGACATGAAGGCCTGTGAGACCTTAGGCCTCATTAAATTTGATTTCTTAGGACTGAAAACCCTAACGATTATTGACATAACTTGCAAAGCCCTAAGGGAACATGAAGGTATTGAATTGGATCTTAGTAGGATACCTCTTGATGATGAACGGACTTTTGCTCTTTTGCAAGAGGGAGAAACTGATGGGGTCTTCCAGTTAGAATCAGAGGGAATGAAAGAGCTCCTTAAACGTCTCAAACCAACTGATTTTAATGACCTCATAGCTGTGCTTGCCCTTTATAGACCTGGTCCCTTGAAAGGAGGTTTAGTAGACCAATACATTGATACCAAGCATGGCAGACGCAAAGCTGAATATCTCCATCCCCTCCTTGAGCCTATTTTAAAGGAGACCTATGGAGTTATTGTCTATCAGGAGCAAGTGATGGAGATTGCCAGAGCCTTTGCAGGCTATACCTTAGGAGAAGCAGATCTTCTTCGCAGAGCCATGGGGAAGAAGGATCGAGAGCTTATGCAAAAACTGAAAGAGGATTTTGTGGAAAGATCTGTCAGGCGTAACATCCCAAAGGATATTGCTGAAAAGGTTTTTGACCTTATGGAAAAATTCGCAGACTACGGCTTTAACAAAAGTCATTCGGCAGCCTACGCCCTTATATCTTATCAAACAGCCTATCTAAAGGCTCACTATCCCGTTTACTTTCTTGCCTCAATATTGACCTATGAGATAAATAAAAGTGAAGAGGTTAGCAAATATCTCTCCTTAGCCCATAAAATGGGTATAGACATATTACCACCAGATATAAACAGTAGCTCTGCAAAGTTTACCGTAGAAGAAGGAGCCATAAGAATAGGTCTTCAGGCCGTAAAAAATGTCGGGGAAGAGGCCGTACAGGAAATCATGAGGAAAAAACCCTTTAAAAACTTTATAGAGTTTTGCCAAAAGATTGATACTCAAAAGGTAAATAGAAAGACCATAGAGGCCCTTATAAAAGCTGGAGCCTTTGATAGCATTGAAGAAAACCGTGCAAAGCTCTTAATAAATCTTCCTAAAATACTGAGTTTCACCCAGGAGACCAAAGGAGCCTCTCTATTTGGGCAAAACTCTCTGTTAAGCCTAAGTATTGCCTCAACTATCAAGTTAGAAGAAACTCCACCCTGGAGTGCTGAGGAGAAACTCGCCTTTGAAAAGGAAGCTTTAGGTTTTTATTTATCTGATCATCCGCTAAGAAAGTATCGTCCTATCTTAAATATATTTACTCCATACAATTTGGAAAACATTGAAAATGCAAAGGCAGGAGAAAAGATAATCCTCCCTGCTCTAATCTCTGACATCAAGTTAAAAACTACCAAAAATGGGAACAAAATGGCTATACTGAAACTGGAAGATGAGTATTCAACTATCAAGGCCCTCCTCTTTCCAGACCTCTACAAAGAACATCTGAGTCTCATTAAAGATTCCCATCCTCTGTGGTTTAAGGGGGAACTGGATGTTGAAGATGAAAACATGACCTTTATAATAGAGGATTTGACAAGTTTCGATGATTTAAGATTTTTCAAGGAGGGTATCTTCACCCTTCTTCTTCCTCATGAACAGGTTGATGAAAAACTCCTCAAAAAGTTAGGGGACTTTATGGATAAGGAAATGGATGATGCCCTCCCTGTTAGACTTATTCTTCAGTACCCAGATGCAGTAGTTACCTTTGAAACCAATGGGTATAGGTTACCCTCTAATCTTACCTTACTTGAGCTTTTTGTAGATACCTTTAACACCATAAAATTACGCTATAGCGAAAGATGAGATTATTTGCTTTTACGAGAAAGGAAGACAATAACATCTATCTTTGTTTTGAAGAGTTAACCAAACGTAGAAAGGTTGAGTTCTATCTCTTTGATCAGCTTAACTTAGAAAACCTTTACTCTTTATGCAGATCTGATGAAAAGGGAGTAATTATCATAGATTATGAAAGCTTTGAGGAAGAGGCTTTACTTTTCATTGATAGGGTCAAAAAGGTAAACGATACACTTCAAATAATCATTACCAAGGCACCTTCAAACGTGGATTTAGCCATGAAATTTTTCTCCAAAGGCGTTCAATACTATTTTACCACTGAGCTTGATAAAAACTGTCTCTGTTCCATACTTGATGAGATTTCAGAGAGTCTCTCTTCACCACTAAATGAGAGAGAAGAGCCCATATCTCTCTTTGTGGGTAACAGCAGGGCCATAAGAAAGATCAAAGAATTTTTACCGACCATTGCTGAGACAAACTGCAACGTGCTTATCATCGGAGAGACAGGAACGGGGAAGGAGCTTTTAGCAAGGATTATTCATCAACTATCTTCGCGCAGACATGGACCCTTTATTACTCTCGATTGTACTACTCTACAGGAGACTATCTTTGAAAGTGAGGTTTTCGGACATGAGAAAGGTGCCTTTACTGGTGCCATCAACTCAAAAAAGGGCTTAGTGGAGTTAGCCGATGGGGGTTCTCTCTTTGTAGACGAAATAGGAGAGCTCCCCCTTCCTCTGCAAAAGAAGTTTCTTCGTTTTATTCAGGAGAAGACCTTTTTACGGGTAGGTGGCACTAAGTTCCTTAAAGCAGACGTGCGCATTATTGCTGCAACTAATAGAAATTTAGAGGAGGAAGTCAAAAAGGGTCATTTTAGAGCAGATCTCTATTTTCGCCTGAACACCCTGATCATCGAGATACCACCCCTAAGAGATAGAAAAGAAGATTTGCCCTTGATCTTAGAACATTTTCTCAAAATTAAGTCAAAGGAATTAGGCAGACCCTTCAGAGGGTTTTCCAAGAAATTCTTGGAATACCTCTTAAACTATAACTGGCCTGGCAATGTGAGAGAATTGATAAATGTCGTTGAAAGGGCCTTGGTGTTAGCTAGGGATGGTTATCTAACTGAAGACCTTCTTCCAAATAACATCAAAAATCCTCTTTTTCCACCGAGCTCCGAAAGGGAAAATCAAGGGCACAGCTCTCTCTTGGAAAGAGTTTCACCCCACCTCCATGAAATAGAAAGAGAAATCATATTACAGGCCCTTATAAAGAACAATTGGAACCAGACCAAAACTGCAGAAAGCCTAGGGCTAACGAGAAAACAACTTCTAACTAAACTAAAAAAGTTTAGTTTAAGCAAAGCTAGAGAGAATCTGAGCCTTCACGGTAAGACAAGCTCATTGGAAGATAAAATAAAAAATAGAGGGAAATAGCCCGGTAATAAACACTCCAGCAAGGGAAATTGCTGTAATTAGCTTTACTTCTGTAGAGGGAACGATTAATTCCACTTTGGTTCTATCCATGAAGAACATCCTTACACCTATTCTTAGATAGTAGTAAATAGAGGGTACACTGAGCATTATAGCTAAAACCGCAACCCACACTAAACCTATCTCCACTAAACTTTGAAAGACAAGAAACTTAGCCACGAAACCCCCAAAGGGAGGTATACCTGTTAATGAAAAAAGAAAGCCAAGCATAGCAAGGGCGAGAAATCCGTTGGCCCTATATAAACCACTGTAACTCTCTAAATTTTCACCTTCTGAATGGGATAAGATCACAGCAAAAGCTCCGAGATTCATGAAGACATAGACCAAAAAGTAAAATACCAGGGCAAAGATTCCCCTTTCGGATGCGGCGATAATTGCAAGGAGCACATACCCGGCATGGGCAATGGAAGAGTAGGCTATGAGACGCTTCAAGTTGATCTGCCTTAGGGCTAAGATGTTTGCCACAAATAAAGTTAACAAAGCTATCACCACTAAGATCGGTGTCCAGAGATCCTTAACCACTACAAAAGCCTCTGAAAACACACGCATAAAAGCTCCAAGTGCTGCTCCTTTGGGTGCAACAGAAAAGAAGGCTGTAACAGGGGTAGGTGCTCCCACGTAAACATCTGGAGACCACTGATGAAAGGGTGCTAATCCTGCCTTAAAGGCCAATCCTAAGGTTAAGGCAAGAATTCCACAGATGAGATAATATTCATTGGATGAAAGCATTTGAAGGACTCCCTGGATATCAGGAAAATAACTGCTCTTTGTTAGGCCATAGATTATGGCTATTCCAAAAAGTAAAAAGGCTGAAGCTAAGCTTCCTAAAAGGAAATACTTCAAAGAGGCTTCATTGGACTTGAAATCAAAAAGCACAATACCTGCCAAAAGATATAAACTTAATGACATGAACTCTATGGATAAAAAGAGAGAAATGAACTCCCTGGAAGACACTACCAACATCATACCCAAGGTGCTAAGCATAAGTAAGATCATGTATTCATAATAGACCTTATCTTTTATTTGATCATAACTGTAGGAGAATGCTACAACATAGAGCAAGGTGATTAGAAAGACGAACTTTAGGGCCTGACTTAGAAGATCTGCCACAAAAAAACCTTTGAAAGCTATGCCCTGGGAGAGGGGAATAAGGAGGAGAGTTACAAGGCCACCAACGAAAACAAAAAGCGAAAGGGAGCACCTTGAGCGGGCATAAAACCCATAAACAAAATAGGAAATTATGGTAAGGGTAAGGAAAATTTCTGGTAAAAGTGGCTTTAGATTTATCATTAAAACCTCCCACTAAAGATTCATTTTAGTAAAGAGTTTAAAAGCAGATCAAGGGGCGTATGGAGAAAACTCAAAACTATATTAGGCTTTAACCCAAGGGCAAAGATGAATATTCCTAAAGACACAAACATCACTATTTCCCGGAGATCTGGAGCTTTAAAGGCCCCCTCCTTCAAAAAGGTTTCCTTCATATCTGGTGTTAGTTCTAGGAAGGTTACTCTGTAAAAGAGCCAGATCATGTAGGCTGTTCCCAGGAGAAAGCCAAGGATAAGGGTAAAACCAAGAAATTGGTTGTCCTTAAAGGTTCCAAGAGCTATGAGAAATTCACCTACGAAGGAGTTAGTGCCAGGAAAACCAATGGCCGCGGCTGAGAAAATCAACAGAGCCACAACAAAACCCGGCAAAAGTCTTCCCAATTCTCCATACTTTGCAATTTCTCTGGTATGGAACCTATCGTACATGGCTCCGATCCAAATAAATAGGGCACCGGTGACAATTCCGTGATTGATCATCTGTAAAATAGCCCCCTCTAAACCAGGTTTATTGGTTGTAAAGATTCCAAGGGTCACATATCCCATGTGGCTTATACTGGAATAGGCTATCAATCTTTTGATATCTGTCTGTAGGAGAGTAACAAAGGCTCCGTAGATAATGGCTACAACGGAGAGGATCTGTAAATAGGGTTTCAATATTGGCAAGGCCATGGGGCAAAGTGGGAAGCAAAATCTGATAAAACCGTAGGCCCCTACTTTTAGGAGGATACCAGCAAGAATAACAGAACCAGCGGTGGGAGCTTCAGTATGGGCATCGGGAAGCCAGGTGTGAAAGGGAAACATCGGGACCTTTATAGCAAAGGCTGCAAAAAAGGCTAGAAAGAGCCAAACCTGATATTTTAGCGGATACTGAATCTTCTGTAATTCCAGAAGATCAAAGGTCTTTCCCCCCATAAAGTAAAGAGACATAATCCCAATGAGCATCAAAACACTACCTGCGAAGGTAAAAAGGACGAATTTTACAGAAGCATAGATTCTCTTGCTACTTCCCCAAATTCCAATAAGTAAAAACATAGGAATTAAAAGAGCCTCCCAAAATACATAAAATAAAAAGAGATCCAAGGCACAAAAGACACCTATCATGATGGTCTCGGTAATCAAAAGCAGGGCATAGAAATCCCTTACCCTTACCTTTATAGAATTCCAGGAGCACAGCACACATAAGACACTTATAATCAACGATAAAAGCACGAAAAGAACACCCACTCCATCCACTCCAATCTTATAGCTTACACCTAAAGCCTCAATCCAAAGGTAATCCTCTACGAACTGAAATCCAGGTAATTCCTTATCAAATCTAAAAACAATTGACAACCCCAAAAATAAGTTCACTAAAGTGGTAAGCAAGGCGCACGTCTTGATGTGAGTCTCTCTTTTGAGAAAAAGTATAATTAGAGCTCCAAAGAGAGGAAAAAAGATAACCGTTGAAAGTACAGGATAGGAAGGGACAGGCATAACGCTAACTCCTCACCATAGGATAAGAAAAATGGCAAAGAAAAAGAGAATAATAAGCCCAATGAGCATTAACATGGCATAATCAGAGGTTTTACCACTCTGCATTAACTTTAGTCCCTCACTTAGGGAGAAAGAACCCTTTGAAAGCCCATGATACACTCCATCCACTCCAGCCTGATCAAAGACCTTTAGTTTTGAAGAGATGGCAAGGATCATTCTTACGAAAACCTTCTGATAGGCCTCACCCACATAGTCATAGTCAATCTTTGCCAGGACCTTTTCTGCAAATCTAAGAAAGACCTTAGTTCCCTTTCTGTAAAACCAGTCGGCATCAAGATTGGTGCATCGCATTTCCGCTGGATAAAGCCCTGAGAGCATAAGCAAGGTGAAGGCTAAAGCTCCAAAGGCAAGAAGCTGCACCTGTTCCATAATGAGGGCTCCGGTAAAGGGATTGAAATCCACCTTATAGGGAAGAATATTATAAAGAAGAGGGGGATAGACACCTATCAAGAGACAAAGACCTGCCATGCCTCCCATGGCAACAAGCATATGTGGAGGTGCCTCCTTGGGTCTTAACCCTGAATCATGGCTAAAGAAAGCAAAGTATGGAATTTTTATACCTGCATGGTGGAAAACACCGGCAGAGGCAAAGAGAAGACCAATCCAAACGAAAAGATGCCCTGCCTCAGCAGAGGAGGCCACGATCATAGGCTTACTGACAAAGCCGTTGGTAAGCGGGACTCCAGAAATTGAGGCAGCACCGATGAGACAAAAGAGGGTTGTCCAAGGCATGGTTTTGTAAAGGCCTCCTAAATCAGTAGCATTTATCTTGCCTGTTCTATACATAACAGCACACATGGTCATAAGTAAGAGCCCCTCAAATAGGATATTACAAAAGGCATGCGCTACTGCTCCGTTGATAGACTGGGGTGTTCCTAAACCTATACCGGTGACCATAAAGCCAACCTGGTTTATGAGACTGTAACAGAGCACCCTCACAAGATTGTTCTCAATGACGGCGTAAAATATCGGAAATACAGTCATGGTGACACCAATTAGGATAAGTACCTCTTCACCGGCAAAGCTTCTAGCTAAGGCATAGATAGCAGCCTTGGTGGTAAAGCCAGAGAGAAACACAATACCTGTCTCTGTAGACTCAGGATAGGCATCGGGAACCCAGGCATGTAACAGAGGAAAGGCAGCGTTTAAACCAAAGCCAAGCAGAATCAATAACCCCGAGACACCATCTAAGCCTACATGTCCAAAATGGAAAGTGCCTGTTTTTTTGTATAGAAGAATAATGCCTCCGAGAAGGAGTAACCCACCAAAGAGATGTACCATTAGATATCTCATTCCAGCATAAAGGGATTTCCTCGTTCTACCTAACCAGACTAAAAATGCCCCAGCAATGGCCTTTATCTCCCAAAATAGGAATAGGGTGATAAGGTCACCAGCTAAAACTACTCCCAAAGCTGAGCCTGAGTAAATCCAGGCGGTCATCAAAAGATAGCTATCTCTCACATGAAGTCCAAAAATAGTGGCAAACATGGTAAAAAGACAAAAGATGTAAACAAAGGGCAAAGAGAGGTAATCTAGTCTTCCGAAGATGAAATTGTAGTCTAAAAAGGTATAACTGTGGTAGATACCCTTAGGCAGGGTGAAAAAAATAAGAAGAGTCAATACCGGAACTAAGAGGAGATAGGCCTTTCTCAAAGAACCCTTGAAAAGGGGTATAAGAAAGGCGCCGAATATGAGCAAAAGCTGTGGAGGAAAACTATTCATCGTAATAGTCCTCCCTTCTCATAACAAGGGGTCTCAGAAGGTATTTGGCAGCAAGAACAAGCAAAACACAGCCAACAAAACCATAGGCTCCAAAAAAGGAAGGATAACCATCAAAACCAAAATGTGGATGCTTCTCAATGAAAAGATCCACTATGACAAGAAGCACAAGAAAGCTGTAAAAACCATAGAGGAATTTCTTTACATTCTCACGTTTGTCAAAAAAGTAGGTCTTCTCTGGCCTTTCTCTCTCTCTTTCCATATCAATATCCCTCAATGGTGAGGTTTATAACCCAAAAACATCACAGAAAACAGATAAATCATGGCTAGAGTAAAGACTATCCAGAAGATTTTCCTATACCCAGGCCAGGGTTCATGTTGGAGTATCATAATCTCTTCATGGTTGTTCTTCATCGCAGTACCTCCTGGGCAAGCAAGATTATCGGTTGAGGAAAGATCCCAGAGAGTATGCTAAAAATGGCGGTAATGAGCAGGGTCACTGCCATGAAGGGGTTCTCCTTTATCTCATGGTGATTATCATGATGATGTCCCATAGATACAGGTAGATCTTTAAAGTAGGCTCGGTAAATTATTGGTAGAAAATAGCCTCCATTAAGAAGGGAACTAAGCAAAAGCACAGATAAAGCCAAAGAGTTTCCAGCATCAGCGGAACCTATGAGCAGATACCACTTACTTACAAAGCCATTTAAAAGGGGCATGCCTATCATGGCCAAAGCACCGATGGTAAAGGCTGCCATGGTAAGGGGAAGTTTCTTGGCTATGCCGTCAAGCTCGCTCACCTGAGTCCTATGGGCACAAACATAAAGAGAGCCCGCACAAAAAAAGAGGGTTATTTTGGCAAAGGCGTGATTGGTTATGTGGACTATACCCCCAAGGACCCCATTGTAGGTGAGCAGTAATCCTCCAAGTAGGATGTATGAGAGTTGACTGACAGTGGAATAGGCTAAGCGGGCCTTTATGTTATCTCTTGTAAGAGCAATAATGGAGCCTATGGTTATGGTGAATGCACAGAGAAAAAGGGCAATCTGAGTTATTTCTAAAGCCTTTAATGTCTCCAGACCAAAGATATGTAGGATCACCCTCAAGATGGCAAAGACACCTGACTTAACCACCGCCACCGCATGAAGGAGGGCTGAGACGGGAGTGGGAGCAACCATGGCTGCAGGGAGCCAACCATGAAGCGGCATCACAGCAGCCTTGGCAAAGCCGTAGAGATACATCAAAAAAAGCACGTTGAGAAGTCCTTTGCTCTTTTCAACCAACTGATGGCTTACCAAACCACCTTCCTTGAATTCAAGAGTGCCTGTAAGCAAATAGGTAATCACCAGGGCTAAGACCAAAAATAACTTAGCAGAGCCTACCAAATACAAGGCATATTTTCTCGCACCACTTCTTGCCTCAGGTGTTTCATGATGGGCAACTAAAGGATAGGTGACAAAGGTTAAGATCTCATAAAAGAGAAATAGGGTGAAAAGATTGGCTGAAAAGGCAATACCCATGGTGGCAGACAAAGCCCCGGCAAAGCAACTGTAATACCTTGTCTGTTTCTTTTCATGATGTCCTCGCATGTATCCGATGGAATAAAAGGTGGTAATAATCCATAGGAAGGAGGCCCCAAGAGCAAAGAGAACCCCCAGGGCATCCACCCTGAGACTAAGCTCTATGTTTGGTAAGATTGAAAAGATGCGACACTCTATGGATCTACCATCAAGGATAGTAGGAACCATCACTAACACTGCACCGAACTTTATTAAGCCAGCTAAAACTGATATACCTTCCCTAAGATTGGGATTCCTCTCTCCTATGGCAATTATTAGTGGTATGGCAAGGGCAGAAGCTAAAATAGCAAAAAGTGGTAGGAGAGATCCATAGGCCTCTGAGATCATCTTAATCTTCCCTCAAAAGGTCGTATTTCTCAACATCTACAGTTCCTTTATTTCTGTAGACCATAAGTAAGATTATTAACCCAATGGCTACCGCCCCTGCTGCAGAGGCCATGACAAAAAGGGTCATCACCTGACCCTTTAAGTCCTGCATGAAGTGGCTCAGGGCTACGAGTTTGATGTTTACCGCATTAAGCATAATCTCAACGGAAATGAGCATCATGATGAGATTTCTTCTGATAATAAAGCCAAGAAGCCCAATCCCAAAAAGCAATACCCCTAAGACTAAATATCCGTTAAGCAGACCCATCTTGCCTCCTTTTAACAAAGAGAAGCCCTATACCAAGGAGGGGAACCAGTAGAAGGAAGGCAAGGATGATAAGAGGGAAGGTAAAGTCCTCAAAAAGGAGCCTACCTAAGATTTTTGATGGTCCTACTTCCTTTAGCTTATCAAGGGTATGCTCGCCTCTATGTTTATTAACAAAGGTGAGGGAACCTAATATAAAGAAAAAGGAAACCAACAATCCCGCCCAAATCCTTGATTGCCAGTTCTTCAAATAGAGCATAGATCTCTCTTCTTCTCTTACGTCAAGGATGAGCAACATGATTAGATATAAGACCAAGATTGCTCCTGCATAGATGATAATTTGAAGAAAAGCCAAAACTTCAGCATTCAAAAGAAGATAAAGCCCGCCAATGTGAACAAAAAGAAGCAAAATCCAAAGCAGAGCCTTAACAGGACTTCTCTGCCTAAGTCCCATAAAGGCAGAAAGGAGAATAACAAAGGCAAAGTAAAAGAATAAAATTCTGACCACAGACATTTTTCACTCCTAAGTCAGCAGCTTAAAAAACATAACAATTAGGAGGTTCAAAAAGCTAAGAGGTATCAACACCTTCCAACTAAGCCTCATCAACTGATCAAAGCGGTATCGAGGGAAGGTTGCCCTTACCCAGATGAATAAAAAGATGAAAAAGTAAACCTTAACTAAAAGGATCAAAACCGGTGGTATCTCTTTAAGTATAGGCAAGAGACTTAGCATCCAGGGCGGTAAACTCCAGCCTCCAAGATAACACAGTGATATTAAAAGGGCCATTACATACATGGAGATGTACTCTCCAAGAAAGAAAAGCCCCATCCTGAAACCAGAGTACTCGGTCATGTATCCAGCAACTAACTCACTTTCGGCTTCAGGCAAATCAAAGGGAGCTCTATTGGTCTCTGCAAAGGCACAGATCAAAAAGACCAGGAATCCAATCACCTGAGGAAATAGATTCATTCCGAAGAGAGAATTAGCCTGGGCTTCCACTATATCACCTAACCTAAAGGATTCGGCAGCCAAAATAACTCCAGCAAGGCTAACAGTTAGAGGTATCTCATAGCTTAACATTTGAGCAGCGGACCTAAGGCCTCCAAGAAGAGAGTACTTTGATCCCGAGGCATAACCACCGAGGATCACCCCGTAGACTCCCAAACCGGCAAAGGCAAGTATGACGAGAATCCCCACATGAACATCAGCAATGATAAAATCAGGGTAAAAGGGTATGACACTCAGATTGACAATAGTTGTAACTAAAAGAAGAAGTGGTGCTAATTTGAAAAGAAATCTGTCTGCCTCCTTGGGTAATATGTCCTCTTTAGTTAATAACTTTACCAAATCAGCAAGGGGTTGGAGAAGTCCATAGGGCCCCACCTCCCGTGGGCCCAGTCTTGATTGAATACGTCCGATGATCTTTCTCTCCGCATAAACGGTATAGGCAGCATGAAAGAGCATTATTCCAAGCACTATTAATCCTTTAAAGAAGGATAATAAAGCCAAATGGACCATATCATTACTATTTAATACCATGGGTAGCTAAGATCTCCTTAAACTCCTTTAGAGATAAAAAGTCCTCTGGTTTTTCCTCTGGTTCAAGGGGATAATCCTTTCTCAGAGGGTGCCCCTTCCATGATGCCGGAAGTAAAATTCTCTTAAGATCAGGATGCCCTGTAAATCTGATACCGAAGAGATCAAAAACCTCTCTCTCGAAAAAATTTGCTGATGGGTACTCCTCAACAATACTCTCTATGTTTTCTTCCTCCTTTAGGGGAACTCTTACCCTTAAAGCACATCTATTGGAAATGCTATACAACTGATATACTACTTCAAACCTATAGGACCTGCCGAGTTGGGAATAATCCACAGCAGTTAAGGTCTGTAGATGATTAAAGGATCTCTCCTTGAGAAACCTCATCAAGGGTTTTATCGAATTTCTGTCTTTTAGTATCAGGTAAAGTTGACCTCTAAATTCCCCCACCTCAAAGATCTCTTGGTTAAAGTTTTCAAAGATCTCCTTCAAAAGTCCCTCTGTCATCTCTTTTTTCCTAAAATCTTGTCCATTCAAGATAACCCTTCTTTAAATCGTAAAAGAAACCTAATATGATGAGAAAGATAAAGAAAATCGCACCTCCCAAAGCAAGAGGAGATATAGAGGAAAAGGATACACCAAGTAGATAAAGGAAGGCAATTTCTACATCAAAGACCACAAATAGAATGGCAATGGGGATATATCTTATGGCGATTTTTTGCCAGGGAAGACCACTGGGCTCATTTCCGCATTCGTAGGGTTCGAGTTTTTCTGGATAGTAAAATCTCGGTCTAATGAAAGCCCCTAAAAGCAGTCCTCCTATAGCAAAAAGAGTAGCCAAAACAAGCATTATAAAAAGGGGTAAATACTCAGTCGGCACATAGTTTTCGGGATTCATGAGGCTTCTCCTCTCAACTTCACATCGATTCCCTCTCGTTTGAAAACAGGCTTCAAACTCTCTGGAACACCCCGTAAGTTCCAAAACTTGTTGGTATAAACCTTTCCTTCAAAAGTTTTAACAAAGGCGTCCCAGTTTTGTAAGAGTCTTTCTTTATCAAAGAGAAAGGCTTCTCTTGTGCTTTGAGAATACTCAAACCACTCCGTTAGCACTATTGCTCCCACAGGACATACCTCTTCACAATAACCGCAGTATATACACCTGAGGGCTTCTATTACATAGGAAATAAGCTTCCGCACACCCTTTTCAGGGTCATCTTCAAATTTGATGCTGATACATCTTGAGGGGCATACTTGAGAGCATTTCAAACAGGCTACACATCTTGCATCACCAGTTACTGGGTCTCTGACCAAGGCGTGTCTTCCTCTAAATGATGCATAGAGTTGAACCCTCTTTCGAGGATACTCCACAGTGACAGGTTTTTTGAAGAGAGTCTTCAGGGTGATGGATAAACCCTTCAGGAGATCCACCAAGAGGATGTGTCGTGGTGACAATCTCATCTATCACATTCTCCCATCACGATATCTAAGGTTCCTATTATGCTCACTAAGTCCGCTAAGAAATGTCCCTTGGCAAGCTTTGGTAAGGCTGATATGTGGACAAAGGATGGAGCTCTTATGTGAAGACGATAGGGCTTCCCTGTGCCATCGCTGACTATATAAAAACCAAGCTCTCCTTTTGCCCCTTCCACGGCGCTATAGAGCTCTCCAAAGGGGACAAGGTTAACTCTCTCAAAGGGAAACCCTATGAAGGCTATTTCTCCCTTTGCCATAGCAACTGGAGCTCTCTTGCTTATCAACATATCGAGATCCGGAGAATTCTCTGCACATACTGGACCAGAAGGCATCTTCTCTATGCACTGTTTGACTATCCGAAGGGATTGTCTCATCTCTTTCAGCCTACAGAGATAACGATCATAGATATCTCCATTTTTCCCTATAGGCACCTCGAAGTCTAAGTCAGGGTAAGCATCATAGGGAAAGTGTTTTCTAACATCATACTCAACACCACTTCCTCTAAGAGATGGACCTGTTAAGCCGTAGGCAATGGCCTCTTCAGCGGAGATCACTCCTACACCTCTGGTTCTCTCAAGCCAGATTCTATTTTCAGAGAGGAGTCCTTCATACTCCTCAAGCCGCTTCTCCATCTCCGGGAGAAAATCGTATATTCTCTCCAAGGTGCCCATCTCAACATCGAGCCTAACTCCACCGATTTTGGGATAGCTAACAGTAAGTCTTGCTCCGCAGATATCTTCAAAAAAATCGAGTATTTTTTCTCTCTCCCTAAAACAGTAGAGGAAAACGGTCATAGCCCCTATGTCAAGGGCATGAGTTGCAAGCCAGAGTAGATGACTGGCCACCCTGGCAAGTTCACAGACCATAGTGCGGAGAAACTTTCCACGTGGAGGTGGCTCTATCCCAAGTAATCTCTCCACTGCTAAGGCGTAGCCGGTGTTGTTGTTCATAGCACTTATGTAATCAAGCCTATCAGTGAGAGGTAGGACCTGGGTATAACTCATACTTTCTGCTAACTTCTCGAGCCCACGATGGAGAAACCCAATTTCAGGCTCACAATCAACAATTCTCTCCCCTTCAAGGACCAGCCTTAGTTTTAAAACTCCGTGAGTGGAAGGATGCTGTGGTCCCATCTGAATCTCAAAGGGAGTGAAAAAGGGATCTTCAGTTGAAAAAAGCTCCTCTTTATATTGCAACTTCCTTTCTGGCATAGGGACCCCAGTTTTTACTCTCTCTCTTGATTGCCTCTCTGAGTTTCAACAGGCCTTCGATTAGGGCTTCAGGCCTTGGAGGGCAACCAGGCACATAGATATCAACGGGTACTATTTGATCCACCCCCTGAACAGTGGCATAGGTCCTGAAGACTCCACCAGAACAAGCACAACTTCCCATGGCAATGACCCATCGAGGATGACTCATCTGATCATAGACCCTTCGCAAAATTGGTGCCATCTTGTAAGTGAGTGTTCCGGCAACGATGAGGCAATCTGCTTGCCTTGGCGAGGCTCTAAAGATTATACCAAAGCGATCAAGGTCATTTCGGGCTGCACCTGCAGCCATCATCTCAATGGCACATCAGGCAAGCCCGAAGGTCACTGGCCAAATAGAACCTGCACGAGCCCAGTTTATAAGCTCATCTATCTTTCCCCAAATTAGTTCCATTTGCCTCTCCCTACCAGAGCATAGCCTTTAGATTCTCTGCTATGCGCTCTGCATAGATCTGTCGTGTCCTTTGAGTAGCTTCATCTGGCATAGTAAAGGTCAAACAAGAGGTAGTGCAACCCTCAACGCAGGCTGGTTTCTCTCCTTTATCAAGTCTGTGCATGCAGAGATGACATTTGAAGACCTTTCCTGTCTGAGTATTCCACTGTGGAATACCCCAGGGACAGGCCTTTACACAGGACTTACACCCAATGCATAGATCATCCTTCACGTATACAATGCCGTCTGAATCCCTACGAGCCATAGCTCCTGTGGGACAGGCTTTCATACAAAAGGCATCCTCACAATGAAAGCAATTCATGTAAACAAAAAGAATCCTTGGCACGCCGTTGATATCCTTTGGACCAACTGGTAGGATATCACAAAAACGGGCACCATAAGAGACGTTATTTTCAACCTTGCAGTGCACTACACAGGCTAAACACCCTATACACCTCTTTTGATCTTGAGTGATAATATATTTACTCATTTTTACCTCCAAGCTCTTTATATCTTCTTTATGCTGACAAAGGTTTCAAAGAGTGGACAGTTACCACCAACCCCAACCTTCAGTTTGCCCTTCATCAGTTTTACATCACTTGCCCCTTTTCCAAAGGATCTGGTTCTAAGAGGAACTGGATCACCAAATCCGTGTAACATGTAGGCGACTTGAGGATGCACAAAGGGTGAAATCCTTACCTTTATCCTCTCTGATACTCCGTTGGAACTTACCTCCACTAAATCATCATCCTTAACACCGATTCTCTTGGCAAAGGATGGATGGATGTATAGATGATTTTCAGGGGTAAGTTCGTTTAGTATGGGATTATTACTGGTGGTCCTACCCTGAGTATGAAGGGCCTTCTTACCAGTGATAAGCCTTAAGGTATTTTCTGGTGGAGCTTTGGGGCTCTCATAGGGCTTGAGGGAGGGAATACCTGCCTTCTCTAAAAACTCTGAATAGACCTCTATCTTCCCTGTAGGAGTATCAAATTTAAGGTTACTCCTATCATACCAGATGGGATCTTTTGAGAGATCTATGACCCCTTTTTTACTAAAATTTTCAAAGGTAAAACCTGTTCCTTCAAGTTGCCAATTAACCATTTCAATTTCATCCTTCCAGGGGAAGTATTCTCCCTTTCCAAGTCTTTCTGCCAAAGCTTTGAAGATTTGAAATCTGCTCCTTGAATCAAATCTTGGTTCAATCACCTTCTGTCTCAAGGCAAGTTGGGGCTTAAGCCCTTTCCTTACAATCACGTTATCTGTTCTTTCAAGATAGGTTGATTCTGGTAGGATTACATCGGCATACCAAGAGGTCCAACTCCAGTTGACGTCTATGGACACCAAGAGATCTAATTGGTCAAAGGCCTTTATCCATACCTCAGGATCAGGCATGGAGGCGATGGGATCATGCCTCATGGCGATATAGGCCTTGACAGGATATGGTTCTCCGCTTTCAATGACCTCTGGTAATTTCTGTAATAAACCCCACTGAGCCCTGATCCAGGGATACTTTGACCCTGCTCCATCACATCTCTCCTCGGTGACCTTAGGAGCAAGGGAGGTTGGCTGTTTGATCTTGAATCCTGCATCTCCTGCACCCTTTGCTATAACAATTCCACCCTTGGCCTCATAACTACCCATAAGGGCATTTAGGGTGTAGATGGCTCTTCTTAGATAAAAATCATCTTCATGCCAGGCGGTCATCCAACCGGGGTTAAATATAACAGATGGCTTGGCTTCAGAGGCCTCATAGGCAATCTTAACGATCTCCTCAGCGGGAATTCCTGTTTCCTTCTCAGCCCAGGAAGGGGTGTAAGGTTGAACAAAGGCTCTTAGATAATCCAAACCAACTACATATCTGTTTACAAAGTCTACATCGTACAGATTGTTATTTACTATGACATTGATTAGAGCTAAGACCAGGGCATAATCGGTGCCTGGATTAATCATAAAAAACTTATAAGCTTTGGATGCCGTATAGGTCCAGCGGACATCGATGTAAACCAATTTTCCACCAGCACTTATCATGTCAATAACGTTTCTTGCTTCTCCGGTTATAAGACTTTCTAAAAGATTTCTTCCAAAAACCACCATGTATTTGCAGTTTTTGTAATCATATCCTACGGTATTTCGAGCATGACCTGCAATGCTCATATGGGCGTTGTGCACAGAGTTGGAACAGGTGGCATGATGGGTGAAATAATTCGGGGAGCCTATGGCTCTCAGAAAGAGCTTGTGAAGCTCTGTATGGGGGCCGCCTCTATCACTGAGAGCAATAGCCTTGGCTCCGTGATTTTCCATGACGCCTTTTAGTTTGTCAGCTATGAAATCTAAAGCTTCTTCCCAGCTTACCCTCTTCCACCTTCCTGATCCCCTTTCTCCGTCCCTGATCATTGGATATTGAGGTCTCTCATTGTCATATTCAAAGGCAACCCCTGCGGCTCCCCTTGGACAGAGGCTCTTAGCTCCAAAGACATGAGGGTTTCCCCAAATGTGCTTTATAACTCCATTTTCCACTTCAACCATGATTGGACATCTCCCGGTGCACATACAACACAGGCTGTAAACTACCTTTGTTTCTGACATATAAACCTCCCTTTCGGGTTATTCATCACTTTACAATTAAAACCCCCCTATCACTGTTGGAAACCACCTTTTCACTGACGCTACCAAGGAAGGCCTTAGAGATACCTTTTAACCCTCTGTTGCCCATAACTATTAAATCTGCCTCCTTTTCTTTTGCTACCTCTAAGATTATCTTATCTGGAAGGCCTACCTTAAGTATGGTTTCGTAGTTTATACCATGGGCTTTGGCTATCTCCTCTGCTTTTTTTAAAGCCTCCTGAGCTTTTTCCGTTTCAGCCTCATCTCTTGCCACTGCTAAAATGTAAGCCTTGGTATTGGTTTTCTTTGCCATCTTACTAAGCATATCAATAGCCCTCAGTGAGACCTCAGATCCATCTGTTGCCCCTAAAAGTGCCTTTCCAGTTACATCGGCAGCCCTTGGAACTATTAACACAGGGCATGGAGCCATGGGAATAACATTAAGAGTAGCACTACCAATGAAAAATTTAGCCAAACCCCTTACACCTCTCCTTCCCATGACTATTAGATCTGCGTTAACCTCCTTTGCTGCCTCGGTAATTCCATCCTCGATTTTCTCCGCAGTTACGATAACCGTCTCTGCTTCTATATTCTTATCTATAGCCTCTTTTTTTACTGCATCTGCTATAGCTTTTGCCTTTTGTTCTTCTCTTTCCAAAAGATCAGTTGCTGTTGCCATATACTCGCGATCATAAAGGACCACTCTGGTTACGAAGATCTTTGCCCCACAGAGATCTGCCAGTTTCATAGCAACCCTTTCTGCCCCTTTGCTATACTCAGATCCATCGGTAGCTAAAAGAACATTACAAACTTTCAGTTCCATGGTCATAGATCCCCTCCTAGTTTTTTTGAAGGTTATTATAAGAGAAAATCTCTCCTAAGAGAAGGGGAGATAATAAAAAAATTCCACAAAAAGAAGCACCTTTAATTTTCCATGATCTTTGTGTTACCAGCAGGGAGTACATACGAAAAATTATTCAAGAATCATGCCTATTTTTAGCATAAAGATCCAAATGATATAAACCCAGGAAAAAACTCAGTATCTCTCATTTGGGCACGAAATTTGTATTATAGTTACAGGAGTCCCGTGTTTCACCTCTCCATCCCCCTCTCCAGTAAACCCCTTCCTGCCCCCTCCCAGGAAGGGGCTCTTAATAAAAGTTCTATTATTATACTCTGACACATCACCAAAGGTTATTCAAAATCCAAGTGCGGCTAGAGGAATAGTCAGAGATTTTAGAGAATTTTAGGTCTATAAGATACTGTCCCAAATGGGACAATTACATGTCCAATATGGGACAATTGGGAAAAAAGGACGACCGAAATTGACTCTTTTGCCTGGCACGTAATTTGAATAGTCATTATTTGAAAAGAAGATTATTTGAAAAGAAGTTTTAAAAAAGGGAGGTGTCTATGGACAATATACTTGTAGCGCACGATGGTTCAGCTTCGGCCAAAAAAGCACTTCTTGAAGCTATTTCTCTTGCTGAAAAGACAGGAGCAAAGATCACGGTTATCTCTGTCGTCCCTGTCATATGCTTTGCAGAGGCAGGTATTGATTGTGAAACTGTCATGAATATTTACAGGGCTGAAGCTTCAGGCATCCTAGAGGCGGTTAGGGCAATCCTAAAAGAGAGAGGATTAGAGGCTCAGACCATAATCCTTGAGGGAAATCCAGCTGATGTAATAGTGGACTTTGCCAGAGACAACAACATAAGCCTTATCGTTGTTGGCTCAACGGGAAAAGATGCCACTCAAAGGACATTACTTGGCAGTGTTTCCTCAAAAATTGCTGTAAACGCCCCATGTTCAGTTTTAATCGTAAGATAATTAATTAAAGGGGAGGTGTCCATATGATGGGTTATCTAATTTTAATCTTTTTTTACCTTTTAAGTGCTAATTTTGTATTCGCTCAGGAACAGGTTGAGGGTCTAACCGTAAGTTTGGATAAACAGGTCTATAAGGGGGGCGAGGTGATCAAAATAAAGGGTAAAGCCCCTCCAGGAAGGCCGGTCTATATCGAGATAGCCTCAGAAAAAAAGGTACAGGTGGCACGATTAGATGCCAGGCGAGATCCAGATACGGGGAAGATTCCCTACATTTTCTATCTAAGCAAAGACATCCCAGCACTTTACATGATTCTTATGCCTAAAGAGGTGGAGGAAGCTTACAAAATAGAGAAGGCCAAGGACAAAGATTGGAGTGTGAGCAGAATGCTTCTTACCACCGGAGCAGACGTAGCTTACATTACTCCTGGAAAGGCAAAGGTTGAGAGATGGCAAGCAAGTATTTTAGCAACCATACTTGGTTCAAGAGGTGAAAAATTAGAGCCCCTTGATGATAAGGGTAACAGAAGGCAATCTATGCCACTTATGAAAACAAGATTTAGGTGGCCTGAAAAGATGTTTAGTCCCACTGTTAAGATCAATGAGGACGGAACCTTTGAGGCTGAATATAAGCTTCCAGAGAATGCTCCTAGTGGAACTTACACGGTGATTGCCGCTGTAGATCATACGCTTCGTAGTGAACCTATTACCTTCAAAAATGATTTACCTTGGTACAAGGTTTATTTTCCAAAGGCTGGAGTAAGCTTGAATGCCCTTGGTCCTTTCTTATTAGCTGTAGCTGTTTGCACCTTTGGTGTCACCATGGGTGCTGGTGGTGGATTTATTTTAAATCCGTTGCTTATTTTCATCTATGGAATGCCTCATCCTATCGTAGCTGGGTCGGTGTTACCTACCGTTCTTTTCAGTCAGGCCTCTGGTGTTTATAACTATGCCAAGATCAAATTCATCAGCTGGAAGCTTGGTATTGGAGTAGGACTTGCCATGATGGTAGGAGGCTTCATCGGGCCAAAATTAACAGAGATGATAACCTTAGAACAGTATAAATTCCTCTTTGGCTGGGTTCTTCTAATTCTTGCAGCCATAATGTTCTGGCAGACAACACCAAGTTACATTGCAAGAAATCAGAAAGAGCAGGCCATTTTGAAGGAATTTAAAAGAAGGGCTGAAGAAGCTGCAGCCAAAAAAGCAGAAAAAAAATAGAGGAGGTATAGGCCATGTATATGAAAATAAATTTCTGGGGACAGGAATTCAAGGCAAACATGATTATTGGATGTTTAGGTGGTTTAATAATTGCTATAGCATCAAGTATGTTTGGTTTTGGGGGCGGTCCTTTTGTAGTGCCTCTTATGACTGTTCTTATGGGTCTTCCCATGTATGTGGTAGTAGGAAGCTCTTTGCTAGCTATCTTTTTCAATACCTCAATGGCTACATCCAGGGTGATCGGTCTTGGAAACTGTGATTTTGTGCTCTTTGCCTTCATGGCAGCGGGGGCTATTTTAGGTGGCTTTATTGGACCACAAATTGCCAGAAGATTAAATCCTCTCTGGGTCAAAAGAGTTGCAGTGGTAGGTTTGACCATATTGGCCCTTATGTTAATTGGAGTAATTCCAACACCAAAATAAAAATCAAAGAGGAGGTAGAGCCATGAGAAGCAGGATACTTTTTGTCCTTTTTGCTTTGCTCTTTGCCATGCCCCTTTTGGCTATGGCTAAGGAGTTGAAGTTTGGAGTTCTACCCAGGCTTACAGAAAAGGAAATGAGAGAAGGTTTCACCCCCCTTGCGGATTATCTAAGCAAAGAACTTGGAGTAAAGGTCACTTTAGTTATTCCCAAGGACTTTGACACCTGGAGGAAGGAGGCTGAGGCAAGGCAATATGACATTGTCTACACTAACCCTTACCTTTACGTGCTTTTGAAGAAAGCTGTTCCTGAAACCGAAGTCATTGCCATCGCCTCAGAGCCAGAAATAGGAGATGACATTAAGGGAACTATAATTGTTAAAAAGGATAGTCCCATCAAGAGTATTGCTGATCTCAAGGGTAAAACCATAGCTGCAACAGACCCTGGCTCAGCCGGTGCCTATCTGGTTCAAATGGTGATGCTCAAAAAAGCAGGCCTAAAAAAGGAAGATGTAAAGGTGATCTTTGAAAAGAAACGCGATCCTGTGGCTGAAGCAGTTCTTAGTGGCAAAGCAGATGCTGGGTTTGTAAGAGATGATGATGTGGAGAAGCTTAAAGCTGGTCCAGAGAAATTTCGCAAACTCGCCGTAAGCGATCCCATCCCCAACTGGCCCATTGCCATCGCTAAAAAAATGGATTCTGCTATGGCAAAAAAGATAAAGGATGCCATCTTGAAGCTTAAAAAAGGAGATCTCAAAACTATATCTATCCTTGGTCCTGCAAGAATCGAAGGCTTTGTCCCGGTTACAGACAAAGAGTACGATATTATGAGAGAAGCTGCCAAGGCTGTTGGAGCATGGTAATCAAGAGATATTCCGAGAGTTAAACCCCCATCCCCTGAGGATGGGGGGAGTATCTTTTATCTGGCCTTACCAGTAAGAGGTTTCTAAAAGGGATTTTAGGCTCAGAATCTCAAAGTTAAAACCTCTGATAACAAAAAGACCATCCTTAAAGATAGAAATTAGTGGTCCTTTAAGGTGATAGGACTCAAAGGCATAAAATAGAGAACTTTGCAGATTCAAGATCTCACATAGAAAGGCCCTTATAAAACCACCGTGAGTAAAGGCAATATACAGACCATCATCCTTAAGGCTCAGAATGTTGAGCCAAAAGATCTTAGCTCTATCTCTCAGGTTCCTTATTGACTCTCCACCAGGGGGAGAAAGGGCATCATCTTTGAATCTCTCCCAAAAGAGGGGCTCTTTATAGACCATATCCCTTGGTTTGCCTGCCCACTCACCGTAATCAATTTCTTTCAATTCATCTCTGATATCAAGGGTTAAACCCTTTTTTTCAGCTATTAGCTTTGCAGGATACAAAGCCCTCTTCAAGGGACTTGAAAATATTCTCTTAACAGGAAGTGAAACCAGATGATCCACCAATTCCTCTGATTTTTTTAAACCCTCTTTTGATAGAGGAACATCCATTTGCCCATAGAAGATGTTACGAAAGCTATCCTCTATCTGACCGTGTCTTATGAGAAATAGGTGTTTCATTTTCTATGGAGAGAGATTTACTTTTCTTCTAAGCTAAGTATATAGGCAAAATCTATTTTTAAAAGATCGCGAAACTTTTCATTGACCACTTTCCAGACATAATTTACAGGACAATGGGAATCTCTGGGACAGATCTTTGGATTGTCTACACATCTATTTAGAGCAATTCTCCCTACAAAACTCTCCAATACATCAAGAAGGGTAATTTTCTCCGGTGATTTTCTCAGACGATAGCCTCCTCTCTTTCCGCGATGGATCTCAACAATTCCAGCATTCTCTAGAGTCTGGCCTATTCTTGCTAAGACGCTCATGGGTATATCCATAGCTTCACTGATCTCTGCCCTTGAGGCAATCTTTTGAGGATTTTTGGCTAAATACAAAACCATCCTAACAGCATAGTCTTCTAATATTCCGAATTCCATAAAAACTCCTTTATTTAGTTATTTTATATTACCTATAATTTTTACTAATTTTTTTCTGATTGTCAATAGATTGTGTAACCTATGTATTAAAAAGAGACACTAAATTGCCAGCTCCTCCGAATATATATCAAGTGGTATTTATTCTAAAGTTAAAATTTACCTAATGTTTAACACAGGACAAAAAATAAAGGGGAAAAGCTATTCTCTCCCCCAGCATAAGTCCAAAATATTTTTAGAAGGAAAAAGGTGTTAAAATAGAAAATCCATTGTTTAGCTTCTTACTAACCCCATCTCCCATCAAAGACATAAAAAAGCTGCAAAGACTTGAAGCCATCAAAGATGCATCCCAAAGAAAAGAAGTCGCCTTTAGGCTACTATGGGTATAGTCATTTTTCGAATAGGTGTGGGAGGGATATTTGGAGTAAGTTTAAGGCTGTAGATAGAGTTTTTCTGAGGGTCAATTTGAAAAATATAGTTTCTTCTAAACAATCACAAGGCTTGATTGATGAAGCTTGTATGGGATTAAGGGTTGCAACCTGCCCCGCTTCAAAGGGGATTGCATGAAGAAAAAATCAGCATAGTAAAGAAGACCTAACAGGGAATCCTCTCTAACACAACACTCAGATACTCATATAAATCAAAACGCAGAAACATAATTCCAAGGCTTTCCTACATTAACTCTTGCCTTCACAAGAGATTCCCTTTATACTTCCTCTATGGCTGAGCTTAAGACCTATGATCTCTATGCCAAGGCAATCCTCAAAGACCCTGAAAATCTCAAGGCCTTCCTTCAAGAGTTTCTTCCAAAGGACCTTCTTCCCCACTTAGATCTCTTTCAACTCTCTCTGGTCCCTGAAGAACAAATCTCCCTTCCCAAAGAAAAACGCCTCCTTCCTGACATCATCGCCCAAGTCCCTCTCCTCGGAAAACCTCTTCAACTCTACATCCTCCTTGAACACAAGTCCTATCAAGATCTCTCAGTTTACGCTCAAATCTTAAACTACATCTCCGCTCTCTTTGAAAAAGCCCTCAAAGAAGGCTCAAAACCTATTCCAGTGCTTCCCTTCATCTTCTATCACGGAGAAAGGCCTTGGCTATATCCCGTTGAGTTTGTGGAACTCTTTGAAATACCTCCTGGGATTAGGTCTTACTTTCTAAACTACAGGGTTTTACTTCTTGACTTGGTAAGCCTTAACCGAGAGGACCTTTTGAAGGGGATTGAGCTCTATAGTGTGGTGTATGCATATCTTTATTTGCTTAGGAATCTTGATAGACCTGTTGAGGAGTTATTGAGGGGGATAGTGAGGTTTATGG
>JANXDB010000002.1 GCA_025060015.1 Caldimicrobium sp. | reverse complement strand
AAGGATGAGCCCTGGGGATCCCTTGATGACATCGATGTGCCTGATCCCGATTTCAAAAAACATGCGGATACCTTCTTTTTGATTGGATCAAATACCGCGGAGGCGCATCCAATAATTTTCAACAGAATGGCTGCGGTAAAGAGTAAAAATCCCAATGTCAAGGTTATCCTTGCCGATCCAAGGAAGACCCGTTCAGGAACCATTGCTGATCTCTGGCTTCCAATTGCCTCTGGGCGAGATCTACTACTTTTAAATTCTATGGCTTATGTCATTGCCTTTGAACTTGATAAGGCAAAATATGATGTGGTAAAGGGGGAAGTTACTGCAAACTGGAAGTATCTAGACAGGAAGTTTATTGAGAGGCATGTATCCTTTGGTATACATCAGGATGTGAAGAAGATCTGGATTAAAACTAATTATGGTGGCTCAAGAGGAGAATCTTGGGATATATCCTATACTGCGCCACCAACTCCAGGCCACTCTGCAGTAGTCTATCCAGATCCCAAGAAAAAATATGCCTCAGAGGAAGAGATAAGAAGGGATCTTTATAAAGGGTTTGCCCTTTTCTTAGCCTTTCTTGAAGATTATAAACCTGAAAAGATTAGTGAAGCACTTTTTGAAGGGGAATCTCCCTTAATTTATGATGCTAAGACAAGGACTTGGAAGAAGATCTCTGGGCCTGAAGCCATAAGACTTGCTGCCAAATGGTTTGCTGAGGGCTATACAGTTACCTGTTGGACCATGGGAGTCAACCAAAAGGTGCAGGGCACATGGGTTAATGCCTCTTTACACATGTTACATTTTATCACCGGAAAGGCCTGTAAACCTGGAAGGTTATCCTTCAGTTTTACGGGACAGCCCAATGCCTGTGGAGGAATCAGAGCTCCTGGAGCTCTCTGTCATGCGCTTCCCTATGGGAGATTAGTAGCTAATCCCCTGCATAGAGCAGCTATAGAGGACATTTGGAGAAGAAGTGTGGTTGCCTACTTGAGGAAGAAAGGCTTAAGTGAAGCGGAGGCTACAAAGGAGGCAGAAAAGATTAAGATTCATCCAATTCCTGGGCCACACACCGTTGAGATGTTTAGAAGACTTGGTTCTGACCAGATAAAGGTTATGTTTATTTCCACTGTGAATCCCGGTCAGAGTAATCCCTACTCTTGGCCATATAGATTAGCCATGGGTGGTGCTCACAGGGGAACACCTTGGCCAGTGGTGGTTACCTTTGAAGCCTTTCCTAGTGCAACAACTCAGGTTTCGGATGTGGTGCTTTCAGCCTCAACGTGGAACGAAAAGGAATATCTTTATGGCAATTTAGAAAGGAGATATCAGTTGATCAAACATAATTTATCACCCTTGAAGGACTCTATACCTGATCATACTCTAACTGCAATAATTTCACGGAGACTCGAGGAGGAGGGAATCATCCCCAAAGGATTAATCTCTCGTTTTTGGCCGGATGAATACGATGGACCAGATTGGATGAAAAGGACTATTGCCGCAGCTAAGACCAAAGACTGGAACCGAAAGTTTACAGCCAACGTATGGACCGATGTTCTTGACTGTTGTAGAGGCACAGGATATGACTTTACCGGTATGAAGAGATCGATGCTTCATGAAGTTAATTATGGATTTCGTATTCCCTTCCCTGAGGATTATCACACCGATCCTGCCATTAAAGCCAGAGTTGATAAATACAGTTCACGAATCCAGTATGCCTATCCCTATGATCCAATTATAGAAAAGCGATATAAAGCTGCCTTGGGCAACCTAAAAAAGTTTAATCCTGTTTATGGAGATTGGATAGAAAAGTTAATTCTTGATGAGATGAAGGATAGCGATTATCACAAGAGGGAAAATTTACCTTCTGGTTGGTATACCTTTTTCTATGCTTCTAACCCCTTTATCCATGGAATGGTAGATGATCCCACAAGACCCGGTGGAAAAATCCCTGTAATTGATGGCAGAGCTATTGCCTGGGCCAATCCTTGGTGGGCTTGTAAGCTTGAAGGTAATAGATTTGTGAAATATAAAACTGTAGAGATAATGGAAAGGGTATTCAATCCCAAAAAAGTGGATGAAAATTCAGCCCTTCCCTTTGATGTAAAGGCCAGATATACCGTTAATGTAATAGGAGATCCTGACAAAGATCTCCAGGCCCTTAAACTCATAGCCTTAAGCCCAGCTGAATTTTCAGGTCTGAGATGTGCTTATAAAAAGGCCGATGGAACAGAGGTAGAGATTTATGATACCAGAGATTTTAAATACGCTGGTGGTACTGGTAGAGTGCTTGAACACTGGCATACTGGAAGTATGACTACAAGGGTGCCTCAACTTGCCCGTGCTGTGCCTGGGGCTTATGTGGAAATTAATGAAGAGCTTGCTAAGCAGTTGGGAATTAAAACCGGTGATATAGTCATTGTTGAATCAAGAAGAGGAAAAATTGAGCTTCCTGCAAAGGTCTTGAATGTGACACAGGCAACCGGAGGTCCCCGTAAGGATTATGTATTCATACCATGGTTTGATGAGTATAAACTCATCAATATGATTATGCCAGACTTTTTCGATCCCTTCAGCTTCCAACCAGATTACAAGATGTTTGCTGTTAAGATTTATAAAGGAAGAACAAAGACCAGACAGGCTGAACCTACTAAGGTGGTAGCCTAAAGAGTGAATTTTTCAAAGAAGGGTCCCCACAAAAAGGGGACCCTATTCTTATTTTTACAAGACAGATCGTAATGGAAAATTGAGGTAACTTTATGAATAGAAGGTCCTTTTTGAAAGGATTGCTTTTGACGGGACTAACAGGGCTTGGTTTATCCAGTTTATCACCGAAAGGTGCCTTAAGTCTTGCATTCAGAAAAAAAGAGGACTTTGAACCTCCCTTAGTGAACATCCCTGTTGGTGGATTGATAAGACCTCCTGGGGCCATACCTGAGAAAGAATTTAGAGCTAAATGTATAAGTTGTGGAGTCTGTGTAAATATTTGTCATAGTATGAAATACGATGCTATAGCAGTAGTAGGTTTGAGTGACTTTAGGAACTTAGGAACTCCCTATGTTAAAGACATGAGAGATTTTCCCTGTGGCCTCTGTATGGAATGTCCCAAAAATTGTCCCACAGGAGCACTTAAAAGGTTAGATAAAGAAAAGGTGTCCATGGGGCAAGCCCTGATAGATTTTAGCCTCTGTTTTGGTTGGAATGGTGATGTATGCCTTAGCTGTAGCAAGGCTTGTCCTTTAGGTGCTTTTGTCTTTGATTTTTATAACAGCCAATGGGGAAATCAACCTTACATAAATGAAAGATGTGTGGGCTGTGGTCTCTGTGTTAAGTACTGTCCTTTAGGCGGTTCTGCGGTAAAAGTGGTTAAAAAAGAGGTCTATCAAAGGATTCGTCCTGAGTATGATCAGGTCTTTAATCGGCTTTTGAAGATGAGCATGGAAGAGAGATATCTTGTGGTTTACAATGAAAATCTGCCCAAGATATTGTCTCGAGGAAGAATTCATGAGAGGGAGTATAGATGAGTCTGATGAGTCTTTCATTCTGGAAAAGGTATTCTTTTCTCAGAAGATGGATTTTGTTATTGGTAATTTTCCTGTTTTTGCTACAGTTTTTAAGAATCAAATTTTTGATTGGTGGTCTTAGTGGTTCTCTTTTTCTCTCCTGGGTTAAAATACTTGACCCCTTTGCTTTTTTGGAATCCCTTGTCGCCTCCAAGACATTTACTATAGATGCTCTATGGGCAACGATTCCAGTGATACTCGTATATTTAATCTTCGGTCGGGCTTTTTGTGGTTGGGTCTGCCCCATGGATTTGCTTTTCAGTTGGGTTAACAGGTTGAAAAGGCCCTTTGAGGTAAAATTCGCAGAAAAGATACCCTCAAAGGTTGGCTTCATCATTGCAGGGCTCCTTTTACTCCTCTCTTTTTTAATTGAAATCCCTATTTTTAGTAATTATCTCTCCCACCTAACCAATTTTTTTCGCTCTCTAACCGCATTAGTTTTTCTTATAGCTGATCTACCAGTAGATTTGTCCCTTTTTGCCTATTCTGTAATGAGTTTAATTATTTTACTTATATTAGAATTTTGCTTTCCAAGACTGTGGTGTAGAGTCCTCTGTCCTGTTGGGAAGATTTACGGTTTATTTAACAAGGTTAGTCTCCTCCACCTAAGATATAAGGATGGGGAATGTTTACAGTGTGCTTCCTGTGATAAGGTTTGTTATATGAAGGTTAAGATTTCTCAGAATATTGAAAGGAGAAAACTTCGCAGTCAAGATTGTATTTTCTGTGGGAATTGTGTTGAGACCTGTGAGGGTAAAGCTCATCTTATAAAATTTAAATTAGGAGTTTGAATCTATGCCTTTAGCCAGTGGATTTCTTGAAATTATGGATCAAAAATTTATAGAGAATGTTGTGAGAGTTCTTGAAGAGAAAAATATTGAGGTCATAACGATTGAAGATAATAAAGTTATCTACCTTGTGGAAGGGGGGACTCTGCCTGAAGTTGAAGAAAAAGTCAAGTTTATGAAGAGTATTGAAGGGGTGTTGAATGTCTATCTTGCCTATTATTCCCTGGAGTGAAGAATTTACGATGTTGTCTGGATTTTGTAACCAAAACCGTGTACTGTTACGACATATTTAGGATTGTTTGGATCATCTTCTATTTTTTCTCTTAAATTTTTGATGTGAACATCTAAAACTCTGCTCCAGTTATAAATCTTTTTTTCCACCCAGATGGCATTTTTGATTTCTTCTCTGCTAAAGGCCTTGCCTGGTTCCGAGAGTAATAAACTCAATATTTTCCACTCTTTTGGTGTGAGATGTACCTCTCTATCACTTTTGAAGATCCTTCTACCTTTGATATCGATTTTCAGATCCCCTAGGAGGAGAAAATCTTTCTTTGGAGTTTCAACAAGTTTGGCTTTTCTCAAAAGGGCTTTACAGCGTGCTACTAATTCAAGAGGTTCAAAGGGTTTAGATAGATAATCATCAGCACCTAATTCAAAACCAAGAACCTTGTCAGAAAGGGAACTCTTGGCAGTCAAGAGAATTATGGGAATAGCTGGATATTTGGCTTTGAGATCCTTTAACCATTCTAAACCACTTTGGTCAGGCAGCATAATGTCAAGGATGATAAGCTCTGGGTTTTCCCTTTGAAAGATCTCTTGGGCAGATTTGACATCTTGAGCCTCCAGGACGTGAAAACCTTCGATCTTCAGGAACGAAGAGACTACGGTGAGGATATCAGGGTCATCGTCTACTACTAGAATTCTTTTTGCCATGGGGATAATTATAAATCCTTTTGAGGAATTTCAAAGTAAAAACAGGCTCCCCTATCACAGGGAATCGTCCCTATAGTGCCCTCATGAGCTTCAACGTAGGCCTTAGCAATGGTAAGACCGAGTCCAAAGCCTTTCTCTCCCTTTTTGTAAAACTTGACAAAGATTTTTTCTGCCTCTTCAGAAGTTATTCCCTCACCCTGATCCTGGATCTCTACTCTGATAAAGGAATTTCTTCTGAAGGCCCGAATAAAGATGGTGCCATCAGGTGGTGAATACTTTATTGCATTGGAGAGTAGGTTTGAGATTACAACAAGTAGCTTTTCGTAATCGCCAACTATTTTAAGATTTTCTTCCACATCCAAGTGAAATCTTATGGCTTTGGGATCACTGAGGCCTTTTAAAGAGTATAAAACTTCCTCTATCAGGTTTTTTATGGAAAAGCTTTGTAAATCTAGTTCCAATAGATTTGCTTCATGCTTTTCTAGATCTACAAGCGTATTAAATAAGTGAATCAGGCGAGAAATGTTTTTTTGACATATCATGAGAAACTCTTCTAACCTTTCTTTATCTGCCTCCGAGAGAGAGGCTAATTTCCGTCCAATAAAATAGTGATAGATAAAGTCTATGCTACCCTTTATGGAAGTGAGGGGAGTTTTTATTTCGTGTGCCATGTTAGATAGAAGGAAGCTTTTGTGATCAAGGAGTTTTTGCAAAAGTTTTGTTTGAGTCTCTAATTCTTGAGTGGCTTGTTTTATTTTAAGCTCCATCTGGTCCTGGTAATAGTTAATCTCCTTCAAAAAGTTGTTAATACTGTCAAGCAATATAGACCATTCGTTGGGTACGATGATTTCACTTTTGGTTGCTTTGGGGTTGGAAGCTGACCCGTAAAGATAGCGAAGCTTGGAAAGGAGATTAATTATGCAATACAGAGGATTAAAGATGAATTTGTTAGAAATAGCTAGCACCATTAGATTAAGGACTAACCAGAAGATAACAAAGCTAAGCAAAGTGTAAAACTTGTAAGAAACGATTTTCTTATAGGTTTCTTCAAAGGGAACAAAGATACTGATAGCCCCTCTAATATCACCCTCCTTATAACCCTGATGGGCATGACATCTTAAGCAAGGTTTTTCTGTGAAAAGGGGCTTTATAAGACGAAAGAAGAGCTGGCCCTCAATGGAGACAATTTTGGTGAATTCCTCTAAATTTTTGTTCTTTTCAAAGATCACCAAGGCTTCCTTTTCTAATTGGTCTGGTGCATTTGCTGGATTTATGTATTTTTGACTGGTGATTTTAAACCAATAGAGTTTATTTTCTCTAGCTAATTCGGATAACTGTCTGGTGACTAAGGCAGGGTTTTCCTTTATGAGTACTCCTCCTTCTCGAGTGTAAATTTTAGTAATTTCGCCTACCTTTTTTAAATAGGGATTTTCTTCTACCCAGGGAAGTTTTTCTACAAAGATGCCTCCATGATCGGCAATCCATTTTCTTGTTAGCACAATTTGATGATAGACAGTAAGGGCTTGCTTTTTTATCTGTTCGGTAAAGATTTTTTCAAGATAGTTAAAGAGAAAGAAAAAGGGAAAGAATAAAAAGAGAAAGAGCAAGAGATTGAGATAAATTAGAAATCTGCGAGTGATCTTAAGTTTAAGACTTTGTAACATGCTCTTGAATTTAAGTATATATCAATTCCAAGGAGTTGCAACTTTGAACAAGTTGTGCCCTGTGCAACTTAACATAGTCACCAAGGTCTGGCAAAACTGCTATACAATAATAGAAGTCCTGAGGTGGAAACATGGGGAAAGATTTTGACATGTGAGTTATGCTGTGAATATCGGAGGTAGGTAAGAGGAGGGGCTGTATCCCCTCCTTGGTTTTATCTTAAAGTTCCACACCCTCTTCGGTGTACTTAGCTACAAGGTCTCCTACCTCTTGGGTTGAATAACCCATCTTTCCGGCAGATAAGCTTTTGAGATGATCTCTACAGACCTTTATGACTGCCCTTTCGATGGCCTGAGAGGCTTCATAGAGAGAGTTCTCTTTTTTCTTATCTCCCAACCATTCTAACATCATCATACCAGCGCAGATGGCAGCTAAAGGATTGATTACATTTTTTCCTGTGTACTTTGGTGCAGATCCTCCTATGGGTTCGAACATTGAGACTCCCTGAGGGTTAATGTTACCACCTGCAGCAATCCCCATACCACCCTGGATCATAGCGCCGAGATCTGTTATGATGTCACCAAACATGTTATCCGTTACAATGACATCAAACCACTCGGGATTTTTAACAAACCACATACAGGTGGCATCTACATGGGCGTAGTCTTTTTCAATATCAGGATATTCCTCTCCTACCTCTTGAAAGACCCTCCACCAAAGATCAAAGGCATAGGTAAGAACGTTGGTTTTCCCCACTAGAGTTACCTTTTTCTTTTTGTTTCTCTTACGGCAATATTCAAAGGCAAAGCGAAGACATCTCTCAACTCCCATGCGAGTGTTTATGGACTCTTGAACGGCAACCTCATAGGGTGTGCCTTTTCTTAGAAAGCCACCACCACCGGCATAAAGCCCCTCGGTGTTTTCTCTAACTACCACGAAGTCTATGTCCTCTGGTCCCTTGTCTTTAATTGGTGTCCATACCCCGGGATAGAGCTTCACTGGACGTAGGTTAACATATTGGTCTAACTCAAAGCGTATACGAAGCAATATATCCTTTTCCAATATACCAGGTTTAACATCTGGGTGTCCAATGGCTCCAAGATAAATGGCATCATACTTTTTAAGCTCCTCAATACCTCCTTCTGGTATAGTTTCTCCGGTTTTTAAATATCTATCTCCACCCCAATCAAAATAGGTCCAATTCAGCGTAAGGTTGAACCTTCTAGCTGCTGCTTCTAAGACCTTAACCCCCTCTCTGATTACCTCAGGGCCTGTGCCATCACCGGGGATGACAGCTATTTGAAAGCCTTTCCTCTCCATAAGAACCTCCTTAGGTAAGGTTTAATCTTTATAATATAACCCATTCTTCTACTTTACCAAGCCCTCTGAGGCTATTTCCTATCCATAGGATTCCACCACTTCTAAGATCATCAAGGGTTATAATGGCCTCCTTTGCCTTGCCCTCAAGAAGCAGTCTCTTGCGCAGAGTTCCAGGAAGTATCCCTAAATAAGTAGGTGGAGTATACAGAGTGTCATCTTTCTCCAAAAAAAGATTTGATATCGACCCCTCAAGGAGCTCCCCTCTCTCATTATAAAAGAGCACTTCTGTCAATCCCAAATCCCTTGCTGTTGCATAGGCTTGGTTGTATTCCTCTCTGAGAGTTGTTTTGTGGAAGTGGAATAAGCTAGGTTTGTCCTTTCTTCTAAGGAGTCCGACTCTAATTGGTTTTTCCCAGTGAAGTTTCTCCAAAACCTTTATCTCCATCTCAAGCCCTTTGTCAGGACAGAGAAGAACTTTTACCCTATGAAGCCCTTCCTTTTTGTTGCCAAGGCTTTCACTTAAAAATTCTCTAAAGGCTCGAAAGGTTCTCAACTCTTTTGGCAAAGGAAAACCAAAATATCGAGCCGATGAGCGCAGGCGATGGTAGTGAAGTTCAAGATGGGGGTTTTCTCTTTCCTTTGACCACCAAAGGGTTTCAAAGATCTTAAAAGGGGGCAAAGGCTTCAATAGAAAGTGAGACTTAAGTAGCGTTTCATCATATTCAGCCTCTGCCGAGCTATCCCAAAGGATGCCGGCGCCTATCCCTAATTCTCCTTGGTAGAGGTCTCCCCCTAAGGGGTTTAGGTGAAGAGTTCTTATGGCAACATTAAAGAGGAAGTCTCCTTTGGGGGTAATAAATCCCAAGGCACCGGTGTAGATTCCTCGAGGTTCTGTTTCTAATTCCCTTATTATCTCCATGGTTCTTATCTTGGGAGCTCCTGTTACAGAACCGCAAGGGAAAAGTGCTTGAAAGATCCTCTTAAGTGAAAACCCCTCTATTTTTCCCTCAACCGTTGAAATCATTTGGTGTAGAGTAGGATAGGTCTTTACTTGAAAGAGTTTTTTTACCCAGACAGAACCCGGAACAGAGACTCTGCCAAGGTCATTTCTTATCAAATCCACAATCATCAGGTTTTCTGCCTGATTTTTGATATCCTTTTTGAGGTATTTCTTCGCGAGAATGTCTTCTTCCAGGTTAAAAGCCCTTCTGATAGTTCCCTTCATTGGAGCACTTATAAGCAGGTCTCCTTTTTTTTGAAGAAAGAGTTCCGGAGAAAGGGAAAGGATGACGAATTGAGGCCTTTCAATGAAAAAGGCATATTCACAGCGCTGAGAGAAGATCAATCTCTGAAAAAGATTAAAGGGATTACCCGAGAAATGGAATTTTAATTTTACTGTATAGTTTACTTGATAGGTATCTCCCTGAGCTATGTAGTCCCTGATCTTCTCGATAGAGCGTTGATATTCTGGAAAGCATTGATTGAGGCCCTTGAAATGGATTTCAAAATCCTCCCCATCCTCAATGACAGGTAGGTTTATTGGTTTAATCTCTCTAAATAAGGCAAAGTATGCCAGGGGTAGTTTAGGATTACGATAGATTCCCTTAAGCCTATCCTCTAAAAGATACCCAAGTTCATAGGTAAGATACCCCAGAGCATAAAGACCTCTTTTTATGTGCCCTTCCAGTTCCAAGAAGTATTGATCAAGTATCTCAGAGCCTTTCTCCTGTGGTGACAAGAGGAGTTCCCTTTCCAATCCTTGAAAGATATATCCTTTAAAGGGGAGTTTTTTGGCGTTAACGAAGAGAAAACTCGGATTCATCCTTTTCAAGTAAAACGGTGATTAGAATTAACACAAAGGCAGCAAAGGAAAAGATGAGAAAATTACCAAAGGTAAAGATACTTTCGAAAATATCTGCTTTGGGCCAAAAAGTTGATATGCCAAAAATCGTTAATAACGAACCTTCAGCAATGGCAAATCTCAAGATAAATCTTCGCAGTTTCGAACGAAATCTCCATTTCTTAATCAGTTCAATTTTTGATCCCTCTAAGGTCTCCAAAATCAAATTTAGATCATGTATATCCTTTTTAAGCATTTTAAGCTCTTTGGCAACATCACTCTTTTTCATCCTTTTATCAGTCAACTCTAAAAGTCTATAGGCCTTTGAGAGGTTTGATCCAAAGGTAGCTTCCTCCTCTTTGAAGGGATATTTTTGCCAAAATTTGCTGAGAGCCAGATAGCGGTTAAAGTATGAATCTCTGTAAGATTTTAGTTTTTTTATACTACTAAAGACATAACCATTGAGTTCAAGAGCAAGTTCTAAGGCCACTTTACTGGCTCTCTCAATCAACATCAAACCACCGTTATACACACTATCTCTTATCTTTTTTATTTTTTCTTCATATTCGTTCTTTTCTTCCTGAGTTAAGATTTCTACCAGGCTGTGGAATTTATCTTCAACCTCTTTCAATCTAGTTTGTGCCTCTGCCCGATAGGCATCAAAGGCCTTTTCAAGGGTTTCCTCTAATTCCTTTTGGTGTTTGATAAACTTAGGTTCCAGAAAGGCTAAGTATATTACATAGGGATTTTGAAAGTAAGGAAAAATCTTTTGCCAAGGCTCACCTCTTTCATAGTTTAAAAGGTTCAGAAAATAGTAGGCAGGAAGACAGCTAGAGTCCGTTTTTAAAGCTTCCCGGTAGTTATCTTCAGCGATTAAGGTCTCCCTGAGGTAATGGTATATGTAGCCCTTCAATGAATAGATATAACTTTTGAGAAAGGGAGTTGACGATACACTTAGAGCATTTTCCAAATGATACAGAGATTTTGTAAAGTTTTGCTTAAGAATGTTAGTCATAGTTAAACCCAACTCCGCAAGGAGATCTCCTTCAAATTTTATAAAAGAGGCTTCAGCTTGACCAATATTGCCACGAAGAAGGTGCTCTAAAGCAATAAAAAGATCTCCACCCTTCACAGGAAAGGAAAGGGGTTCATATAAAGAGGACCAAAAGTTTAACTCCTTTGAGAAGTAAAAGGGGAATTTCAGGAAGGAAGGAAAAAGATAAAAGTGTCTGCACCAAAAACCATCAGAATATTTATCTTCTTGATCAGTATTCTCGTATTCCCTTCGCAACTGAGCACTGATGTCCTCGAGTTTCACCTCTAAATACTTTTGAAATACCGTGAGAGGATCCATTACTTTTAATCCCGGACAATGGATACTCT
Organism: Caldimicrobium sp.; assembly: GCA_025060015.1. Classification (GTDB taxonomy): domain Bacteria; phylum Desulfobacterota; class Thermodesulfobacteria; order Thermodesulfobacteriales; family Thermodesulfobacteriaceae; genus Caldimicrobium. The sequence goes on along the minus strand of JANXDB010000002.1, from coordinate 17,395 downwards.
CATGACAGTATGTTCCGCAGAAAAAGCAGGGCTCATCCTTAGGCACAAAGTAGATCTCCTTGAAAGGAAAGATGAGTTTTGGTTCCACTGTGGCTGGTAAAACCAACTGGAAGAAATCATCCCTTAGAGGATTAATTTTGTGAAATAACTCTATCTGGGAGAGACTTTTTTCTATGGTATTTTTTGCTTTACCTTGGACATAGATCTTACCAGGTAAATTTAAATCCTTGGGCAAGGTTGAATCCTCATCCTCTGAGATAAGAATAGAAAGAGGTAGAGGGGCAGAACCAATATCCTCAGCAAAGTGATCCCTAATATTGAATAACCAGGTATTCAGATACTGTGGATTCAAATCCTTTGCGTAAAAGAGGTTATGATCTTTTTTCTGCAAAAATTTTACTAAGTAGTCCTCCAGAAGGAGCTTAAGATCAGGTGATTTAGGACCAAGCAGGGTCTTTAGTAGAGGTTTATTTTCTAATATCTTTAAGTACATGATTAAATAGAAAGAGGATTAACCCCAGGGAAATGGATGCATCTGCTATATTAAAGGCAGGCCAGTGATAGTTTCTTACATGGATATCAATGAAGTCAAGGACAGCTCCCAAGGCGATCCTATCTAACCAATTTCCTAACCCACCACCAAAGATGAGAGAAAGAGAAACTCTGTCAACACCAGAGACCCTTTTTGCGAAGAAGAAAACCGCAAGGAGAATGAGGGGGATCAAAAGTATCAAAAGAAAATTAAAGATGTCAGGAGACTCCCTAAAGAATCCAAAGGCAATGCCCTTATTCCAGACCTTTACCAGATTCAAAAATGGGGTTATCTCAAGGATTTTATAATCTGCCTGTAGGACGAGATACTTGGTTAGTCTATCGAAAAGAAAAACCACAAGGGCTGTAATGTAGAAGCTTTTCATGTTTTAGAGTCTACCTTTCACCACCTCAAAGCATCTTTCACAAAGATCCTTTGCGGCTAAGGTGCCAACCTCAGGCCTTCTCTGCCAGCATCTTTCACACTTGGCAAAGTGTGTGGCCTTGACTGAAATTCTCAACCCCTCAATTTCCTCTGAATGATGGATTATCTGCTTTTTATCTAAAGGCCTTTCCTCAAAGTTTGCAACCATTAGGAAATACTCCCAGAAGGCTTTATCACGCAAAAGGTCTCTCCAATCAGGGGGGGCCTCAAAATAAACCTCCGCCTCTAAAGAACTACCAATCATCTTGAGGTCCTTTCTTGCTATTTCCAGGGCCTTTAGGAACTCCTCTCTTACGCGGAGGATCTTAGACCACCTCTCAGCCTCTTCCTCAGGAAGATTAAAGTTATACTCTGGAAAATCTGTAAGGAACACTGATTTAGCAACCTTAGGATAAGGTAAATTCTGCCAAATCTCTTCTGCTGTGAAGGATAATATTGGAGCCATAAATCTGACAAGACTATCCAAGGCGTAGTAAAGAACCGTCTGGCTTGATCTTCTTTTGAAGCTGTCAGGTGCCTCACAGTAAAGATAATCTCTGTTGATGTCTATAAAGAGTGAAGACAGCTCCACAGTGCAAAATCTGTGAATTTCATAGGAGACCAAGTGAAATTCGTAATCTTCATAGGCTTTTTTTATCTTTTTTAAGCTTTGGCTGAGGGCGTGTAGGATGAACCTTTCAAAGGGTGGTAACTTTTCAAAGGGAATGAGATCCTCTTCAGGAGAGAAATCATAGAGATTTCCTAATAGAAAACGACAGGTGTTACGGATCTTTCGGTAGGACTCAACCAGTCTATCTAAAATCTCCTGGGAGATTTTTATGTCATTTCTGTAATCCTCGGCAGAAACCCAAAGGCGTAGGATCTCAGCTCCATACTTTTTGATTAGATCCTGTGGATGGATAACATTGCCCAAACTCTTTGACATCTTTCTACCTTTTCCATCCACTACAAAACCATGAGTGAGAATGGTTTTATATGGGGGTATATGTCTTGTGCCCACAGAGCAGAGGAGAGAACTTTGAAACCAACCTCTGTGCTGATCAGAGCCCTCTAAATAAAGATCAGCAGGAAAATTAAGCTCTGGATTTTTTTCCAATACTCCTGCAAAGGAGACCCCTGAGTCAAACCATACATCGAGAATATCTCGTTCCTTCTCAAAGGAATTGCCACCACAGGAGCTACACATGGCCCCAGGTGGTAGGAGATCTTCTGGCGGTTTTACAAACCAGGAGTCACATCCCTCCTTTTCAAAGATTTCGATGGTTTTTTCGTAATATTTAAAGTCCCTGAGGACTTCGCCACAGGCCTTACATTTAAAGGCAACTATTGGCACACCCCAGACCCTTTGTCTTGAGATACACCAATCGGGTCTTCTTTCTACCATGCTTTGAATGCGGTTTCTCCCCCAGGCAGGGATAAAGGATACCTTTGTTAGGGCCTCCAGGGCTTTGCTCCTCAGGGCCCCTTCCTCCATGGAGATAAACCATTGGTCTTCTGCTCTGAAAATCACCGGTTCTTTACAGCGCCAACAATGGGGATAACTGTGAGATAGCCTGTCTTTGTGAAGAAGAAGCCCTCTGAGATTTAACTCTTCTAGGATCCTCTCATTTGCCTCTTTTAGAGGCATTCCTCCTACTAAAGGGATCTCGGGATAAAATCTTCCTTCCACATTCACTGGAGTATATACTTCAAGACCGTATTTCAGGCCTACGAGATAGTCATCTTCACCATGGCCAGGTGCTATGTGCACAACACCGGTTCCGGTATCCAAGGTGACAAAATCAGCAAGGACTATAAGACTTTTTCTATCATAAAGAGGATGCCTTGCATGGTGTCTATCCAGAAAAATAGGGCTGAATTTAGCTAAAATAGTTGGTAGATTTAAATTCAGCTCTGCACACAGGACCGAAAGCCTTCCTTCTGCCAGTATGAGTAGTTCCCCTTGAAGGTCAACTAAAAGGTAGGTGAATTCAGGATTGAAAGCTAAGGCAAGATTAGCAGGAATTGTCCAGGGAGTGGTGGTCCAGATGAGAATGCTTACTTTCCTGTCCTCTAACGGTATTGATAACTCTCTGCTTAGTATGGCCTTGGTTTCATCTGTCAGAGGAAATTTCACATAAATGGAGGGAGAGGTATGTGGTTCATACTCTACTTCAGCTTCAGCTAAAGCGGTTACGCAGGTTGGACACCAGAAAACAGGTTTTTTCCTCTTGAAAGCTTGCTTTGATTCGAGAAATCTCAAAAACTCTCTGGCTATGGTAGCCTCATAATCTGGACTCATGGTGAGATATGGATTTTGCCAAGCTCCAAAAACTCCCAATCTTTTGAACTCCTCTCTTTGAATGTTAATAAACCGTTCGGCATATTTTCTACAGGCCTCACGAATAGCAAGAGGAGGAAGTTCCCCTCTTTTGACTTTAAGTTCCTTTTCCACATTTAGCTCTATAGGAAGCCCATGACAGTCCCAGCCAGGAATAAAGGGTGCACGAAAGCCTGTCATAGACTTACTTTTTATGATTATATCCTTTAAGATCTTATTCAAAGCAGTGCCTAAGTGGATGTGTCCATTAGCGTAGGGAGGCCCATCGTGAAGAACAAAAAGGGGTTTGTCCTTGTTTTTTAAAAGAATCTGCTCGTAAACCCTCTCCTCCTCCCAAAACTTTAGAAATATTGGTTCTCGCTCTGAGAGATTAGCTTTCATAGGAAAGTCTGTGCGGGGGAGATTGAGGGTATCCTTCCAATCCATAGATCCTCCTGATAGCGAAGAAATCTCCATTTAATTTTATCACAAAATGACGAATATACACTAAGAATTGAGAGGCTATATAATTGACAAAAGTTAAGAGATGAGTAAAATTTTCATATATAAAAGATTTTTCAAGGAGTGTTCTATGATTAGAAAAGTCATGAGCAGGGCTCTTCCATCAGAAGGTAAAGGAGTGAGGGTTTTTTACGGAGAATTCATCAACGTGGATTATGTATTTGGTTATATAGGTAGACTAATTCATGGAGAATCTGGTTTACAAAATATTTACATCCTGGAGAATGAATTTTGGGGAAGGATGCTATTTATTAACAACAATCTTCAGTTTACTTCTAGGGATGAGTTTGTATATCATGAAGCCCTGGTTCATATTCCTATGCAAAGTGTCCCTGATGGTAAGATAAAGAAGGTATTGATATGCGGTGGTGGAGACTATGGGGCCGCAAGGGAGGTCTTGAAATATTCCTGTGTGGAAGAGGTTATTATAGTGGACATAGATCCAAGAGTACCCAAGCTTGTGGAGGAATACTTTCCTGAGCTTTTACCAGAAAATCCCAAGGATCCAAGACTTCATTTGATTACCGAGGATGCCTATGTGTTAGTGGATCAATATGTTAAGGAGGGTAAGACCTTTGATCTCATAATCGTTGACTCCACTGATCCTGATATTGGGGAGTCTGAAAACATTCAGGAGCTTTCCCATGCTCTGTTTGGAATAGATTTCCACCAGAAATTGCTAAAGATCTGTCCGGAAGGAGTCATAGTGCAACAGTGTGGAACACCTTTTACCATGAAAAACATACTTATCGGAGTTCACAGGATCTACCGAAGTGTTTATCCAGAAAATCAAATTTACATTTATCGTGCAAATGTGCCCTCCTTTGGTAGTGATAATGCCTACATAATGAGATGTCCCTTCGAATACCCTCAAATACCAAAGGGTAAGGTAATAATCAATACTCTCTATTACGATTTTGCGGTGCATGGCTCTTCCTTTGTTCTTCCTAAATTCTGGAGAGTAGAGCTGGGTCTGTGAAGATCTTAGGGATCTTAGGCTCTCCCCACAAAAGTGGAGGCACAGCCCAACTACTTTTTGCGGCTTTAAAGTCCGCTGAAAAGGAGGGGGCAGTAGTAAAGTGGGTTTCCCTTTATGATGGTGAGATAAAACCCTGTGTGGGATGCATTCAGAATGAAGGACCGGAATGTAAATTCCCTTGTATTTTTGAGGATTATGGAAAGATAGTTCTGGAAAAGATTTATGAAGCTGAGGGAATTATCTTTGCAACACCCATCTATTGGTTTGCTCCATCGGGGGTTATGAAGAATCTCCTTGATAGAATGACCTGTTTGGAGAATATGGTAGCCTTTGGTGAGCAAAGCTATCTTGAGGGAAAGGTAGTGGGGGCAGTGGTGGTGGGAGCTGACACTGGTGCCATAACCACCGGTGGATATCTCTTAACCACTTTGAACTCCATGGGTGCCATAGTTCCTCCCTGGGCCATTGCCTATTCATATAAAAGTAAAGCCTCCATTTGGGAGGACAAGGATCTCATGAATGCCATAAATGTGGGGCTGCTTGTAGCCAAAACTATTGCACTCTTGAAAGGGGAGCTAAGGGAACTGAAGTTCATAGATGATAAAGCCCTCTTGGAAGAGATTCGAGAGGAAGTCCTTAGAGATTTAGAACTTTCAAGGGAGATCAAGAGATATGTCCGAGGATTGGGCTGGCTACGTTTTTAAGGCCATTGAGGGTAGAAGAAGTGTAAGGAATTTTTTGCCTAAAAAACCAGATAGAGAGATCATCCTAAAAATCCTTCAAGCTGGTATCTGGGCACCTTCAGGACACAATAATCAACCGTGGAGATTTGTTATAGTCTCTGATGATAAAGTTAAAGAGGAGATCTCAAAACTCACCATATATTCTGGGTTGGTAAAAAAAGCGCCGGTGTTAATAGGGGTGTTTTTGGAGAAGAAAGCCATGTATCATCAAATAAAGGATCATCAATCGGCAGGGGCATGCCTTCAAAATATGATGCTTGCTGCTTATAGTTTAGGTTTAGGGACCTGTTGGCTTGGTGAGATTGTTAAAAATGAGGAGAAGGTGAAGGCTCTTCTGGAATTGCCTCAAGAGGAGTATGAGCTCTGCGCCTTTCTTGCACTTGGATTTCCCAATGATAAAAGTAAAAGAGCTGGAAGAAAGCCTTTATCAACTTTTATTTTAAAAGAAATGTCTTAAAATTATATAATAAAATAAACTACTCAGGAGGAAAATAACATGAGAGGAAAGCTTATTTTGGTGAGTTTGGCCATGTTTTCACTTATCTCCTGTAAAGGGGGTATAACACAATCTTTCAATTGTCCTAAAGTTGAAGATTTTCAAAAGACCTTAGATAGCATTCAAAGGGGATTAGTTTTAGAAAAGATTGAAAAATCTCCCATTGCAGGATTATGTGAGGTTATTGTTAAACTCTCTGAGACCGATAGAGCACTATTTTACACCGATTCCAAAGGAAAGTTCGTAATCAGTGGAAACATCATTGAGCTCTCAACTAAGAAAAATCTTACCTCTGAAAGGGTTGCTGCAATAAACAAAAAGGTTTTATCTAAAGAAATGCTGACAGAACTGGAAAAAGTGGTTGCCTTTACCTGGGGTAACGGGGGTCAGAGTGTTTATTTTATCACCGATCCCGATTGTCCCTTTTGCAAACAGGCAGAGGCCATACTCGAGGATTTAGTTAAGTCAGGTAATTTGACTGTCAAGGTAATTCTATTCCCTCTTGAGGCTATTCATCCTCAGGCAAAGGCTAAATCTATCTCCATAATATGTGATAACAAGGGTTATGATGGACTGAAATCCGGCTATCAATCTAAAAATCAGTGTTCCAGTGGGACTAAAAAGGTGGAAGAATCCATGGCCCTAATGCAAAGAATCGGCGTTAAAGGAACACCTACCTTTGTCTTCCCAGATGGAGAGATGAAAAGCGGAGTCCTGTCACCAGAGGTAATACTAAGTAAGCTTAAGAAGACAAGTTAAGGTCAATGTTGTCAAAGGAGGAGAAGGCGCTTCTTCTGGCTCTTGCCAGAAGGAGTCTGACTCACCATTTTGAGGGTAAGAAATTTAAGCCTGAGCCTCCTTCACGGGAAATGTATCCACATTTGTGGGAAAAAAGGGGAATCTTTGTCACCTTATTCAAGAAGGGGACACTCAGGGGCTGTGTAGGGAACATAAACCCAGAAGATTTTCTATTCGAAGAGGTCTGTGAGGTGGTTTTGGATTCTGCCTTTAGGGATCCACGTTTTCCATCACTCAAGAAAGAGGAATTAACCGAGATAGAGATTGAAATCTCAGTGCTTTCTCCCTTTCGTAAAGGAACACTAGAGGAGGTCTTAGTTGGGAGAGACGGAGTTTATATAAAAAAAGGATTTCATCGTGGGCTTCTTTTACCGCAAGTTGCAACAGAGCACAGCTGGGATAGGGAGACCTTTTTAGCCCATGCCTGTTTAAAAGCTGGGCTGCCCAAAGACTGTTACCTAGATCCTGAGGTGGAGATTTATCTTTTTAGCGCAGAAGTATTCCGTGAAAGTGAAAAAGATCTTCAAAACTTGTAATAATAACGAAGTCTTGTATCATTATCCTTCTGTTTGGACCCTATGCAATTTAAAACACAGATAATTCAGAGCACTCATTGAGTAGGAGTGGCGGGATTTTTGGTTTGTATTAAAGGTTGGAAAATACCATACTTGAAAAAGCATGAAATTCTGTTAATAATAAGTTAGAAGTTGTTTAAAAACAAAATGCCTTTAAATTAATAAATATGCTTTGGTCTTCAAGAGAGGTTAAGAATGATCCAACCTGAGACTTTGAATAAGGGAGAGTTGCCAAAATTGATAACATCGCTTGTGGAGGAAGTTCTTAGGTAAAGACTTGTAGAGTTTGTGGTTGAGCATAAAAAGAAGGTTAGGGATATTTCCGAAGTGGAGAGGCTTTTAAGGTTGAAAGAGGAACCGAAAGCCATGAGGGAGTTTGAGGAAAGGAGATTTGAGGCTATAAATACCCCTTTTGAATCTTTGGAGAAAAGATTAGGCTTTTTATAATGGTTTATGGCAGGTGGCTTCACCATTTTTGCCAGTCTTGTTTCAATTGTGAAGATATTCGGCTAATTTAAAAATTAAGATATGCCTTTTTAGGTTTAATAATGGGCACAGGGTTTTTTTTATAAATGAGCAAGAGTTAAATAGTAAAATCCGCAAAATAAGAGACGACACTTACAGACAACTATGAAATGGAAAACTAAGTGGGAATCAATAGAACGTGCAAGAAGGATTCTAAAATTACCAGTTATAACTACTCGTAGGGATATAGTAGAGAGCTATCATAATCTTGCTAAGGAGTTGCATCCGGACAGGGGTGGAGATCATCAAAAGATGAGGGAATTGAACGAGGCTTACCAGATACTCATGAATTACTGCGACGATTACAAAATTGAATTAAAACCAAATCCTGCAGGCTCAGATCCTGCAGATTTCTGGTTTCAACACTTCTCAGAAGATCCTGTATGGGGTCAGTTTAAGGAAAAAAAAGAGGAGGAGACTGGCTAAAGATGCTTATAGTTCAAAAATATGGCGGAACTTCTGTTGCTGGACTTGAGCGTATTAGAAAAGTAGCGGAGAGGGTTGCAAGTTATAAAGAGAAGGGACATGATCTTGTAGTTGTGGTCTCTGCTATGGCTGGAGAGACTGACCGTTTGATCAATCTTGCCAAGGAGGTTACCTCAGCCCCTCCACTTAGGGAACTTGATCTTCTTGTGTCAACGGGCGAACAGGTTACCTCCTCTCTTCTTTCCATAACCCTTCAGAGCATGGGATTTAGAGCTATAGCGCTTCTTGGGTTTCAGGTTCCAATCTATACCAACGATCTATTCACCAAAGCCAGAATCAAGGATATAAAAACCGAAAGACTAAAAAAAGAGCTTTCTGAAGGTAAGATAGTTGTTGTAGCAGGATTTCAGGGTGTTACCCCTGAAGGAGATATTACTACCCTTGGTAGAGGAGGATCTGATACCACGGCCGTGGCCTTAGCTTCTGCTTTAAAGGCTGATCTATGTGAAATCTATACCGATGTGGAGGGGGTTTTTACCGCGGATCCCCGCATTGTCCCTAATGCTAGAAAGCTCTCTAAAATCTCCTATGAAGAGATGCTTGAGATGGCAGGAGCAGGAGCCAAGGTTTTGGAAATGAGATCTGTTGAACTTGCTATGATTTACAAAGTGCCATTAGTGGTTAGATCAAGTTTTAACTACAATGAGGGAACTTTGATCACCGAGGAGGATGAGGAAATGGAAAAAGTACTGGTTTCTGGTGTTACCTATAATAGAAATGAAGCCAGAGTAAGCATCTATGGAGTTCCGGATAGACCAGGGGTTGCGGCAAGTATCTTTGGACCCATTGGTGAAGCTGGCATAATCGTGGACATGATAATCCAAACAGGAAGACCGGATGGTAAAGCTGATCTCACCTTTACTGTGCCAAGATCTGATTTCAAACAGGCTATGGAGATCGTTAAAAGGATAGGAAATGAACTGGGTATAGAAAGGCTGGAGGGTGATGACAAGGTAGCCAAGGTTTCAATTATCGGTGCCGGGATGAGAACCCACTCAGGTGTAGCTACTAAGATGTTTGAAACCTTGGCAAGCCATGGCATAAATATCATGATGATCTCCACAAGTGAGATCAAGATATCCTGTGTGATTGATGAAAAGTACACTGAATTGGCGGTTAGGGCTCTTCACGAGGCCTTTAATTTAGAAGGTGAAGTGAGGGAAGAGAAATGAAAAAAGTATACCTATACGACACCACGTTAAGAGATGGTTCTCAGGCTGAAGAGGTTAATTTTTCAGTAGAGGATAAGTTAAGGATTGCCTTAAAGCTTGATGAGCTAAAGATCGATTACATTGAGGGAGGCTGGCCAGGTTCTAATCCAAAGGATTTTCAGTTTTTTAACGAGATCAGGGATTATCATTTAAAACATTCTCAAATTGTGGCCTTTGGAAGTACCTATCATCCCAAAAAGGATCCCGAAAGCGATGAAATTTTCCAGAGTCTAATTCAGGCAAAGACACCGGCGGTAACCATATTTGGAAAGACCTGGACTATCCATGTTAAGGAAGCCTTAAAGACCACATTAGAGCACAATTTACAAATCATTGAGGAATCTGTTAGATATCTCAAGAATCGTGTAGGAAAAGTGTTTTATGATGCGGAGCACTTCTTTGATGGATTCAAAGAGGATCCAGATTATGCCTTAGAGACCCTAAAAAGGGCTTTATCTGGTGGAGCAGATTGTTTGGTGCTCTGTGACACTAACGGAGGAACACTTCCCCAGGATATCTCTGAGATTATAAAAAGGGTAAAAGAGGCCTTGGGTGAGGATGTGCCCTTTGGAATTCATGCACACAATGACTCCGAGTGTGCAGTAGCCAACTCTTTAGAGGCTGTGAGGCTTGGGGCTGTTCAAGTTCAGGGAACCATAAATGGTATTGGAGAGCGTTGTGGCAATGCCAATCTCTGTTCTATAATACCCAATTTGGCCTTAAAAATGGGTGTTGATATCTCATCTAATGATGTGCTTTTCAAGTTAACGGAAGTCTCTCGTTATGTCTTTGAAATTGCCAATCTGCCCCATCCTTCAAGGCTCCCCTTTGTAGGAAGATCTGCCTTTGCCCACAAGGGCGGCGTCCACGTGTCTGCTGTGCTTAAATCTCCGCGAACCTACGAGCACATAGATCCCTCTTTAGTGGGTAATGTTAGAAGAGTTTTGGTTTCTGAGCTTTCAGGAAAAAGTAACATTGTTTACAAGACAAAGGAACTTGGTATAGAGCTTGATACTGAGGGGGCTTTAGTAAACAAGATTGTGGAGGAGATCAAAAAGTTAGAGGCAGAGGGTTTTGAGTTCGAGGCTGCTGAAGCCTCACTAGAGCTTCTTATCTACAAGCTTATGGGAGAGCCAAAACAATACTTTGAACTGTTAAGCTATAAGGTCCTGGATCAAAAGAGTCTTAAGGACTCCTCCATGGCAGAGGCTACGGTTTTAGTTAGAGTCCCACCAGGGGTGGGTGAGGTAGAGCATACCGCTGCCCTTGGTAATGGCCCTGTTAATGCCCTTGATAATGCCTTGAGGAAAGCTTTAGAGCGGTTTTATCCCCAGATCAAGGGGATGGAATTAGAAGATTATAAAGTGAGAGTTTTACCAGGTCTTCCTGGAACAGCATCAAAAGTGAGGGTTTTTATCCTCTCCAAAAGTAAAGACAAGAAATGGGGCACTGTGGGAGTCTCCACTGATATTCTCGAAGCCAGTTGTCAAGCACTGATTGATTCCTATACCTATAAGCTCTTTCTTGATAAAAAGAAAAGAGGTTAAACTTAAATGCCAAATAGAATCTCCTTTGCAGGAAAGGGAGGCACAGGCAAAAGCACCCTCTCAGCGCTAATGGTTAATTATCTCTTGGATAGAGAGCTTAAGCCTATCCTTGCGGTGGATGCCGATCCCAATGCCAATCTAAATGAACTGCTTGGGGAGAAAGTAACTATAACTCTAGGTGAGATTAAAGAGGAACTTAGAAAGAGCGTTCCAGACAGCATGGCAAGGTATGATTACGTGGAGATGAGACTTCATCAGGCGATTATCGAGGCCAATGGGTATGATCTAATAGTTATGGGACAGCCAGAGGGTCCAGGATGTTACTGTGCAGCTCATTCCTTTCTCGCTCAGGCCCTGGAGAAACTCATGCGCTCCTATCAATATTTAGTTATTGACAACGAAGCTGGTATGGAGCACCTCTCTAGGCTCAATCTCCTTGAAATGGAACACCTTATCATCGTATCTGATGCCTCCTACAGGGGTATAATAACCGTAGAGAGAATCGCAGAACTGATTAGGAGCCTGAATATCAAAGTAGAGCATCTTTGGATGGTGGTCAATCGGTGTCCTGACAATTTTCCAAGGCAGTTAAGTGATTTGGCCCAGGAAATTGCCAACAGACAGAATTTAAAACTGTTAGCCTTTTTGCCCGAAGATCCTCAGGTGCTCAAATTTGAGGCCCTGAGAATCCCCGTATTTCAATGGGGAAAGACAGTCCTCAAAGAGGCCTCATACAGTGCCTTTCAACAGTTATTTTAGATATGAAACTTAAAATTTACAACAGTCTTACGCGCAAGGTTGAGCCCTTTGAACCTCTCAATCCTCCCAAGGTTACCATGTATGTTTGTGGAATTACTGCCTATGACTCTTCCCATCTTGGCCATGCCAGAAGTGCCATAATTTTTGATGTCCTCTATAGGGTCCTCAAACACCTGAATTATGAAGTGGTGTATGTAAGAAACATAACCGACATCGATGACAAAATAATCAATCGTGCAAACATTGAGGGGCTTCCCTGGAATACGATAACCGAGAGGTATATCAGGGAATATCAGGAGGAGATGGATGCTCTCAGGGTGTTAAAACCAACCTACGAGCCTAAAGCCAGTGAGCATATTCCAGAGATGATAGAAATCATCGAGAGACTTATAGAGAAGGGATTGGCCTACGAATGCGAGGGAGATGTCTATTTTGCGGTGGAGAGATTTATCTCTTACGGTAAGCTATCACACAGAAAGGTAGAAGATATGATTGCGGGGGTAAGGATAGAACCTTCAGAGAAAAAGAGATTCCCTCTTGATTTTGCCCTTTGGAAGGCCTCTAAGCCTGGAGAACCTGCCTGGGATAGTCCCTGGGGTAAGGGTAGACCAGGCTGGCATATTGAATGTACTGCCATGAGTTTTAAGTATTTAGGTGAAACTATTGATATCCACGGCGGGGGCATTGATCTTATCTTTCCGCATCACGAAAATGAGATTGCGCAGAGCGAAGGAGCTAACGAAAAACCCTTTGTGAGATATTTTATTCACCATGGCTTGATAACTGTGGATGGGGAAAAGATGTCAAAGAGCTTAGGAAATTTCGTAACCACAGCCTATCTTCTGCAGAGATTTCATCCAGAGGTAATTAGGGCCTTTCTTCTTTCTAAACACTACCGTTCTCCCCTTGATTACACTGAAAAAGCTATGGCTGATACCGAAAGAGCTCTCTATCGTCTCTATGAAACCCTCTATTGGATCAAAAAAGCCAAAGCTGTAACCTCAGGTCCATTGAGAGAAGATGCCAAAGCTGTTAAGGAGGCTAAGGAAACCTTTAAGGGGAAGTTTTGGGAAAGTTTACTTGAGGATCTAAATACAGCACAAGCCATTGGCCATCTCTTTGCCTTTGAAAACGAGTTGTACAATTTCATAAGAAAAGTCAAAGACCCTACTACAGAAGAGGTAACTCTCTTGCAGGAAAGTATGAAGATCCTGCAGGAGTTTGCAGGTAATCTCTTAGGCATAGCAGAAGAGGACCCTGAGGTCTTTTTCAACAGTGAAAGAGAACGAAAACTCAAACTTAGAGGTAGGGAAATGGAAGAAATTCAGAAATTGATATTCCAGAGATTTAAAGCAAGACAGGAGAGAAATTTTACCCTTGCTGATGCTATAAGAGAGGAACTTAACACCCTTGGAATCCAGCTTAAAGATACCAGAGAAGAGACCTTCTGGTATGTGGAATGACCTGGTTTGATTACCTAGCCTTTGGTTTCATCGCCTACTTTGTAATAAGGGGAATATTTTCAGGTTTCCTACGAACCTTTTTTTCTCTCCTCGGCATGCTCTTAGCCTTTCTTTATTCTGGTTGGTTTTCTTTGAAACTTAAGCCCTATGTGGCTCATTTTATCAATCATCCAAAGGGTCAAATTTTAATTAGTTTTCTCTTGGCTTTTATCTTAATCTATGTCACTTTTGTGTTAATGGGTTATTTGGTGTTGCTCTTTATGAAGAAAATGCACCTTACCTTTGCTGATAGATTTTTGGGCGGGCTATTTGGTCTGGTTAAAGGAGCTCTTTTTACAACCTTTTTTTACTTTCTAATTGTAGTTCCCTTCCCACCTGCGAGGGAGTCTCTGGATAAAGCCTTGGTTTATCCTGTGGTAGATACCACCACCAAGGTTTTACAGCGCTTTATACCTAAAAGTTGGATCGAATTTATTCAGAAAACGAGAAAATATTACGAAGTCCCAAAGATGTTTTTAAATTAGAGTATTCCTTTGGTGGAGATCAATTCTTCTTCAGTCTGAGTTAAGGCTCTTTTCATTGCGTAGGCAAAGGCCTTAAAAAGGCTCTCTGCGATATGATGCCCATTTTTTCCATAGAAATTTCTTAGATGTAAGGTAAAGAGGGCATTCATGCAAAGGGCTCTAAAGAACTCCTCGATAAGTTCAGCGTCGAAATTGCCTATCTTTTCAACAGGAAATTTGGCTTTGAAGTAAAGATAGGGCCTTCGAGCAAGATCAACCACAGCTTGAGATAATGACTCTTCCAAGGGAATGGTAGCTTCACCGTAGCGAGATATCCCTTTTCTATCTCCAAGGGCGCTATCCATTGCCTGTCCCAGGGTAATGCCAATGTCTTCCACTGTGTGGTGATAATCAACCTCTGTGTCACCCTCGGCAGAGATTTCAAAGAGGATCCCAGAGTGAAAACTGAATAGCTCGAGCATGTGATCTAAAAATCCGATACCTGTGGTGATCTTACTTTTTTCAAGGATCTCTCCGTAGAGATCTAAAGTGACGGAGATATTGGTCTCCCTTGTTTGACGCTCCTTTCTAACGATGGACATGTATACCTCTATGTCTTAAATTGATTTGATATGTGGCGAAGGCTATCAGCTAAGGTTTTGAGTTTTTCTGCAGTTTCCGCGTTTGTTGAGGAGACCTCTCTTAGACGTTCAACTGCCTTTAATAGCTGTTCCATGGAAAAGCCAATCTCTGAGGTATATTGAGCCGTTTCCTGTAAATAGCTATTAACCTCTCCCATGGTAATCGTTTGCTCTTCAGTGGCACTGGCTATGACATTGGCAGCATCGTTTATCTGATTGACCATATCTCTAATGGCGTCTATGGCTGTGATGGTGCTTTCAATATTTCTCTGCACTTCGAAGATCATTCCTTCTATGCTCTTTGTGGCATTTTGAGTTTGTCTGGCAAGTTCCTTGACTTCGTTGGCTACCACTGCAAAGCCCTTTCCAGCTTCACCGGCTCTGGCAGCCTCTATAGAGGCATTCAGGGCAAGTAGGTTTGTTGCTTCAGCAATGGTGTTTATGAGAACAACAATTTCACCGATTTTCTTGGAGTTTTCTGATAACTTTTCTACAACCTCGTGAGCAACATCAGATCTCTCCTTTGTTTCTTTGGTCATTTCAGTGGTTTTGATTACATTCTTGGTGATTTCTTGAATGGCAATATTCATTTGTTCAAAGGAGTGAGAAACCTCATTGAGCTTCATGTTAATATCTACGATCTTTTGATTGACCATTTCAGTTATTTGAGAAAGATTAGTTGCGGACTCCTCTAGGTTAACAGTTTTCTCTTTCATAACACCTGTTGTTTGGATAAGTTCGGTAAAGGAGGCGAGGAGATTTTTGACAAGGTCAATAAGTCCAAGACGCATTTTCTCTAATGAACTGACAAGCCTTTTTAGTTCATCCTCTCTATTGTATGAGAAGGAAACCGAGAGATCGCCCTGAGAGATTCTCTCCGTTCCCTCAATTATTTCATTAAGGGGTCTTTCTAGATTCTTGATCATAAAGAACCTAATCCAGTAAAGAGCTACAAGTAGGATGGAAAAGGTTGCTAAGGCCAAGATACCGATTACGCCGTATAGTCTGTTAAGGTGAGTATCAAGGAAGTAGATGATTTCAAAGGCACCATGGATCTCTCCTGCTTTCCAGTTTTCCATAGGACCACCGGTGAGATCTTTACCCTCTTTATTTCCCCAAAGTTCATAAGATTTTGCTGGATCACCGTGACATATGAGGCAATCCTCTGTGAGATAGATCGGCCTGAAGACTCTAAGTGCCTTCCTTTCTTTTCCCGTTTGGGGATCTTTGTACTTGCCCTCAATTACATAGGTTCCTTTAATTGCTCCCTGCTGATACCTTTTGAGGATTTCTTTTTCCACAGGATCTGGGTTATTGTTTGGGTTCCGTGGGTATTCCTTAGGTACTCTGAAAACATAGCCTCCCTCTTTTTCTCCCTCCTTAAGGGTCCTCATAGATTGAACAACCGGGACAAGGTTCAAGAAATCACTAATGATAGCTTTATATCGATTCTCATCTCCTGCAGCCTTTGCTTCAAGAGCCTTCTGCTTTAGGTGTTCCATTTGACTTTTAAAAACTCCACTTTCGTATAGTTTACCAAAGTTTTTTCTAATGTTTTCACCTTGGATGATGATACCCTCTGCGCCAGTGATGAGGGTTTTTTTCAATTGCTGATAGGTGTTGATACTTTGTAAAGCGAATATGAAGAGGGTGATGGATACGAGAAGTACTGCAAAGGTGAATAAAATCTTACCTTTGATGGTCCTAAACATATAGTCCTCCCTTAGAAGGAATAATCTGTAATAACAGATATTAATTATAACCCAGTTGGTCTCTTTTGTCAAATGAAATGTATGAGTCCATAGGATTTTAGACTATGGCGAATTTTTGTTAAAAATATAACAAATCCACTCCAAAGGCAATATATTCCCACGTCCACTTTGCACCCTCTTCGTATTATATCATGTCAAATACCTCATAAGCTCCCTGTCCTCAATAAACTTCCTGTCCTCAATAAACTCCTCCTCCAATGTCCTGTTAAACCTCTCTACATAACCACTCCCTCCTTCTCAAGCTCGGTCTTCACGCCCCTTATCTCAAAAGGAGCTACAGCCTTAAACTTACTCCAAAAGTCCCTCCCACTCCTGCTTGATAAATGACTACTCTTCATAGGCAAATCCAAATCTACTAGCCACATCCTTCGCTACCAAAACATACCTCCTAATCCCATCCAAAAAATACACAATTGCATCCCTCTGCACCAACTCCCCAGGCTTTAGGCCCCTCCTACCACCTCTATACCGCTTCCTCTTCCTGGATCGCTCCCCTTTTTTGGACAAATTAAATGTTAACGTGAATAACTAATACACAAATTACTCAAATCCACTCTTAAGTTGAATAGCCAAATTGTTGGATTACTTCCAGGGGGTTTGAGGCAAGAACAAGCTCCCTGAGAAGCCTCTTTAGTTTCTCTCGGTCAGTTTCTGCCTTGATCTGCTCTGCCAATCGCTTGGGCACTTCCCCAAGCTTCACCTCCACCACCTCAAGCACCATCTCCTGAGCATCTTCTAATAGCCCCTCAAACCTTCCTTCAAGTCTCCCCTCGAGCCTTCCCTCGAGCCTTCCCTCGAGCCTTCCCTCAAGCCTTCCCTCAAGCCTTCCCTGCTGTAAGCCCTGTTGCAAACCCAACTCATATTTCCTCTCTGAATAGGTCTTCAACTCAAACTCCATTTTCTCACCCCCTACTTCTCTTAATTTAATCAACACCTCTTCCTCGTCAAGACCCTTTTCCTTTGACACTATCAACAAAAACAACTCCACATACCACCTCTCCCTCTCCCCTAACTTCCCCACCACCTCCACAAACCTCACTATCCCCCTCAATAACTCCTCAAGCGGTCTATCAAGATTCCTAAGCAAATAAAGATATGCA
>JANXDB010000041.1 GCA_025060015.1 Caldimicrobium sp. | reverse complement strand
GTTATTCTTTCTACAGGTGCAGAAGAGTTTGTAAAACCTCTTCTTTTTTCCGCCCTAAGTGGAGAGCGGGTCTTTACCAATAGGGATTTTTTTGCATCAACTGGCTTTTTTCCCCACATTGAGCTTGCTAATTGGGCTGAGGTTAACATAATCTTACCAGCTACCGCCTCCTTCCTCTCCAAACTTCGCACCGGTCAGGCAAGTGAACTATTACTGGCAACTCTTCTTGCCTCAAGAGCCCCTACTTACCTTTTTCCTTCAATGAATTGTAAAATGTATGAACATCCCGCAACTAAAGAAAATATTCAAAAACTCAGAGATTTTGGATATTATATCTATGAACCCTCAGAGGGAGAGCTTGCCTGTGGTGAAATTGGTATCGGTAGACTCCCAGAGCCCATCGAAATCCTCCAGCTAATCATAGCCCACTTTACACCAAAGGACCTAAAGAATAAAAAAATCCTTATAACTGGAGGGCCTACCCGTGAATATCTGGATGATGTGCGCTTTCTAACCAATGATTCATCAGGGTTAACCGCCTATCTCCTTACTCAAGAGGCCTACTTTAGAGGTGGGGAAGTAATTTTACTATGGGGGCATAAAGAATTTCCCTATTCATTACCCAAATTACACTACTTTTCAGAAATTCCCTATCCTAAGATTTTTTTCACCTTAACCACAGAAGAGATGTTTGCAAAAGCAAAGGAGTTCTTTAAAGAAGTTGATATAGCTATTTTCGCCGGAGCTCCCTGTGATTTTAAGCCTAAATCCTCAATTAAGGGCAAGATTAAAAAGAACGCATCTTTAACCTTAGAATTAGAACTTACTCCTGATATTGCCAAAAGCTTAGCGCAAGAAAAGAATAAACAAATCACTATAGGCTTTGCCCTTGAGGAAGATAGCCATCTCAGAGAATATGCCTGGCAAAAAAAGAGAGAAAAAAATTTCGATATACTGGTAGCAAATCCTCTTAGAACCTTAGGCGCCGAAGGTGCTGATTATTTAATTCTTTTAAAAGATCAGGAGAAGGCCTTTTCCAATTTAAGCAAAAGGGAACTATCTAAGCTTCTCTTTGACTCAATACTCTCTCTTTTATAGGTTGATAGGTGCAAAGGGGTTCCTCTTCAAGGTAGTCACCTGTTGCTTCATAAGCCCTGGCTCTACAGCCTCCGCAAACTCTGATATATTCACATCTTCCGCATTTACCCTTGTAATTTTTAAAATCCCTTAACTTGTTAAATATCTCTGAGCCCTCCCATACCTCTCTAAAGGTATTTTTTCGGAGATCTCCACAGGGTATCTCTAAGTATCCACAGGTTTGAACTACTCCTTGATGAGATATGAAGCAAAAGCCGGTTCCTGCAAGGCAACCTCTTGTAACTGCATCAAGACCAAAGGTTTCATAGGTTACTTCCTTTCCATCCGCTTTAGCCCTTTCCCGCAAAATTCTATAATAGTGAGGAGCACAGGTTGCCTTAAGATGAAGCTCCGATCTCTCCCTTTGCTCATAAAACCAGTGAAGAATTGCCTCGTATTTTTCGGGAGAAAGGCTATCCTCTGCCAATTCTTTGCCTCTTCCCACTGGCACGAGTAAGAATATATGATGAGCATCGGCTCCAAGGGCTTTAGCTAATTGATGAACTTTAGGCAACTCCTCAGCATTTACGGCAGTAACAGTGGTGTTTATCTGAAAAGAAAGCCCCACTTCCTTGAGAACATGAATCCCTCGAAGTGCACCTTCAAAGGCACCGGGCATCTTTCTGAAATCGTCATGAGTTTTAGCTGTGGCTCCATCAAGACTGATGCTCACCCTTGAAATACCTGCATCCTTTAACTCTAATGCTAGCTCTCTTGTAAGAAGGGTTCCATTAGTAGCAAGAACTGGCTTCAAATTAAGAGAAGTTGCTTTTCTAGCTATTTCAAGAAGGTCCACTCTCAGCAATGGCTCGCCACCGGTTAAGATAACAATAGGATGCCCTACTTCGGTAATCTCCTCCAAAATCCGAAAAACCTCATCTGTAGTAAGTTCACCTTCATAGGTTCCTCTCGAAGCAGAGGCCCTACAATGGATACAATCAAGATTACAGGTCCGGGTAAGCTCCCAAGCTATAAGCCGAGGCACAAAATTATTTGTCTTCATCTTCTCTTCCTTTGATAAGTTCTATTATATCCCCTACTTTTATTATACCTCCCTTTATAACCTTGGTAAAAATTCCTCTATTTCTCATCTCACATTTACCGACCCTCTCAAAAATAGCACATCCATGATGACACTTCTTACCTATCTGGGTAACCTCAAATAGACACTCACCTGCTATAATTTTATCCCCAACTTTAACTTGAGATAGGTCTAAGTCAGTGGTCACGTTTTCTGCTAACTCTCCATAGGCAAGAGGCCTTCCAATAAGATCTTTCATCCACTCTAAGGTATATATATCAAGAAAACTTACCTGACGATGCCACGAACCAGCATGGGCATCACCCTCTAAACCAAAATTTTCAATAACCCTTACAAAGGGAACATTCTCCTTCGGGACCCCTTTCTCTCTGCTGATAGAGAGGGCAATTACCTTTCCTTTATTCATAGAATTTCCTATTCTATCGCCTTAACATAATTTCTCAAGAGGCCAATACTTTCAATTTCTACCTCCACCACGTCTCCAGCCTTAAGAGGTCCCACACCAAAGGGAGTTCCCGTTGCAATTACATCACCCGGCAAGAGCGTCATTATTTGAGATATCCTGTAAAGAAGTTCTACGGGTTTAAAAATGAGCTCCCTTGTGGAAGAACTCTGAACCACGTTGCCATTTAACCTTGTCTGTATACTAAGGTTGGTCGGATCAAGATCCCTCACGATAAAGGGACCAATAGGGGCAAAGGTATTAAAGGACTTACTTCTCGTCCATTGACCATCCTTTCGTTGCAAATCCCTTGCTGTGACATCATTAAAACAGGTATAACCAAGGATAGCCTCCTCAGCTTCTCGATAACTCTTCGGACGATATAGCTCTTTTCCCACTACCAATGCTAACTCTCCCTCGTAGTGCACTTCACTACTTTCAGGAGGAAGCAATATGTAATCCTCAGGTCCAATCACCGCCGTAGGGGGTTTGAGAAAAATCAGAGGCTCATCGGGTATGGGCATCTTTAACTCCGCTGCATGGTCCCTGTAGTTTAATCCCACTCCTATGATCTTGGAGGGTACACAGGGAGGAAGAACCTTTAGATCTTCTAAAGAGAGTCTCTCAAGATAGGTCTCACCTATAATTGTAACCACATCTCCTATTAGATATCCAATAAATTCCGCATCTCCCTTCTTAAATCTACCAATTTTAATTGATGTGGACTGCTGCATAAAATACTTAATATGTCTTTAGGCTTGAGTCATCAACAAATTCAGATCTAAAGGTCTTTGTTTCAATTCGTTATCCAAATAAAAGAGGGCCTGTGGATCTCCCTTAATGAGTTTTAGTCTATTCAAGATAGCCTTAAAGGAAGCCTCTTCCTCCACCTGTTCCTCCACAAACCACTGGAGAAAATTTTCCGTGGCATAATCTTCACTTTTCTTAGCAAGAGTCATCAGTCTATTTATCCTTGCAGTAACTTCCTGTTCATGTTTGTATGCATACTCAAAAACCGCTTCAGGATTCTCCCAGGATTCAGGAGGTGCAGGAATTTCCTGTAATACCGCCCTTCCGTCTCTCTCAAAGATGTACTTGTAAAATTTCATAGCATGCATAAATTCTTCAGCTGTCTGAGCTTTCATCCAATGGGCAAATCCCTCAAGGCCTTGATCTTCAAAATAAGCTGCCATGGCTAAGTAGAGATAACCTGAATATAATTCCCACTTAAGCTGCTCATTAAGGGCCTTTTCCATTTCCTGGGCTAACATCACTCTCCTCCTTTAAAGGTTTTAATTTTAAAAAAATTTAAAACAAAAAAAGGTTATTTTCAAGAGTTTAAATCTTCGTATTTTCATTTTAATCTTGACCATCTATTTTAAAAGTCTTAAAATCAAAGTAAAAAGTTTTATACGGTGATTTTATGAAGCAGGCATTACTTTATGAAACTTTAGAGGAGAGTAAAGTTCGTTGTCATCTCTGCAATCATCGCTGTGTTATTCCCCCTGGAAAAAGAGGCCTCTGTGGGGTCAGACAAAACGAAGAGGGTATCCTTTATTCCTTGGTTTATGGCAAGGTGATAGCGCAACACATAGACCCCATTGAAAAAAAGCCCCTTTACCACTTCTTACCAGGAAGCTTTTCCTACTCCATATCAACCGTTGGATGTAACTTCAGATGCTCCTTTTGTCAAAACTATGAAATCTCCCAATACCCCCATTTACATCCCAATGATATCCCTGGAAAACCTCTCTCCCCAAAGGACATTGTGAAAGCCACTTTACATTCTGCCTCTAAAAGTATATCCTACACCTACACCGAGCCTACTATCTTCTTTGAATATGCCTTAGATTGTGCCAAACTTGCTGTAAAGGAAGGTTTAAAGAATGTATTTGTCTCCAACGGATATATGACAAAAGAAGCCATTGACGTTATAAAGCCTTATCTACATGGAATCAACGTAGATCTTAAGGCTTTCACCGAAGGTTTCTATCAGAGACTTTGTAAGGCAAAGCTTAACCCGGTTTTGGAAAATTTAAAATATCTCAAAAAATCCCAAATATGGGTAGAAGTTACCACACTCATCATACCTGGAGAAAATGACGAGGAGGAGGAATTAAGAAACATTGCCAGATTTATTCGGGATGAGTTAGGGCCTGAAACCCCTTGGCATATCACTCGATTTTACCCTCACTTTAAGATGCTAAACAAACCCTATACCTCCTTAGAAACCCTACAAAAGGCCTATTTTATTGGTAAAGAGGAGGGACTTTATTACCTATATATCGGCAATGTTCCGGGAAATGAGACAGAAAATACCTTTTGCCCAAAGTGTAATACACTCATTATTGAGAGATATGGTTTTTCGGTGATAAGAAATAATCTAAAGGAAGGAGCTTGTCCCAATTGTGGATTCAAAATTGATGGTATTTGGAGTTAAGGGTTTTCCCTCAAGTCTTCTTCTCAATTGACCGCAACCAGCAGAGATCCTTACTCCCTTGCTCTTACGGACTGTTGTCAGCATTCTCTTCGAAAGTAGATACCTTTGAAAGGAAAAAATTCTATCTTCCGTTGGCTTAGAAAAGGGTAGCTCCTCATGGGGATTAAAGGGGATGAGATTAATTTTAACAGGAAGTCCCTTTAATAACTGATAAAGTTCCTCTGCCTCTCTTAGAGAGTCATTTACCTCTTTAATAAGAATATATTCTATGGTAATTCTACCGTTTTTAATCCTAGGAAAGGACCTAAGGACATCAATTATTTCAGAAAGAAAATATCTCTTAGCAATGGGCATGAGACTCTGTCTTAGATCGTCTCTTGGGGCATGGAGAGATAGGGCTAAGGCCGTGGGAAAGTCTCTAGCCAGAGACCTAAGCTCTGGAACTAAACCTGCAGTGGAGACCGTTAACCTTTTTCTTGAAAAGTTAAAACCTCTTTTATCCTCAAGAATTTTCAGAGCCTTTATCAAATTTGTGTAATTTGCCAATGGCTCACCCATACCCATAAAAACGATATTTCTTAAAGGAAGAGTATCTCCACCTTCTTTTAGAAGGTTCTTTGCTATAACAACCTGGGAAATGATCTCCTTTACCTCCAAATTTCTCTTAAAACCCGTTTTTGCAGTAAGACAGAATTTGCATCCCAGAGCACAGCCTACCTGGGTAGAAACACACAGGGTAAAATGATCTCTCTCTGGTATAATAACACTCTCAATGATCTCTCCATCTTCTAGCCTTAGAGCAATTTTGGTGGTGCCCTCTTCGTCTCTCAGTATCTCTACGATCTGGGGAAGACTAAGTTCAAAATAGTTAGAGAGCTTTTCTCTGAGATTTTTGGGAAGATTGGTCATTTCCTGAAAACTCTTTGCTGATCTGCAGGTTAGCCAATTGTATACCTGATCTGCTCTGTAAGATGGTTCTTCAAGGGAGGTAATGAGGCTTCTAATTTCCTCTAAAGTATGACCTCTAAGATTAGGCTTTTTTATCATAGCTCTAAGGGTTTTACTAAGTATACTGCCTCTTCCTCTTCCAACTCTCTTAAAGCCTCCTTTGTGGGAGGTTGATCTAGGCTTAATAGAATTACATTTCTCTTTTTCATAGGATCTTGGCCCACGTACATGCGGGATATGTTTAAATTATGCCTACCAAGAATGGTCCCTATTTTTCCTATTACTCCGGGCTTATCCTCATTAAAAATATAAAGCATATGTCCCTCAGGTAAAGCATCCAGTCTAAAGCCATTGATGCGAACTATTCTTGGCTCCTTTTTTCCAAAAAGGGTGCCTTCAACTATGGTTTCACCCTGGGTATGCCTGATCTTGAGACTAATGAGGGAAGTAAAGTCCTCGGTCTCCTCGGTCTTTGCCTCCGTCACTTTGATATTTCTCTCTCTGGCTCTAAATAAAGCGTTTACATAGTTAACATCCTCCTTGAGAAAGGGTGTGAGCAACCCTTTAACCAAAGACAGTGTCACTGGCTGAGTATCGATTTTGGCCAACTCTCCTTTGTAAGTTATCTCTAGCTCCTGAATAGCCCCCTCTGTGATCTGGGCTGAGAGTATGCCAACCTTTTCAGCCAGTTTAAGCACTGGTTGAATCACCTTAAGAGCCTCTGCACTTATGGAGGGCACATTAACCGCATTCCGAACAATGTTATATAAGAGATAGTCCACCACCTGTTTAGCAATTTCTATGGCTACCACCTTTTGAGCTTCTATAGTTGAGGCTCCTAAGTGAGGGGTGGTGATGACGTTTTCGAGTTTGAGCAAAGGATTATCCTTGTCTGGAGGTTCCTTTTCAAAGACATCAAGGGCTGCCCCTGCAACTCTGCCCTCGATTATAGCCTCATAGAGTGCCCTTTCATCAATTATACCTCCTCTTGCGCAGTTTATGACATAAACCCCCTTTTTCATCTTAGCAAAGGCCTCTCTATTGAGTAAATGATAGGTTTCTTTTGTAAGGGGAGTATGAACGGTAATAAAATCAGCTCTCTCAAGGAGTTCATCTAAGCTCACCAGCTCAAGGCCCTTCTTACTTGCCAAATCAGGGGAGACGAAGGGATCATAGGCAATGACCTGCATCTTCAAAGCCAAGGCTCTCTCAGCCACGATACCTCCAATTCTACCCAAGCCAATAACACCAAGCACTTTACCATTCAATTCCACTCCCATGAACTTCTTTCTCTCCCACTGACCAACCTTGACGGACTGATTGGCCTGTGGGATTTTTCTAGCAAGTGAAAAAAGGAGTGCTAAGGTGTGTTCTGCAGCAGAGAGTGTATTACCCCCTGGAACATTCATAACTACAATTCCCTTTTCATTGGCACTCTGTATGTCCACATTATCAAGTCCTGTTCCTGCCCTACCAATGACTTTAAGATTTTTGGAGGCTTCTATGATCTCCCTAGTAACCTTGGTGCCACTGCGAACGATTAAAGCATCAACCTCCTCTATCTCTCTCTTTAAATCATCAAGGGATAGGCCTGTTTTATAGATAACCTCAAGCCCTGCTTCTTTCAGAATTTCCAATCCCTCTTCTGAAAGAGTGTCTGATACAAGCACTTTCATTATAGTTTTTCCTCCTGTTTATGAAGTTATCTATTTCTTATGTGAAAAATATTTTTAAATGGCTTCGCTTTGGATGTGTATCTCCATAGCCTTTGTTATACAAGCTGCGACACAAAAAGCACAGGCGGTGCATTTATCGGGATCGTAAATAACCTTAAAGGTCACCCTATCTACAGATAGAGCGCCGGTTGGACATACTGCAGTGCAGGCCCCACATTGAATACACTTGTTTTCATTCTTTAACACCTGCTGCCCTAAAGGTTGAATCTCCACACCCTCGTCTTTAAGAAAGCTTAACCCTTTCTCCAGGTTCTCCCTCTCGCCCATGAGTTCCAGTATCATTATTCCCTCTTTTCCGGGCGTAATGGTGGCTTTGAGTATATTAAAGATGAGATTATGATCTCTCACCAGTCTGTAAACGATTGGTTTTTCCACGATATCAGGGGAAAATTTGAGAAAAAGACCTTTTTTCAACATGTTTGTCCTCCAGATTGGACTTAATTTTTATTATGCAAAAGACTTTCACAATATTCAAGTCCCCTCTTAGCCATTGTTAATTCAGGATCAAGGGATAGGGCCTTAGCAAAGAAAACCTCTGCAGGTGGAAGCATGTTTAAATTCTTAAGACAATATCCTGCATTGGCATAATCAATAGCTGAGGCAGGATTTAGCTCTGTGGCCTTCAAAAAGGCCTGAAGTGCCTCAAGGTATTCTCCCTGTTTGTAAAGAGCTCTGCCTAGTAAGTTGTATACCTCTGCCACTTCTCCAAAACTTAAAGCTTTATCACAACTCTTGACACAGGCATCAAAATCACCCTTTTTAAAATAAGCTTCAGCTAAGTTTGTGTAAATGGGAATTAGCTCGCTTTCGGGGGGAGAAAGTGATAGGGCCCTTGCATAGGCCATGACTGACTCATCAAATCGTCCCAACTCCTTCAGGGCATTACCATAAAAGCCCCATACATAATATTTATCATTAATTCCCAGAAGAATGCTCTCAAGGATCTCCTTGTTTTTTTCTGGAGATAGATAGAGTGGCATAACCCTACAGAGCTGGAAAAGAAGAGGTATCTTGGTGCGTTCGCGGAAGAGTATCCCTGGAATCACCGCATAAACTGCAGGAAGCCCCAGCTTCTCCTCTGTTATATCTATGAGATAGATCTCGTAGCCCTTTTCTCCCATAGATCTGCAAAGAAGCTCTAACTCCTCTAAGTGATCATCTCTGTGAAGTGAGGGTAATGCATCTAAACTGATTTCAAAGAGGTAGTCTGTGACCAAATGAGCCTCACTTAGGTTTGTAAATTTGGGAAGCCCGCTTTCTAAATATTTTCCATCTGTATCAAAATCTCCTGCAAGTTGTGCAACCTCGGTTAAAGCTCTTATTAGAGCCCTATGAGGGGAAGTGCCAGTGCCTGCAGCATAGACTATCTCACTTCTATGGGGAAAAGTTGAGGGATCAAGGGCCATAACCGCTATAGTTGGAGCAGGCATATCTAAAGTCATGTCCCTTACCCAGAGGTTTATTTTTAGGCCTTCAAAACACTTAAGAAGTGCTTCTGCCTCACCCTTTACAGAGTCTCTTCTTATGGCAGGCATTGGCCTTTGTGATCTAATCCACAGGGCATTGGTATGTCTCTCTATTAATTCACAGATGGCTTGAACAGAGGCCTCTGGATAGGTATTACCTCCTGCTGAACCATTGTATTCGTAAAGAGTCCAAAACCAGTGGAAAGGAAGATATTTAACTCCTTTAGAATTCACTTCCAAAGCTGGCACAAAGTAAAAAGGCATTTCTCTTAAAATCTCCAAGGTTAGGCTTCTAACCCTTTTTTCATCCTCATCCTCAACAGATCTTACAAAGACCTCCCAGGGAATAGCCTTGTCTCCCAGTTCTTTGAAGGTGCTTAGGAAACCTTTCTCTGAAACGTTCCTATAATAGCTAAAGAGCGAAAATCTCTCCACAAGCTCCATAAGGGCACTCGCCTGAGAAAGGGCTGGATTTATACCCTTTCCCATTTGCTTGTAGTTACCCGTTACTCTTGTACCTTCTACATCGTATATACTTAAATAGACAGGGATGCCAAGCCTTCCCTTGTCGATCCTCTGTAACCCTTTGTATATCCTCAGGCCAGAATTTTTCAACCTTTCTTCAACGATTCTTATAGTTTCCTCAGGTGGTAAGGCCTTGTCTGCCTGAACCTTTGGAGAAGGGACAAAAAGTTTTTCTAAATTCATGGCACAAACACCCTCCTTTCGAAGTTGTAAAATGAAAGATAATGTAATAGATTTTAAAAAAAACACAATCCTTAAGTGTTCATGACCAAGATTGCCATCGCCATGAGTGGAGGAGTAGATAGCTCCTATTCTGCCCTCCTTCTAAGGAAGACCTATGCACCAAAGGGAACCATAGTAGGAGTTAGTTTTTTACTCTTTGAGGAGCTTCGGCCCCAATTGGAGAGGGCAAGACAAATTGCGGAACATATAGGCATAGAACATCATATCATAGATTTAAAAGAGGACTTTCAAAGGGAGGTAAAGGACTATTTTCTAAGAAGTTATGCCCAAGGACTCACCCCTAATCCCTGCGCCATCTGTAACCGGACAATCAAATTCGGTTTAGCTCCAAGGCTTATTCTGAAGACTCTAAGTGTTGATGGATATGCAACAGGGCATTATGTCTCAAAGGGCGAACACAAGGGCTATACATTATTGAAGAGCTCCTCTAACAGAGCCAGAGACCAATCTTACTTTTTAGCCCTTATCGAAAGAGATCTAATTCCCTTGCTTCTTTTTCCTGTAGGCAATTTCTCCAGTAAGGAGGAAGTTATTAAATTAGCAAAGGAGGAGGGTTTAAATATCTTTCAATTTAAAGAATCACAGGATGTTTGCTTTCTACAGGGTAAAACCCTTCGGGAATATCTCAGAGAGTATTTACCCGAAAGGGAAGGCGAAATCATACATAGAGGAAAGAGAGTTGGAACCCATATGGGCATTCAATTTTATACCTTAGGTCAAAGAAAAGGCCTAAGAATTCCCTTGGGTAGACCTCTATACATAGTAAGGATTGATGAAAGAGAAAATAAATTATACCTTGGAGATGAGGAGGAACTCCTGAGAGAAAGTTTTTATGTTAAGGATATAAATTTTCATCTGCCATTAGATAGATGGAACAGGGTCAGTGCCCAAATAAGATATAGAACTGAAAGGATTATGATCTCGGATATAGTTCCAGAGGGTTCCCTTTGGAGAATAAAGCTTGCAAAACCTACAAAGAGAATTACCCCTGGACAGATTTGTGCCTTCTACGAAGGAGACTATCTCTTAGGCGGAGGTATTATTGCTAAAGATATTTAGCCAGATTCATATCGGAAAACATGGCAACCGCCCTAAGAGCTGCATCATAGGCAATACTCAAGCCTTGGAGTTTGGTAGCAAGTTTAGCTAAATCGGCACTTTCAACCTCTCCCAGATTGCTTTCTATAGTAGCTTTAAAATCATCGTAAAGAGTCTTTTTTGTCTCCAAATGGGCCATTTGAGCTCCAATTTTTCCTCTCTTTCCTGCTATGTGATTGTAAACTGCATCTAACTTTCCTATTATCTCTTGGATATTATACTGTTCAGTCTCATAATCAATTTCGTTGTTGGCAAGCAAGGTCCTTTTCAAACTTAAGAGGGCCTCAAAGATTCCTGAATCCATGAAAATCCTTTGTCCGCTTTCACCAAGGGTCATCTTCATGTCTCGGTCATAACCAATTTCGAAGTCTTCCACAGATCCAAGGTAAGTAATCCTTTCTATAACCTGACCGTCGGGCAGGGTCTCCTTTTCTAATCTAAAAGGGGCTTCCCCGGCTTTGTAACCTGTGGTTTTTTGACCACCAAAAAG
>JANXDB010000036.1 GCA_025060015.1 Caldimicrobium sp. | reverse complement strand
TGGCAGCGCACCTGCCTTGGGAGCAGGGGGTCGGCAGTTCAAATCTGCCCGCCCCGATTTTAGCGCCCGTAGCTCAACTGGATAGAGCATTGGACTACGAATCCAAAGGCTGGGGGTTCGAGTCCCTCCGGGCGCGCTTTTAAAGGTTAATTCACTCTAAATCCACTAACATTGAGCTTCAAGTAATCAGGCTTTCCAATGAAGTTGCTTAAAATCGTCGTTTTTTCAGCCCTTTTCATAGGCTTTGGCTACCTTTTCCTCTATCCCTGGTTTATACCCATTGATCACTTAAAGCAAGAGAACCCAAAGCTTACCGCTATGATGAAGTTCAGAATCAAGCAGTGGGAACGTGAGGGAAAGAACATTAGGGTGAGACAGGTTTGGGTGCCCCTAAGTCACATCTCCCCCTTTCTTATAAAGGCAGTGTTGATTGCAGAGGATGATAAGTTTTATAAACATTCCGGATTTGACCTTGAGGCAATACAAAAGGCCATAGAAAAGAATCTTCAGGCAGGTAAGATAAAATACGGGGGAAGTACCATTTCACAGCAAACGGCAAAGAATCTCTTTCTAAATCCTTCGAGGAATCCTGTGAGAAAAATTCATGAGGCTATCCTCACCTATCGTTTAGAAAACAGTCTCAGCAAGAAACGAATTCTTGAGATTTATCTTAATATCGCCGAGTGGGGAGAGGGTATCTTTGGCATTGAAATGGCCTCCAAACACTACTTTGGAAAACATGCCTCTCAACTAAGCCCCTGGGAGGCAGCTCGCCTTGCTGCAGTCTTACCCAATCCTATTAAATACTCACCCCTAAGTCAAAGTAGCTTTGTTGAAAGAAGATCAAGGCTGATCTATTTCATTATGAAAAAACGCGGGATTATCAAAGAGGACTACCTGGAATTTGAAAACAGAGAAGAAGCTGATAGTTCTGATAAAATCGATCAAAAACCGATTAAGGATGAAACCTCTGAGATGGCGCCAAAGGACTCCAAGGACCACTCTTTCGGGGGAAACTAAAGGACCTTTCGGTCTTTATAGAACTCTTCCAGCTCTTTCTCCTCCCTTTCTTTTGCCTCTCTGTAAAGCTCCCAGTCTACCTTTCTCTCATAAAGAGCAACCTCTCTTTTTAGAAGACTTGCTGGAAAATCAGGACTTGAGATGTAGGGCATGACAGCCTTTAGAAAGTTCTCTTTAATCTCACTGAATACTCTATTGACTTCCTCTTCTGGCACAAAGGTTCTCTCTTTGTAGTAGCGGTAATAAAGTTTGCCATCGGTGTTTTTCATGAAATGTTGGTAGTAGAGGCTGTTTGAGAAATCTTCCTTACTTGGGGTAATTCCAATTTGAGCTAAAAATCCAACAAGCCATCTATCCCCAGCAAGTTTTCTTGAATAATCCCAGATCTCTAACACTAGATCATTCTTCAAGGTTATAATGTCAGTCATTCTACCTTTCAATGGACTTTGCATATCAATGGGGACCTATAGATAAAACACTATCACAGAATTTTAACTTTTGGTGCAGGTAATTCCTATATCTGTGACATTGCAGGTATAGGTAGTACCACTGGCAGCACCAGTACAGGTTGCAATTCCAATTAAGGAACCATCATTATTTACCGTGACTGATATTGAACTTACATTTGTGGTGCTACTTGGGTAATCTGTTCCTCGAGTGCAAGTTGTTTTACTTGCATTAGCACTTAAAGCGGCAACACACATGGTGATTGCATTTCTTAAGTCAGAAAGACAGGCGTTTTCAGCAGCACTCTTTCTGTACTTCCCATACTGGGGGATAGCTATGGCTGCTAAAATCGCAATCATTGCAATCACAATCAAAAGCTCAACTAAGGTAAATCCCATTTCCTTGGTACCTCTGAAATCTCTCATTTCAAAACCTCCTTTGTATAATTATAGTATTAAATTAAATATCATAAAGACATGTAGTTCTCCAATCGCACCACCACTTTTAAGTTTATGTTTATGGGATGGGTTTATGGGATGCCCCCAAGTTTTGAACAATTAAAATGTTAGGTTTTTTCGGCCAATAAGACTTACAAAAGCTTTGAAATAAGCTTCAGAGAGGATTTTAATGATTCATGTTTTAGGTATTAACCTTAACATTTAATTTGTTCATAAAAGTGGAGAGATCCAGTTTAACAGGGAGGTAACTAAAATATTATGGACTCATACATTGACTTTTTTGGAAAAGTTTTTATTTCTAAATTAGATAGCACTAATATTTTATTAGGAGTTTTAATCATCCTTAAAAGAGGTTTATCAAAAGCCTTAGGTTTTTCAATTTTTGAGTTCCTAATCATCCTTGGAATAATCCTTATTTTGATTAGGATAGGGGTTCCAAACATTATAAAAATCTCAAGGATTTACAAGTATAATGACTATGTTTTTCAAGTTGAAAAATTGCTAAATTACGCCAGAATTCTATCTATGGAGAGGAGTATCAATGTAGCTATTTGTGTAACCAATTCAAGTAGCATGTTGGTTTATAATCGTGGATACAATAGGAGTATTGTCTGTTCAGGGGAGATTCTTGGAAGGGTCATGATTGTGGATGATTTTGTAGAACTTTCTGGAGGTCCAGGTGCCTTTGATCCCCGTGGCCTTGCCTATACATCCACTTCATTTTATGTCAAGAGAAAAGATATTAATAGTTGTATGAAGTATTCCTTGCAAACCTTGAGAGGTTACATAACAAAGGAGGGTAGCTGTAATTGAAGGGATTTACTATTATTGAGGTTCTCGTAGCCATCCTGATAACTGCTATTGCTATTGTAGGGTATGCAATGCTTTTGACCTCCTTCGGGATATTTAATAGAGACAAAGCCCTTCTAAGTTGTTTAACCCAGGGTGCAAGTTCTGCCATGGAGGTATGCAGGGACAGAAGAAATCCTTTAGCAAATTTTTCTTGTAGGGGATTTAATATAAATATTTCGGTGAGAGGCAGTTGTCAGCCAGCTACTAATCAGTGTAATAGCGTAACAGTTACGGCTCAACATGGTAATAAGAGATACGATTTGACCGATATGGTTTGTAATTTTTAAAATCCTTAGAGGCATGGGAGATCAATGAAAAGGAAAGGCTTTTTAACCATAGAACTTCTTATTGTCATCATTCTTGCAAGTGTTCTATCCCTAGCTCTATTATCAACCTTCATCGTTTCAAATAGCGCCTTCAAGACAGGTCGTATGGTATCTGAGCTCACTGAGGATGTAAGAAATGCTTTTACCACTCTTGACTATCTCTTTTCCCGTTGGGGACAGGGGGTTCCCTGTGCAGACAACAATTGCACTATTAGCTCAACCCTCCCAGACTGCACCTCTTACCCACCTCGTGATCCCATGTGTGTGACTATAAGCGACAATGGTAGGAAAGCTGAGTTCTACGCCAACCTATACGGAAGTGGTTTTGTAGAAAGTGCGAACAATCTACATGCCAGTATCATAAGCTGTAGATTGAATTCGGGTTCTAAACAAAACTGTTATTACATCTTCGATAATTCTGGATTTAGGATAAGAAGTCTCAATAATCAACCTGTAGCAGTTAAGCTCTCAAGTTTTACTGGACAACCCGATTGTTTAATGAATGCCCAGCCCAATCTTTTCATCAACAGAACGCTTTTTGAATGGGACACAGTCTCCAATAGTTCCATATTGACCTTAATGCCTGGGGATTTCATTGTAAGGGTTCCACATAGAATCACACTCTATGTAAAGAACATAGCCGGGGAGAATTGGCTTGTTTACGACAGAACAGATATGGAAAATGGATGTGGAGATTCTGAAAACAGTGTGAGAATTATTAGGATTAGAGACTTAACCATATCAAAAGATCATAGGACTGTGGTGTTTAATGCCACCCTTATAACGGCTAATGGAACCACCTATTTAATGGAGAGGCGTTTCGGGAGGTGAAGGAAGTGAGGAAGGTTAAGGGTTTTATTTTAGGTCAAACCCTAATATTGATTTTAGCACTTTTGATAATGGGTCTAACAGGTCTGCATATTTCTTGGATGGGATTTAGAACACTTTCAGCAGAACAGAGATGGCACATTGTGGATAGAGCTGCTAATGGAGGGATAATGAGGGCCTCTGAAAGAATTATCAACGGTATTTGGACCTGCGGGCTCACATCCAATGAAACTTTCGGCCTGGCAAACCTTCAAATAAAAACCCAAAGAGCAGGAAATAGCTGTTTTATTTGGACCAGGGCTGATTACAGAAATGCCACTGTTGTAAAGATTGCCCTTTTGTATTATACCCTTGAAGGGCCTTCTAACCTTGGTGCAGTGAATCTCAAAAGATTAAATAATATAAATCTGGGAGGTTCAGCTTCTATTGTCAGCTGTGAGGTGGAGTGTAAAACTCCAGCCTTGATGATAGGTAATATTGTGACGATAACAAATGTCAGTGATAATGTAACAGCTTGCCCTAACAATCCTAATGGAATCATATCTACAACCAAGGCCTATGTGTCTAATGCTTTTCCACAAGATAGGGACTTAACAGCTGATGTGTTCCAATTAAATAATCGATTAGAACTTTTAAATCGCTTCAGTAATGACTATAGGGTAGATTTTGATAATAACGGGAAGCCTAGTGGTATTGTTGGATCTTACATTTCTATCACTGATCAAAATGGTGGTCTTTTAGCCAACGCCGTTAATCCCCAGAGACCACCAAGTCATGATGTCTGTAGTGCTTCTTATAATAATTGTGTAGCCTCTGGAACAGTTATTTCTTGTATTGGAAATACAAAATTAGATTTTCATTGGGATTTGGTAAATAGTAGATACATTGTAAAAAACAAAGAGAATATAACAATAAATGGCATAAATTATAATCCAAATACAACTCTTGCCTACTGTCAAGCTTTGGATTTGGGTAATAATGCGCATCTCCAAGTAGGATCATTTATAGGAGGAGGTTTTATAGCCGCAAATCAGGTTTCTTTGGGAACAGAAAACAATCAAAATATAAATTCTTTAACAGGTTTAAACTTTATTGTAAAAAATATAGTTTTGGATCAAAAGAATAATCTAACTTTAGAAAAGGTAAATATATTTGCACAGAATATAAATTTAAACGATAATGGTTTAAACTGGTATAATGGTATTCTCTATAGTGGTGGAAGTGGAACGGGGAATTTTGATATAAATCTTAACTCTAATAGTAAACTTGGATCTCAAGAAAAACCTGTATTAATAATCAGTGACAATAACTTAAACATAAGTAGAAATGGAAATGCGGAAATAAATGGATTAATATATGTAACAGATAGAAATAATAATTTTAATATTGGAAGCGGTAATGGAAATTTTAATATTAATGGTATGATTGTTAGTAATTCTAACAATAATAATAATTTCAATATTAGTGGAAATTTTGCTATCAAATACAATAGACAAGTTATAAATAATTTAGCATTACAATTTAGCTTTATAAAAGGACACATTTGTGAAGGTGTAATAAGAAATTCTAATTTTCATTTAATACAAACAAAAATGAGGGTTTACTAAAAATAAAATTATTTTTTTAGACCTTTGCAAGCTTTAATTGTCAAATTGATGATCTTCAGATAAAATAGTAGAAAAAAGGAGGTATTGAAGGTGTATAGAAAGAGATCAACTCTGTTAACATTAGGAGAAAGCCTTCTATATCAGGATCTTCCAGATGACACTTTATCAAAAATAGATAAACTTATTGAGCTTAAGTGGAGGGGTAGAGCTTGTGGTGTAGGAGTGGTGAGACTAGCGAATAGATAGAAACAAGAGTAGAGAATAGTCGGTAGGAGAGTTTATCAAGAGGTGAGGATAAAAAGCAGGGATTAGTAGAGTTTAATAAGATAATTTTTGAAAGATTCACAGAGGATAAGATGATTTCGAAAGCTAATTCTTCAAAGGTCTCGTTTTTCCATCTTTTACAAGGTATATCACCTCTTACCTTTGAGAACTATATGGAACTTGCTCTTTATCATCCTGATTATGGGTATTATGCCCGGGGGAATGTGCCTGGAAAGGAGGGAGATTATATCACTGCACCCTGTATTAACAAAGCCTTTGGGGCTACACTTGCCTTGCAAGTGCTTGAAGTATACGAAATCCTTGGAAAGTCAAAGGACTTTGCCATAGTTGAAATGGGGGCTGGGGCAGGGTATCTGGCATATGATATGCTAAGCTATCTAAAATCAAAGGGTTTTGACTTCCCATATTACATAGTAGAACCCTTTTTGCCTTTAAAGGCAATACAGGAAGAAAGACTCTCAGATTTCAAAGATAAAATTCTGTGGATAGATAGTCTCGAGAAACTTCCACTTTTTGAAGGGGTTTTTGTGGCAAATGAACTCTTTGATGCTCTACCTGTTCATTTAGTGGAGAAAAGAGAGGGAGATCTCTGGGAGATTTGGGTTGAGTTTACCGAAGAAGAGGTTAGAGAATTTTTAGGTGAGCTTTCAGAGACAGAGGTGCTCTCTCGTGTTTATCCATATTTTTCAGCCTGGCAAGAGGGATATCGCACAGAGATTTGCACCAAAGCCTGGGATATATACGAAAAACTTTCTCAGAAATTACAAAGAGGTTTGATGCTAATTTTAGACTATGGCTACCCCAGAGGAGATCTCTATCATCCACAAAGGAGCCGAGGCACACTTCTTTGTTACTATCGCCAAAGGGTAGTGGAAAACCCCTATTTTAAGCCAGGACATATAGATATTACCGCTCATGTGGATTTTACCTATCTGAGAGAATTGGGAGAGAGGTTTGGTTTTATTAATTTAGGATTTACAGGGCAGGGGAGTTATCTTGTGTCACTGGGCATTGATAGAGTTTTTCAGGAGATTACCAATGGAAGCCAAAGAGAAAAAGAAGCCCTAAAGATGTTATTGCTTCCAGAGGGACTGGGACAGACACACTGGGTGCTTGCTCAGGGACGATTTTATGGAAAAAATCCAGCTTCAAAAATGAAGGGTTTTGCCTTTAGTAATCGTATAAGGCTTCTTTACTCATGAACCTTGCTTTAAAGCCTGAGACTTTGGCACAAAAGATAGACTACACCTTTTTAAAGCCCATCTTTGAGCGAGAGGAATGGGAGACTTTTTTAGCAAGGTCAAAGGATTATCCTTTTAGAGGCATCTGTGTGCCTCCCTTTTTAGTGAGAGATGCTAAAAAGGCCTTTTCAGGGAGAATTATCTCCGTTGCTGGGTTTCCCCTTGGTTTTCAGCTATTTCAAAGCAAGGCAGAAGAAATAAAGAAGCTCTTTTCAGAGGGTGCAGATGAAGTTGATTTTGTGGTGAACCTGCACTTGGTAAGAGTGAAAGATAGTGAATCTTTGGGTAGGGAGTTAGAATCCATTAAGAGGGCCTCTCAGGGGAGGGTCTTAAAGGTTATTATTGAGACCCCGATACTTAAGCCCCATGAGATAGACTTTGTGGTATCCCTTCTCATTTCCCAAGGGTTTGATTTTGTAAAGACCTCCACTGGTTTTATGGGTAAGGCAACAACTATTGAAGAGGTTAAACTTTTGCATAAGCTATCCCAAGGTAGGATCAGTATAAAGGCCTCAGGTGGAATAGGCAATTTAGAGAGTGCTCTTGCCTTTTTGGAGGCAGGGGCTGATATAATTGGCACAAGTCGTGGGTATGAGATAATAGAGGAATTGA
Source organism: Caldimicrobium sp. (assembly GCA_025060015.1). Lineage (GTDB taxonomy): Bacteria > Desulfobacterota > Thermodesulfobacteria > Thermodesulfobacteriales > Thermodesulfobacteriaceae > Caldimicrobium. The sequence continues at coordinate 20,864 of JANXDB010000036.1, read as the reverse complement.
GAAAGAGAGCCATCGCAGAGGAAGGAGAGAGTGTAATTCATGTTTATGTTGATGGATGTTCCCTTGGTAATCCTGGGCCTGGTGGTTATGGGGCTATTATTAAGGACAACGATTCAGAGAAAGTCATTTCCGGTGGTGAGCCAAACACTACTAACAATCGTATGGAACTTTTGGCAGTGATAAAGGCGTTAGCTTATTATAAAGACTCAAAGAAAATTTATGTTTACACTGACTCGGAATATGTATTAAAAGGGGCCACCCAGTGGCTATCCAACTGGAAGAAAAGAGGTTTTAAAAATGCTGAAGGAAGCGAGATTAAAAACTTAGATCTGTGGCAGGAGTTAGACAGGTTGGTTAATTTTCACAAGGTCACTTTTATAAAGGTTCAGGCCCATGCAGGTCATCCTGAGAACGAGAGGGCAGATCAATTGGCCAAAAGGGAGGCAAGGGCTTGGAAGAGAAAATTTTAGTTGGGATCACCGGTGCAAGTGGATCCATCTATGCCCTGAGGTTACTTCAAAATCTGAAAGAGTTGGGAATCCCAACGGAGGTCATCATCACAGATGCGGGAAAACTGGTCTTTCAGCACGAGCTTGAGATAAGTTGGAGAGAACTAAAGGATTTAGCAGAAAAAGTATACGAAGAAAGTGAAATATCTGCTCCCCCAGCCAGTGGATCTTCTCCCTATAGGGCTATGATTATTATTCCCTGTAGTGTGGGAACCTTGGGGGGCTTAGCAACTGGGCAGGCAAGGAATTTACTTCTTAGAGCCGGAGATGTGATGCTTAAGGAGAGAAAGCCACTGATAATAGTTGTCAGAGAGACCCCTCTAAACCTAATTCATCTCCAGAATATGGTCACGTTGACCCAAGCTGGAGCGGTCTTATTTCCAGCTATGCCAGCCTTTTATCATAAACCAAAGGACCTGGAAGATCTCGTGGGGGAATTCGTTTTAAGACTTCTCTCTTTCTTGAAACTCAGAGACAATCCCAAAGCTTGGCAAGGCCTTTGAAGGGGTCTGTATCTTCCATGACTTAGGTTTCTACTAAAAAACGCCAATCTTTATTGGTTAATATTAAATCAAATAGATGAAAAATTACCCTTGATATTTTCCAAAAAGTGGTATATAAAAAACAGCATCTAAGAGGGAAAAAGATCTACTAACGAAGGAGGCCGAAGATGAAGATTCTTGAGGATCGTCTGTATACTGAAGATCATCTGTGGGTAAAGAAAGAGAAAAAAAAGATCGTCAAGGTTGGCATAACTGATTTTTTTCTTTCACGAGGAATAGAGATTATAAATCTTGATTTGCCTGAGGATGGAGAGGAGTATGAGAAAGATGATATCTTTGGAAGTATTGAAAGTGTGGAAGAGATGTATAACCTCACAATGCCTATATCAGGAGTGATTGTCAGTGTGAATGAGAAAGTGCTCGATAACGTGGATTTGATCAATGAAGATCCCTATGAGGAGGGTTGGCTTGTTAAGATTGAAATGACCAATCCCTCTGAGCTTGACGATCTCTTGCCTCCAGAAGACTACGAATTGAAGATCTCCGAAGAATATGAGGAGATTTTGCCAGAGAAGATTTCAGAGGAGGAGGCTTAGGTGCTGGCTTTGGTCTTTCCTGGTCAGGGCTCTCAATACCTTGGAATGGGAAAGGACTTTTATGACAACTTTTCCAAAGTAAGAGAGCTATTTCATCTAAGTGAGGAAATAACAGGTCTTAAGGTTAGAGAACTTTGTTTTGAGGGACCACTTGAGGAGTTAACGCAAACAGAGAATTTACAGGTATGTTTGACCGTTGTAAATATGGCATCCTTTGAGGTGGCTAAAGACCTTTTAAAAGATAGATTCAGAGAATTTGTCAAATTCACTGCTGGACATAGCTTAGGAGAATTCAGTGCTCTTTATGCCAGTTCAGTCTTAAATTTAGAGGATACCTTGAAAGCTGTGAAAAAAAGAGGAGAATTAATGGCTAAGGCCTCAACAGAAAAGCCCTCCGGTATGTATGCCATAATAAATCTCTCGGTAGAAAAGTTGAGGGAGCTTATTGATAGAGCAGAGGATCTGGTTGTCATATCAAACTATAATTCGCCTAAACAGTTGGTTATAAGCGGGGTTGAGCCTGCAATAAGCCATGTGGCCGATGAAGCCAAAAATCTTGGTGCAAAGGTAGTGAAGCTAAAGGTTAGTGCCGGTTTTCATAGCCCTCTTATGAGGGACGCTGAAAGAGAATTTGCTGAATTCTTAGGTAAAATCAAATTTGGATCAGCTGAAATTCCTTTTGTGAGCTCAGTCTCCGCCAGGGCTGAAACTGATGGAGATACCATAAAGGATTTGATGATGAAACAGATAACCTCTCCAGTTAAATGGATTGAGGCTGTAGAGTATATTTACAAAAGTGGTGTAAGTCAATTCCTTGAATGTGGTCCTAAACAGGTGTTAAAGGGACTTATTTCACAAATCCTTCAGGAGAGACCTTTGCTATGTTACAATTTGGACAATTCAAAGGATTTAGAGGTTTTTAAAGAGAACTATTTAAAAAATCTATAAGATTCACCATGAAAATCAAGATTTTAGAAGATCGTTGCAAAGGCTGTGGACTTTGCATAGAGTTTTGCCCAAAAAAGATTCTTGCCCTTTCTGATAAAAGAAATCTTTTGGGATATAAGATAGTTTGCTGGAAATCCCCTGAGAACTGTAATCACTGTGGAATATGCTATCTTATGTGTCCTGAGGTAGTTTTTGTGGAGGATGGCGAAATTGAAAGATAAAAGGATCTTAGTAAAAGGGGTTGAGGCCATAGCCTTCGGTGCTTTAGAAGGGGGGTGTAACTGTTATTTTGGCTATCCTATAACACCCCAAAACGAAATCCCCGAACTAATGAGCGTAGAACTTCCTAAGAGAGGGGGAGTTTTCTTACAGGCTGAGTCCGAGACATCTGCTATAAACATGGTATTGGGAGCAAGTGCTGTAGGTGCCCGTGTGATGACCAGTTCGTCAAGTCCAGGTATCTCTCTTATGAGTGAGGGTTTTTCCTACTTAATTGCCTTAGAATTACCCTGTGTAATAGTGAATGTCATGAGGGGAGGGCCTGGCTTGGGAGGTATAGAGGCTTCTCAGGGAGATTACTTTCAGGCTGTTAAGGCCCCTGGCCACGGAGATGGAAAGTTTTTAGTGTTTGCTCCTTACTCCTGCGATGAAGCCTATGAATTGACTGCTAAGGCTTTCGAATTAGCAGACAAATACCGAAATCCCGTAATGATCCTCTCTGATGCCATCCTGGGTCAGATGAAGGAACCACTTACCCTGAAGCCTCTAAAGATTAAAAGAATCAAGAAGGACGATTGGATTTTAAATGGCGCCAAAGACAGACCTGCAAGAGTTATAAAGAGTCTTTTTCTTGATTCAGCTGAATTAGCTGAGAGAAACAGGAAACTAAAGAAAAAATACCAGATGATGGAAAAGGAGATACGCTATGAAAAAATTTTTGAAGGGAATGAGGACATAATCGTGGTCTCCTTCGGATCTATGGCAAGGCTATGCAAAGAGGCAGTTTTAAATCTTAGAGAAAAGGGATATCCAGTTGGATTTTTTAGACCAATTACCCTCTATCCTTTCCCCAGGTTTACTCTTTTTAAGTTAGCAGAGGCATCCCAAAGGAAAAAGAGGTTTATGGTTTTTGAATTAAATTGCGGACAGATGGTGGAGGATGTTGCCAGTTCTATTTGTGGAAGAGGTGATACTTATTCGGTATTTTACCCTCCCAGTATTTTACCATTTCCTGAGGATATAGAAAAGGAGATTAAAAAGTGCCTGAAGTATTCAAACTCCCCAAAAGTTTAAAAAAGAATATTTTTCACTACTGTCCAGGCTGTCATCACAGTATTGTTCACAGGTTGCTTTGTGAGGTAATTGATGAGTTGAATCTTAGGGATAGGGCCGTTGGGCTTGCCTCAATTGGATGTGCCTGTTTTCTATATTTTTACATTGATGTGGATATAGTTGAAGCACCCCATGGTAGATCCTGTTCAGTGGCAACGGGCATGAAAAGGGCACGGCCAGAGCTTGTAGTCTTTACCTATCAGGGAGATGGAGATTTTGCAGCCATTGGTCTTGGAGATAGTCTCCATGCTGCTTCGAGGGGAGAAAGTATCACAGCCCTGATGATCAACAATACCGTTTATGGCATGACTGGAGGCCAACTTTCGCCTACGACTGTGCTTCAACAAAAAACCACCACCACTCCTTTGGGCAGAGATCCGAAGAGAGAGGGTTTCCCTCTAAAAATGGCTGAAGTATTATCCAATTTTGAAGGAGTGGCCTTTTGTGCCAGAACAGCAGTGAATACACCAAAAAGAGTGATAGAGACAAAAAAACTCTTAAAAAAGGCCTTTTTGGCACAACTTGAAAATAGGGGTTTTTCCTATCTTGAAATTCTCTCAACCTGCCCTGTAAATTGGAAGATGGATGCCCTGTCTGCAACTAAACACGTTGATAAGCTGATTGAGATCTTCCCTCTTGGGGTCTTTAAGGATACCTTTGGAGGGAATAGTGAGATTTGAAATTATTTTATCGGGATTTGGAGGACAAGGTGTCCTTTTTGCTGGCAATCTCCTTGCCTTGGCAGGTATGTACAGAGGCTATCAGGTGAGTTTTTTGCCCGTCTATGGTCCTGAGATGAGAGGTGGGACCTGTCACTGCACAGTGGTCATCTCTGATAAAGATATTGCCTCTCCACTAGTAAAGGAACCAGGCTATCTCATAATTCTTAATCTTCCGTCTTTCCTAAAATTTATACCTCGATTGAAAAAGGGTGGTGTTGCCTTGGTGAATGAAGATTTGGTTAAGAGGGATGAGATTGAAAATTATGAGGAATTAACTCATCACAAGAGGGTGATATATGTGCCTTTTAGCTCTCTTGCTGAGGAGGCAGGAGCCCCCTTGGCCTTAAATCTCTGTGCCCTTGGTGCTTTTAATGGTTTGCTTAAGCTCTTTTCTGAGGATGTCTTTGTCAGGGCTCTAAAGGAGATGTTGGGCAAAAGTAAGGCCCATCTCTTCGAGGCAAACTTTAGAGCCTATCTAAAGGGTATTGAGGCGATAAATAAGGTCTAAAAATCAATTATGAAAGCTGTTATTCAAAGAGTTAAGTGGGCCAGAGTTTTAGTTGAGGATGGTATTTTGGCTCATATTTCCAAGGGGATTCTTGTTTTGCTCTGCGTGGAAAAGGGAGACAATGAGAAAACTATTGATTGGATGGTTGATAAGTTACTTAATCTGAGAATATTTCCTGATGATGAGGGAAAGCTCAATAGAAGTATTAAGGATGTGGGTGGTGAAATCTTACTGGTGTCGAATTTTACCGTTTGTGGTGAATTAAAAAAGGGAACAAGACCGAGTTTTCACTTGGCAGAAGAGCCAAGTAAAGCTCAAAACATCTTGGAGGAAATGAGAAGAAGGCTTGCTGACAGGGGAGTTTCTGTGAAAACTGGACTCTTTGGGGCTCATATGGAAGTTGAACTCTTAAACGATGGCCCAGTGACTCTGGTCTTAGATAGATCTTTAGATTAGCCCTCTTTGAGTTAAACATCAAAGAGGAAAAAGGCTATTAGGTGATGATTCTTTAAGTGATTAGGCTTGGTGACGAGGAGACCCCCTGAAAGAGTTAAGGTCTATAATGTATGGCACACTTATTTATATTGATTAAGAACATAGATAAGCCCTTAGAGAATTTACATAGGATCTATACTTTTTTATGTCCCATTCAGGGCACTAATGTTTTTTAACTTAGATTATGGATGCCGACTACAGAAGGGAGTCTTTGAAAACTAAGGAAGTTTATAGGAGACATAAGGTAGCTATTTAAGAGGTATTTGGTGGGATTTAATGGACTCATACACATGCTTGACAAAGTCAAAAATTGCTATATCTTAAGGTATTAAATTTTTTCATGTCAGGAGGGTTGAAGTGTTTGCTGTCATTAAAACCGGCGGAAAGCAATATGTGGTCAAACCCGGAGATAGACTTACAGTAGAAAAATTAGAAGGAAATCCCGGAGATACTCTTGAGATCAAGGAGGTGTTGTTAATTTCCACAGAGGCTGGTTTGGAGGTGGGAAGGCCTCTTTTAAACCATGCCACTGTGAAAGCTGAGATCCTTGAGCAGGGTAGATCTCCTAAGATAATCGTTTTCAAAAAGAAACCTAAGAAAGGTTACAAAAGAAAAAAGGGACATCGCCAACCTTTGACAACCATAGAAATAAAAGAAATTAAAATCTAGGAGGAGATAAATATGGCCCATAAAAAAGCTGGTGGATCCTCAAGAAATGGAAGGGACTCAGAGTCAAAGCGTTTAGGTGTTAAAAGGTTTGGGGGACAGGTGGTCAGAGCTGGTGAGATTATTGTTAGACAGAGAGGCACAAAGTTTCATCCCGGTTTTAATGTAGGTCTTGGGAAGGATTACACAATCTTTTCTAAAATAGACGGTGTGGTCAAATTTGAATGTAGGAATGGAAGAAAGATAGTTAGTGTATATCCGACTTAAGACAAGATTAAAGTCCTTTAAATAAGTTAAAAAGCACGTCTAAGGAAAGGGTGCTCCAAAAGACGTTGGAGTAGGGTGTAAATCCGCCTTAGACGGAAGAAAAACCCAAAGGAGGGATTGCATGAGTTACATCACTATGAAACAACTGCTTGAAGCAGGTGTGCATTTTGGGCACCAGACAAGAAGGTGGAATCCCAAGATGAGGCCCTTCATCTTTGGGGAAAGGAATGGGATACACATCATCGATTTGCAACAGACCCTAAAGTATTTTGACTTAGCCTATGAGTTTGCAAGAAGCGTTGTAGCTGAGGGAGGGAAAATTCTCTTTGTGGGAACCAAAAAACAAGCGCAGGATGCTATAAAAGAGGAAGCCACAAGATGTGACATGCCTTATGTGAACTTTCGTTGGCTTGGTGGCACTTTAACCAACTATCGAACCATCAGGCAGAGTGTTGAGAAACTCAAAAGACTTGAAAGCTGGTTTGAGGACGGGACAATTGGAAGATTTCCCAAAAAGGAAAGATTAAAGTTAGAAAGGCTTAAGCTCAAGCTTGAGAGAAACTTAGAGGGCATAAAGAACATGGATAGCTTGCCTCAGGCTCTGTATGTAGTAGACCCAGTATATGAAGAAATCTCCGTTCGTGAGGCCAGAAAATTAGGTATTCCAGTTATTGCTATAACAGATACCAATTGTGATCCTGATATGATTGACTATATTATTCCCGGAAATGATGATGCTATTAGAGCTGTTAAATTAATTACTTCAAAGATTGCAGATGCCTGCCAAGAGGGTCTTGAGATTTTCAAAGAAAAGATGGTAGCCCTATCTGACAAAGAGATAAGTTTTGAAGAAGAGATGCTCAAGGTAGAAGAGAAAAAGGCTGAAGAGATATTAGATGAGATACTGGCAGAAGAAGAGAGAGAGGTTATATTTGAAGAGGAAGCTGAAAGATTGTTGGAAAAGTCTTAAAATTCATTAGGAGGAGCCCATGAGTCAAATATCACTTGATCTCATAAAGCAATTGAGAGATAGAACAGCTGCTGGTTTTAGCGATTGCAAGAAGGCTTTGGAAGAAGCCGGTGGCGATATTGAAAAGGCGGTTGATATTCTGAGAAAGAAAGGTCTTGCCATAGCTTCAAAAAGGGCAGGAAAAGAAGCCAAAGAAGGAGTGGTTGCAGCTTACATTCACGCCAATAAGAAAATAGGGGTTTTAGTTGAGATTAACTGTGAAACAGACTTTGTTGCAAGAACTCCAGAATTTCAGGATTTTGCATACAATGTAGCCATGCATATCGCCGCAACTGCTCCTATCTGTGTTAGCAGAGAGGAGATGCCTCAGGAAATCTTAGAAAGAGAAAAGAAAATCTTTGAAGAGCAACTTAGAGAGCAAGGAAAGCCAGAAAATGTCATTCCAAAGATTTTGGAGGGAAAATTAGAAAAGTTTTACAAAGAGGTTGTTCTTCTGGAACAGCCCTATATTAAAAACCCCGAGATTACCATTCAAGACCTTTTGAATGAGCTAATAGCAAAGACCGGAGAGAAGATTCTAATAAAGAGATTCTCCAGGTTTCAAGTGGGAGAATAGTCTTGAGTGATGGAAGTATTCAATATAAAAGGATCCTTCTCAAATTATCTGGAGAGGCTCTTTTAGGAAAAAAAGACTTTGGCATTGATCAAGAAGTCATTAATTCCATAGCGCAGGAATTAAAGGAGATTCATTCCCTGGGGGTAGAGGTTGCCATAGTCATTGGTGGGGGTAATATCTTCAGAGGAGTTGCTGGCGAAAAGTTGGGATTAAACAGAGCCCGCGCAGATTATATGGGCATGCTTGCCACCTTGATAAATGCCTTAGCTCTTCAAGACACCCTGGAGAGGAAAGGTGTTCCAGTTAGAACCATGTCTGCTCTGGAAATAATTGAGGTTGCAGAAACATATGTGAGGGAAAAGGCCATTAGACATTTAGAAAAGGGAAGAATGCTTATTCTTGCCTGTGGCACAGGAAATCCCTTCTTTACCACAGACACTGCTTCAACTCTCAGGGCCTTAGAACTTCAAGCCGAAATCCTCATGAAGGCAACTAAGGTTGATGGTGTTTATGACTGTGATCCGCTAAAGGATCCCACAGCTAAGAAATTTGATGAAATAACCTTTGACGAAGTGATAAAGAGAAATCTTAAAGTCATGGATGCAACAGCCTTTTCCTTAGCCAGAGATAATGGATTACCAATACTTGTCTTTAACATCTTTCAGTATGGCAACATAAAAAGAGCTATATTTAACGAAAAAGTGGGGACCATAATAAAGCTCTGAGGAGGGCTCCATGAAGGAGGTTATGGAGGATATTAAAAAAAGGATGCAAAAGACCATAAATACTTTAAAAGAAGAATTTTCACATTTAAGGACCTCCAGAGCATCCGTCAGTCTCCTTGAGGGTATCAAGGTAGATTGCTATGGTCAGAAGATGCCCATTCCGCAGATTGCCACAGTCAACGTGGTTGAGGGTAAGATACTTGTCATCCAACCATGGGATGTAAGTCTTTTAAAAGAGATTGAAAAGGCCATACAAAAATCCGATTTGGGCATAAATCCTACAAGTGACGGCAAAACCATTAAGCTTGTAGTCCCACCGCTAACTGAAGAGAGAAGAAAGGAGCTTGTGAAAGTTGCTCACAAAATGGCAGAAGAGGCAAGGGTAGCCATAAGAAATCTCCGTAGGGAGGCCTTAGAAAAGTTTAAAACATCAAAGAAAAATAAGGAGATCTCTGAAGACGATTACAACAAACTTGAAAAAGAGGTCCAAAAAGTTCATGATGAATTCATAAAAAACATAGACAAACTCCTTCTTGACAAAGAAAAGGAGATCCTCACACTTTAGGATGTCCCTTTCTCAAACAGATATCGATTTAACCAACCTGCCACGGCATGTAGCTATCATAATGGACGGAAATGGAAGATGGGCCAAAAAGCGGGGTCTTCCCCGTGTAATGGGGCACAAGCGGGGAGTAGAAGTTGCAAGAAGGATAATCATCAAGGCAAGAGAGCTGGGAATACCCTATCTTAGTCTCTTTGCCTTTTCCAAGGAAAATTGGCAAAGACCAAGGCTTGAAGTTGAGACACTGTTAAAGCTCTTAGGTGAGTATTTGGAGAATGAGCTTCCACTTCTAATGGAAAAGTCCATTCGTTTCAAGGCCCTGGGAGATGTTGAGGATTTTCCAGAGGATTTACGAGACAAAATAAGAGAGGTAGAAAGAGCCACAGCTGCCTTTAGGGAAATGACCCTTGTCCTGGCTTTGAGTTACAGCGGAAGAGCAGAGATTCTCAGGGCCATAAGGTTTTTGACGAAGGATTTCAAAGATGGTGGTCTTAAAGAGATAGACTTAAATGATGAAACTTTCAGACAATACCTCTATTTCCCCGAGCTACCTGATCCAGATTTGTTGATCAGAACAAGCGGTGAAATTCGAATCTCTAATTTTTTCCTCTATCAAATCGCCTACACAGAGTTATACTTTTCAGATCTGCTTTGGCCAGATTTTTCTGAGGAGGAATTTGTTAAAGCATTGGGTGAGTATCAGAGGAGAGAAAGGCGATTTGGTAGAGTTTATGAATTTTAACTTCCTCAAAAGACTAATATCCGCTATAGTTCTCTTCCCAATTCTCGTCCTGGTTCTTTTAAAGGGAAGTCACTCTGTGATAACGGTTTTAGTTGCACTCTCAATACTAATATGCTGGCATGAGTGGATAAGGCTTTTTGATTTCTCAAGAGGCTACTTTCTGTTGGGTTCCCTCACTTTACTTTTTGTGATCTATCAATCCTCCTTTATATCATGGCCAATTCTTTTCTTTTTGGTCTTCTTTATGTCCTTCCTTCCTTTTCTATTCTACTTCAGAAGAGAGAATTTTACCTCTCAATTTTTTCCATTAATAGCTGGCTTATTTTATCTTATGTTGGGTTTCATTCCCATTTTAGTATTATCAAAGGAGTATCCTCGAGAGTATCTGCTTTTTCTCTTTTCTGTTGTCTTTGCCACAGATACTGGGGCTTATCTTGCTGGAAAACTTCTGGGGAGGAGACCTTTTTTTTCACAAATCTCACCTAAAAAGACCTGGGAGGGTTTTTTCGGTGGTATCTTTCTTGCTTTGTTAGTGGGTATATTATTGAGGGAGATCTTCTCTCTTTGGAGTTTAAAAACTTCAATGCTGATTAGTTTAGTTCTGTCCTTGAGTGAGACCTGTGGAGATCTTTTTGAGTCTGCTGTTAAAAGGTCAGTTGGTAAGAAGGACGCAGGTGCGTTGATTCCTGGCCATGGAGGTCTTTTGGATAGAATAGATGGAGTTCTCTTTGCTTCTCCCTTTTTTCTTTTATTTCTTGAGGTCATAAATAATGGAGTTATCCATTGATTGGGCTTATCAGTTGTTGAAGCAAGAGGAAGTTCCTGCCCATATAATCAGACACTCTGAGCGGGTAGCCCTCGTGTCCCTGTTCTTGGGGTGTAGCCTTGTGAAAAAGGGAAATAATTTAGATCTAAGGGTGTTAACCTTAGCCGCACTTCTTCACGATGTAAAGAAGTTTTCAAGTCTAAAGACCGGAGAGAATCATGCTCTTGCCGGTTATAAACTGATGAAAGGCCTTGGATTGGAGAGGATGGGTGAGATTATCTATGCCCACATCTATCTGAAGGCTCCCAAGCCTGGTTCACTAATTAGTGAGGAAGAAATAGTCTTCTACGCAGATAAGAGGGTGATGCACGATCGGATCGTTCCGCTGAGGGAGAGGTTCAGGGACCTTGAAACAAGATATGGAAGGACATTAAAGGCTATAATAAGGATGCGATTACTTGAAGAGATGACGTTGATCTTGGAAAGAAGACTTTTCAAAAATCTTGACATTACCCCTGAGAGTTTTTTAAAACTAAATGACGTCAGGGAGGTAAGAGGTGTCCTTGAAAAAAAACTTGAGGATTGCTCTGATAGCTGGGGGTCATTCCTCTGAGAGAGAGGTTTCACTGAGGGGTTCAAAGGCAGTGGATAAAGCCCTTAGAGAACTGGGGCATGAGGTGGAATTCTTCGATCCAGCCTATGATTTAAGGAGACTGGTTGATAGAGCTTCAACTTTGGATTTAGCCTTCCTTGTGATTCACGGACCAGGGGGAGAGGATGGCACCTTGCAGGGTTTCCTCGATATGCTTGGGTTACCATATCAAGGAGCAGGGGTTTTAGGTAGTGCCTTAGCTATGCACAAAGGAATTGCCAAATCTATTTACGAACTTGCTGGATTACCCGTTCCCAAGGGAAGGGTATTTGGAAAAGACAATTCATTAGATGAAATGAGAGAATTTGTAAAGACCTTGGGGTTGCCAATGATTGTTAAACCTGCCATGCAGGGGTCAAGTATCGGCCTGTCCCTTGTCAAAAGGATCGAAGATTTACCTCAAGCCATTGAGGTTGCCTTCAGCCAGGATAAAGAGATCCTCCTTGAAGAGTACATTCAAGGAAGAGAGATGACTGTTGGAATCCTCGGCGAGGAAGCTTTGCCAGTGGTAGAAATTGTGCCAAAGGCTGATTTCTTTAATTACGAGACAAAATATACACCAGGTATGGCAGAAGAGATATGTCCTGCACGGATTGGTTTCGACCTAACCTCTAAAGCCCAGGATTATGCCCTGAGAGCTCACAAGGCTTTGTATTTAAGGCACTACAGTAGAACTGATCTTATTCTAAAGGAGGGAGAGTTTTTTGTTCTTGAAACTAACACCATTCCAGGCATGACAGAGACCAGCCTTTTACCTCTTGCTGCCAAGGTTGCAGGCTATTCTTTCAAGTCATTAATTGCCAAGCTGATAGAGTTAGCTTTAGAGGAAGATTAAAATGATTAATAATATCCCTTACGGATTTTTTCTGCTACAATACCAATATAGAGTGCAGATTCTTTAAAGAGTGATTTTAAGCCACCATCTGGTAGACTCTCAGCCACCTTGTCTATTTCAAAGGCTTGACTGAGCAGAAAATCTCCCACTGTTACTGACGCACTGGGATTTAGTTCTAATCTAGCCACTCGATCCAAAAGATCCAGAGAAAAGTCTAACTTTTCTGAGAGATATTTTATCTTCTCCTTCTCGGTATGTTTTAAAAAATCTGATTTTTCCAACTCTAAAAGAGCGTTTCTGAAATACTCCTCAAAAACTATGTTGCTTTCCTTGGAAATAGAATCAGTCGTGATAAAATTGAAATTAGGTAGATCTTTGGGTGTTATTTTCATTGGAGGGCCTCCCTATGAGCTATTTTAATTTACTTATCGGTAAAAGTAAAGTTTATTTTAAAACTTTCACGATGCTTATCCCTCTGATTATCACATGTTTTGTTCTCTCTGGTTGTGGATGGGTTCTTTTGGGAGGAGGCGCCTATGGAGGTTACAAGGTGGCAACAGACCCCAGAAGCACAGGAACTCAAATAGACGATGCCTTAATTACAACAAAAGTAAAAACAAGGCTCATTGAAGACCCAATAACTAAGGCCCGTAAAATAGATGTAGACACTGTTAATGGTGTGGTAACCTTAACAGGCCTTGTTGACAGCGAAGAGGAGATACACAGAGCCGTAGCCATCGCTCAGAGCGTTCCAGGTGTTAAAAAAGTGGTAAATAATCTCAGAGTTGGGAAGAGAGGAATTAAGAGTTACCTCACAGATAAAGAGATAACAGCTAAAGTTAAAGCCAAATTCATAGCAGATCCTGAACTTAAGGCCCTTTCTATAGACGTTGACACTTTAAGAGGGGTGGTGACCCTCACGGGAGTTGTTACTAAAGAGGAACACAGAAGGCGGGCAGTGGATTTAGCAAAGTCCGTTGAGGGAGTAAAGGAGGTTATCGTAAATATTCAGGTCAAGGGGCAGTGACAATTTCCTATTGGTAAAATTTGCCCTGATATAGCTCTTTTTCTTTCATAAAATTAACTATTTTTTGAATGACTTTATTTTTATCAATTAACCACCCTGGGGCAATTAGCCCAGTGCGAGGTGGATCTGAAGTAAGCCTATGAATCACTGTATTTGGAGGAAGAAAACTTAAGGAAAGTGCCACAAGTTCAGCATATTCCTCCAGGGTTAACTCTTTTACCCTTCCATCGTGGTAGAGATCTGCTATAGCACTTCCCTCAAGAATGTATAAAGCATGAAATTTAATTCCCTCTGGCTTAAGATGGGCAATAGTTTTAACGGTGTCAAGCATCATTTCTTTATCTTCACCTGGTAATCCAAAGATTAGATGAATACAGGTCTCAATGGTATTATTCTTTAGGATATTATAGGCTTCTATAAAGTCCTCAAAGCTATGGCCACGGTTAATGATTTTTAAGGTTTCGTTGTGTTTACTCTGAAGCCCAAGCTCCACCCATAAATGGTATCCCTCTTTTTCGAATTCTTTTAGCAGATTGATGATCTCAAGATTAAGGCAGTCAGGTCTTGTGCCTATGGCTAAGCCTACAATCTCTGGATAATCCCTTATGACTCCGTAGATTTTTTCCAATTTTTCTTTCGGAGCATAGGTGTTCGAAAAACTTTGAAAGTAAGCTATAAACTTATTGTATCCTTGGCAACGAAATTTCTCAATAAAGTACTTTAGTTGTTTACTTAGGGAAAAATGAGTGGCAAGACCTGTGCCAGATCCTTTGGCATCACAATAAAGGCAACCACCTACACCCTTAGTTCCATCACGATTGGGACAACTCAACCCCGCATCAAGTGGTATTTTTTTCACCTTTTCCCTAAATTTTTCTACTAAAAATTCCTTAAGACTTAAGTATAGCCTTTTATTTCTCATATCTCTAAAGTTAAAAAACGTTTACCTATTTTCAAGGAGGAATGCTTCTTAAAGACCCTTTAAGAGAATAGCAGGATCAATTTTACTTGCCTTGTAAGCTGGATAAATTCCTGAAAGTAGTCCAAATAGAACTGTTAAACCAGTGGAAACTAAGATTGTTTTGAGGGGTAATACCAGAGGATATTTGAGCAGTGGAAGAAATATCAAAATAGCCAAAAAGCCCAGAAGAAACCCTATAAGTCCTCCCAAGAAACTTATACAAACACTCTCAATGAGAAATTGCTTGAGTATCATCTTTTTCTCGGCACCAAGGGCTAATCTTAGTCCAATTTCCTTTCTTCTCTCGTTTACTGAGAGAAGCATAATGGCGGTAACTCCCAAACTTCCAACTAAGAGACACAAAATTGAGATGCTTTGCACCAGGGAGGAAAAAAGGGTTGAAGCTTCTGTTTTGAATTTCAATATGTCCTCTGCCTTGATTAGGTTAAAGTCTCGGTCCTTAGGAGATATCTTGTGTCTTCTCAATAGAATCTCATCCACCTGTTTTTCTACCAATGGGACTAGAGTGGGAGAGGCTACTGATAGGTAGATTGCTGATAGGTAGTCTACGTTGAACAAAGCTGACATGGCTGTTGATATGGGGATCAAGATCTGGTCATCCTGATCTTGGTTACTAGCATCAACACCAACAGGGCTTAAGACGCCAACGACGGTAAAAGGTAGTTTGTTGACATGGATGACCTTCCCATCTGCAACCTCATCACCGAATAGCTCTCTTTTTACTTTATGGCCAAGGATGACAACCTTTTTGAAACCCATAATTTCCTCTTTTAAAAGATTTCTGCCACTATATAAGGAAAATTTTCTTATCTTTAGATAGTCTTCATTGACACCTTGAACCACTGTGGAGAGATTCCTCCCGTGATATCTTATAATGGCACTTCCTGTGTAGAGAGGAGAGATGAATCTTATTGCAGAGAGTTTTCTAAGAGCCTGTGCATCTTCCAGTTTGAGAGTGGTTGTTTGCTCTGCCTGAAGAGCCCGTCCTGCTCGAACCCTGGCTTGTCCGGAGACCACTATTAGTATCTCTGGACCAAAGGTTTCAATCTCCTGTAGGGTTTTAATCTTGGCAGCCTCTCCAAAGGTATTCATAACAAAGAGTGCAGAGACACCGATTATTATTCCTAAAATAGAAAGGATGAGCCTTAACTTTTTATGAAATATTCCACCTAAAAGAAGCTTTAAAATTAGAATGTTCATAAGCCTTTCAATAGTATAGCAGGATCAATTCGTGATGCTTTGATAGCGGGAAAGAGGCTAAAGGTAATGCAGGTAATAGTGGAGAAGAGGAGACTCAATAGAAATGTTCCCCAGGAAAAAAGGGGCTTCAAAGGTGTCAAAAGAGAGAGGAGAAACATAAGAAGGATACTTAAAAGCCATCCGATAATGCCACTAACAAGAGCTAAAATCAGAGCACTAATTAGATAGTGTTTGATTATGTGCCAGGGCTGAGCCCCCACCGCAATTCTGAGAGCAATTATTCCAGCCTTCTCCTCTACACTTGCTGTCATAAGGTTCATTATAATCACACCACTTATGACAAGACTTATAAAGGCAATGGTTAGAAGAAAGGCGCTTAAGGTTTTAGAAGTTGCAGTGTGCCTTGCCACTACCATCTCTGGAGTAACAATTCGAAAATCATCTGGAGCAATACCATAAAGGTTGTGTCTCTCCCTGAGGAGTTTTCTGATGGTCCTCTCGGCATGTGAAAGAGGGGTGTCTTCCTGAAGGATAATCTTCACCCCTCTTAAATAGTTTTGGTTAAAAATTCGCTTCTGAGCTGTAGTTAAAGGCACGAAGATTCTCTCATCGAGAGGAAAGTGCCCCAAGGACCCCTTTTTCTCTAAAATTCCAATAACCCTATAATACTGGTCCTGTATTTTTATTTTTTCGCCAACAAGATTATGACCTCCCCATTTTCTAGCAATCTCGTAGCCAAGGACAACAACTTTATTGAAATTTTTCACATCCTCTTCATTAAAAAACTTTCCTCTAAAGAGCTCCCAGTTATTTGCCTGCAAATATATTGGTAGCACTCCATCGAGCCTCACCTTTTCTGCTTTTCCTCTGTAAGATACCTCCACAGAGCCACCGGTAAACGGGGAAGTCATTTTAACAAAGCCTAATTTTTCTATGGCGATGATGTCATCCATCAGCAATGTATCAGTGCGAGTGGTGGTTAATCCCATGATTCTTGATCCCCCTGCAAGGACAAGCAGGGCATCTTTTCCAAAGTTTAGGTT
The DNA here is from genome assembly GCA_025060015.1 of Caldimicrobium sp. Taxonomy (GTDB): domain Bacteria; phylum Desulfobacterota; class Thermodesulfobacteria; order Thermodesulfobacteriales; family Thermodesulfobacteriaceae; genus Caldimicrobium. The sequence goes on along the minus strand of JANXDB010000036.1, from coordinate 4,198 downwards.
GGCCAGGGTGTCTAAGATCTGTTTTTCTGCCGATTTACCCAAGGCATAAATGGTATTCAAGGCTGTTAGGCTAAAGACAAGGGCTAAGGTGATAAAGAAAATGTTAATCTTGTTTGCTAAAAGTTCCCTAAAAACCTCTTTGAAAAGAAGCCTTCCCATCATCAGTCGACAAAGACTCCGTCTCTAAGTATTTTCACCTTACCAGCCCTTTTGGCTATTTCAGGATCATGGGTTACCATTATTATGGTAAGGCCCTCTTTATTGAGTTCTTCAAGGATGTCCATAACCTCCTTACTACTCTGGGAGTCAAGATTGCCCGTAGGTTCATCTGCAAGGAGAAGAGTAGGATTGTTAATCAGGGCACGAGCTATGGCAACCCTCTGTTGCTGCCCACCAGACAATTCTGAAGGCTTAAAGTTAACATGCTTTCCAAGTCCTAACCTTTCAAGCAGCACTTTAGCCCTTTCCACATCATCTCTCTCAATCTTACCACGATAAAGTAAGGGCAAGAGAACGTTTTCCTCTGCCGTTGCCCAGGGTATCAAGTGAAAGGCTTGAAATATGAAGCCTATCTTTTCATTTCTGATTTTAGCCAAATCTCTCATGATAAGAGAGCTAACTTCTTTTCCCTCAAAGAGATAGAGTCCAGCACTGGGTTTGTCCAACAACCCCAGGATATTAAGTAAGGTTGATTTTCCTCCTCCAGATGGCCCCATAACAGCCAAAAACTCTCCCTTCTCTACCGTAAGGTTTACGCCCTTTAAAATGTGATAACTGATTTTCCCAATTTGAAAGGTTTTGTGAAGGTCCTGTAGTTGTAGCAGAATATTATTCAAACTTTACCACACTCCAACAGTCTCTCCTTGGCTTAGACCTTCTAATACCTCTATTTTGCCTCTACTCTCCCATCCCGTTTTGACAAACCTTTTTTCCCATTTTTCTCCTATCTTTACCATGACATAACTCTTACCCTGAGGATCGATTTTGACTGCCCCAGAGGGAACAAGGATCACATCATCTTTCTTACCTGCAATAATGGTGACCTGGGCAGTCATCTCAGGACGAAGATAGTTTTCATAGGGTGTAAGAATATCGAGCACGGTGTCATAAAATACCACATTGTTTTTGATAATAGCTCCAGGGTAAATAGTTCTCACCCTTGCTTTGAATATCTTATCGGGAAAGCTATCAACTCTAAAGTATGCTTCCATTCCGGGCTTTATCTTGCCGATGTCAGTTTCATCAATATAACAGTGAATCTCAAGGCGTGAGAGATCAATTACAGTTATGAAAGTGGGGGCATTCAAACCTGCAACTACGGTCTCACCTTGTTGGGTGGTAACCTCGGAGACATAACCATTAATCGGAGAGTAAACAAAGGCATAATTCAGTCTTACTCTGGCCTCTTCGAGCTGTCTTTTAGAGGCCTCAAGCTGTGCCTTTGCTCTCTCTAACTCCTTTTCGAATTCGGCTTCAAGGGCCCTAAGCTGGTATTTTTCAGCTTCAAGTTGGTTTAGCTTTACCTCTCTGTCTTTGTCCAGCCGTTCCAATTCTGTTTTTGATATCAAACCCTCTTTATGCAGATTCAGAAATCTCTGATAATCCCTCTCTAATTGGTTCAACTCCCTCTGTAAAGCCTGAATGGTCTTTTGCTGAGACCTGATTTTCTCGGGATAAACCATTTTAATCTTTTCAAGCTGACTTAAGGCCTGTTTATAGTCAAATTCGTATCGCTCAACCTGATTTTTTAGGTCTTTGTGTTCAATGATGGCAATGAGCTGCTTATTCTTTACGAAGTCACCCTGACGAACGAATAGACTTTCTACTCTTCCGGAAATCCTCGCACCAACTTTGACCTGAGCTCCTACCTGAGGTTTAACAGCACCAGTAGCAGAGACCTCAAGATAGATCTCTCCTTTTTCTACAGAGGCAGTTTTCTGTGGCAGGGGTTCCTTAGCCTTTTTATCCTTAGGGTTTTTGCACCCCAAGAGTAGAATGATTAGGCTTAGAGACAAAAGCCAGAGATGGATTTTCTTGAATTCCATTTTATAGTCCTGGTATATCTCCCGTCACCCTTTGCAGTTGATAATAGTTAAATATAAGATCAAATTTTGAATTGGTAAGCTGAGATCTGGCCTGAGAGAGCCTTGCCATGATTGTGGTTACATCCACGATACTTGCTAAACCGTTTTCATATTTCCTCTGAATCAGCCTGTAGTCTTCTTCCATTTTAGCTAGCAGAGCTTGAGAGGCTATGAGATTTTCTCGTGAGGTTAAAAAGGCCTTGTAGGAGGTAAAGACCTCCTCTTGGATGGAGAGTTCAACAGTTCTTTTTTCGTAATTTTTTCTCTCAAGAGTTGCCCTTTCTTTTTGAAGTTTGGCGTGAGTGGAAAAACCAGTAAAGAGGGGAAAGTTTAACTTAATGCCTGCTAAAAACTGGTAATTTTTATCAGGAAAGAAGTTTTTGTCCTGTTGAAAATAGGTGGTAAAGAGATCAACTGTTGGAAAATATTCTCCCCTTACACTTTTTATTTTCTCCTTTTGGGCTTCGATTTCCTTCTCTTTAAATTCAATTTCTGGCCTAATTTTTAGGGCTTTGTTTATCAGCTCACCTAAGGGTTTAGGTTCAAATTCTTTGTAGTCGACAGGTTGAAATTCATAGACATCAATCTTCGCGAGGTTTTCATTCATAAAAAGTAGCAATCTTGCTTTAGCAACATCAGCGGAATATTTGTAATTGGTGACCTTAAATTCCACTTCCTTAAGCCTTGCCTCAGCATCAAGGACATCTGCGTAAGGTGAAAGCCCCAACTCATATCTTTTGTTGGCAAGCTTTAAAAGCATCTTAGCATCTTCTAAATCTGCCAATGAGGCTTCAAGCAGAGCTCTTTGTTTGAAAAAGTCAATGTAGTTCTTAATAGCCAGTAGAGTTAGGTCCAGTATCTTGGTGCGGATGATGTAATCCTGGGAAGAAAGATAGTGCAGGGCTTCTCTAAAGGAGTAATAGGTAGAAAAGCCAGAGAATATGTTCCAGGTCAAGGTTGGACCAAAGGAGTGGGTGTCGAAGGTTGGAAGATTTTTGCCACGGTCCTTTTTCTCGAAGGTATAGCTCAGGTAAAGTTTAGGAAAGAACTCTGCTCTAATGATATTTTTTTGAAAGAAAAACTCCTCCTTTTGGATCAAAGCCATGCCTATCTGAGGATTTGACTTGAGTGCTCTTTCAATTACATCTTTAAGAGTAAGGGTCTCTTTGGCAAAGTTTTTTGTAACAAGGCCAAAGAATAAAAAACAGGTAATAATAAAAATCCTAAAAGAAATAGTCTTCAAGATAAACCTCGGTTAAATATCTGTAAGTAGCTACTTTCAATTATAATCTTATCCTCCAAATGTCAAGGGCATATTTGAACTTTTGGGGATCTATTGTGATAAAAAAGAACTGTAAAGTAGGTTCTCATCCGATATAGATAGGCTAAACTAGCGGATTTGTTAGTAGGTCTTTGGTTTATTAATTAAAGATACATAACCTATACAGATATGGGCTATAATTAAAATGGTGAGCAGATAGGTTTCTCCTTTGGTTGGAAATCTTTAAAATCCTACATAATTATCATCTTAGCAAGGGATTTGGGATATTTAAGAAATGTAGCCATAGCTGTGTTACTTAGTTTTAGCTTCTAGACCGATGCCTACTTCATGGCTCTAAGACTCATTGATATATGTCTCATCTTTGCCGATGTTTTTGATTCCACTGGTGTGCCTGAACCGGTCTCTCTTATCAGTCTCTTTGGTAATCCTTTCGCCTGGAGATGTTTAACATAACGATTCACGGAGTCTTTTTGTATTTTCGATTAATGAATCTTATTGGTCCACAAGAGCGAGATAGAATATATAACATATTGTATAACTACCTCGAAGATTTTAAATTACCACTGGACATGTTCTGGACGTGATTATAGATTACCCAGTCACTTCTTAAGCTGTAGAGTGCATGTCTTGGTATGACAAGAGGCTTGAAAAAACTAAACTTGGGAATAAAGTTTAATTTATGGTCAGGGGTAAGGTTTTAATCAGAAAGATCAGGGAAGTTTTTAACCCGGAGCAGGCGGAGGTATTGGAGGAGTTATTTGATTTTTTGGACGAGTTAGTGAAGGCGAGTGATTTCAATGAGTTGAAGGCCATAGTAAAGGAGTTAGCCGAG
>JANXDB010000046.1 GCA_025060015.1 Caldimicrobium sp. | reverse complement strand
GCTGTCTCAGAAAGAGAGCCCATTAACACCAAGGCAACTTCTGCATCTTCCATCCGATAGGTCTCAATGGGCTGATATCTTTTGCCTGTTATTTTTTCAAAATCTTTCCAGGCTTGCAAAATCACCCTATAACTTGCTTTTAACGCCTCATCTTGAGCTTTCTTAACCTCGGTATATATCTCCGGCACTCCTATAGCACCTATAGTTATTGGTTTCTTAGGATCAAGTTTGTACTTCATTTTAAGCGGTGGTAAATACTTATCTACCTGCTCCTGATCTAATAACTCTACTGGTTCAACCACATGAGATACGATAAATCCATCAAGGTTGACCGCTACAGGAATCATAGTTTTTTCCGCTACTCTATAGGCGTGATAGAGAAGATCCACCGCCTCTTGCCCGTTTTCCGCAAAGGTCTGAATCCATCCAGCATCCCTCATGGTCATCACATCGCCGTGGTCATTCCAAATACTTATTGGTGCAGAAAGGGCTCTATTCACTACTACCATAACAATGGGAAGCCTGAATCCAGAGGCGATAAAAAGGAGTTCATACATGAACATCAGCCCTTGCGCAGCAGTGGAGGTGAAAGTTCTAGCACCTGCAGCTGAAGCTCCAATACAAGCACTAAGAGCTGCATGCTCTGACTCAACGGGAATATACTCTGCGTCCATCTCACCGTTATTAACGAGATCAGCAAGGTGTTCTACGATGTGAGTCATCGGTGTAATTGGATAAGCAGATACTACATCTACTCTACACTGTGCAACCGCATCGGCTACGGCAATGGATACTTCTTTGGCTACCCTTTTACCCATACTAAGCCTCCTCTAAAACCATGGTTATTGCCCCCTTGGGGCAGATAGCTGCGCATATACCACATCCCTTACAATACTCTAAATTACAAATGAAATAACCCTCGCTATCCTCATAATAGGCTGGTTCTGGACATAATATGTAACATTGAGCACACTTTATACACTTTTCCTTATCTAAGACTGGTCTGTGTGACTTCCAATCACCAGTCTTGAACTTCACTGAATTTCCAGGTTCTACTATGTACATTCCTAATACAACATCTTTCCAACTCATTAGTCCCTGGTCCTTTGGCATGGCTCAACTCCTTATCCGTAGATTTTAGTTTCTTGTATTGCCCTATGCAGGGCTTTGATGTTTTTATCAGCAAGCCTTCCAAAACGCTCCTTCAATGCCTCTTCCATATACTCAGGATCAACAAGGCCAGTTGCTTTTATAAAGGCACCAAGCATTGTGGTATTGGTAATGGCAGCTCCAAGTTCCTCCAAGGCAATTTTGTTGGCATCAACTATGGCTAATTTTCCTTTGTACCCACCTAACATCTCCCTGACTTCCTTTTCTGAATAATGACTGTTAAGAATAGCCATACCATTCTCTTTTAAACCAGCAGTCACACGAACAATCTTGGGAAGACTGGCATCAAGAACTAGAATGACATCAGGATTGTAAATCTTTTCCCGAGTTCTAATACGAGAATCACTGATCCTTGCAAAGGCTTGTACTGGTGCTCCTCTTCTCTCTGGACCAAAGCTTGGAAAGGCCTGAGCATATTTGCCCTGAGTGATAGCAGCTATGGCAATTAGCTCAGCTGAGGTAACTCCTCCTTGTCCTCCTCTTCCATGAAGTCTTATCTCAATCATATAGCACCCCTTACCTAAAATTTTAAAATTTAAAAAAACATATAATAAAAACTTGTCAAGGGTTATGTGATAAGTTTCACCAAATGGTTTTACCCCAGAGAGAGCCTTTTGAAAGTGTCCTTTATTAACCAAAAGTTCTCTTCAATGGACTTGAGGGCATTTAGGCGAACATGGGGGAAAAAAGGTAAGATCTCCTCATAAACATTGTAAACCTTGCTTAGAAAGTCCTCCTTTTCAAACAAACTATGTCCCGAATCCCTATGCCCAACTCTCTTCAGCGCAATCGTCACAGGGACATCTAGATAAAAAATGAAGTCAGGCGTAGGGGCAAAGGTCTCGTTTAGCTTAAGAAGACTAAACGGATCATCCATGTATACCCCCTGATAGGCAACTGTAGAGAGATAATAACGATCAAGAAGGATCTTCTTACCCTTCGTTAAGCCAGGTAGGATTAGTTTTTTCACATGCTCCTCTCTATCTAAGATAAAGAGTCGTAAAAGTTCCTCTTTAGGGATATTGCCTTTCATGAGAGCACTTCGAAGTTGGGTGCCGTATGAACCATGGGTTGGTTCCTGCGAAAAAATAAATGTGGAGAAACTAATATCCTCCATCAACCTCCTAAAGAGAGTGGTCTTTCCTGCTCCATCAATGCCCTCAAGGACTATCAGCTTCCCCTCGCGATGAAATTCTACCTTTAATCTGTCTCTGAGAAAGTCTCTATTCTCAGAAGTTACCTCCACATAAAGGGCCTCTTTGAGTGAAAACCAATCTCTAAGAAAAGGATGCTCTCCCAACCCAAGAGTGGCAATAACCAGATGTTCCTCCTTTAAATGTTCCATAAAGGCAATAAATTTTTGAGACAAAACTTCCATCTTACCAATTTCATCTATGAACAAAAGGGGGGTTAAAGTAGCCTTTGATAGGTCACTTTGGATTACCTCAATTATTTTCTCAAGGTTCTCAGGATATACAACGTATTTTCCCACAGAGGGCCTACCCTGGGCAAAAGCCAAATCCTTTCTCTTAGCCAGGGGAAAGGTTATCCTTCTATCTCTAAGGTAGACTAGGTCAAAGCCTGTGCGTTCTCCATTGTTTTGTTGCTCTAATGTCAAAAAACCTGTTAAATGATAAGGAAGATCAAGGGTGGACACATAATCAAATAGATTTTTGATGAGTGTGGTCTTACCGCTGTGGGGCTTACCATGAAGGATAAGAACTCTGCGAGGGCTTTTGAGAAACATTATCCCTTAAGTGGCCTTTGACTCAGTAACACATAGGTGGCACCTAAGCCACCGTCACAGGGTCTAGCTGAGGCGTAGGCAAGAATATATTTCCTGTACGGACCTCTTCTTAGCCAATCCCTTACCAAAGTTTTAAGAACTGGTTCTCCCTTTGATGAAAGCCCTCTTCCATGAATTATCAGAACACAGGAATAGCCCAAGTGTAGGGCCCTTTTGATAAAGTCTTCTATGACAAGCCTTGCCTCTTCAGCCGTAAGCCCTCTTATATTGAGAGTTGCCTGAATGGAAAACTTTCCTTCCTTTAACCGATGCAAAAGTTTTTTATCTATGCCTGTCCTTATTCCTTCTACATACTCAGAAGTAAGATCCAACCTGACTTCCAAAGAAGAGGGAGGCCAAGGCATATCGTTGAAGAATTTGGCTGGTTTAGGACTAAGCATGAAATGGAAATTTTTCTCCTTTAGAGGCTTTGTTGAATTGATCACATCTTCCCAAGATTGAGCCTTGAAGGGAAAAGCTGAATCGCCGATAGAATTTTTAATAGGGGAGATTCCCAAGATCTCCCCTAACTTTTCAAAGGGTTTAGGCATTTACTTCTTTAATCCCTTTTCAAAAACCCTCTCTGCTTTAGCTGCAGCCGCTTCAGCCTTTTTAGCTGCCTCTTCAGCTCTGTTTGCAGCCTCTACTGCCCTTTTGGCTGCTTCGGTAGCTTTAACAGAGGCATCTTTAACCTCTTTAGCATCTTTAGCATCTTTAGCCTCTTTAGCCTCTTTTACCTCTAACTTGACACCATCAAGTTGAGACTTAAGGCTTTCTAGCTGCATCTTTAGGGCTTTGAGCTCGTTATCTAACCTCTTGCAGCAATCGGGCTCAGCAGGCACAACAGGAGCTGGCTTGACTTCGGCTTTCTCAGCAATAGGTGGAGGGGTAGGACAGGTGCAAGCAAAGAGCAGAGAAGATCCCAACAGGACTCCACCCCACTTCAAGACTGATCTCTTCATTTTACACCTCCTTTTTTTTAAATTTTAACCTTTAATACAGCCTAATGGTAAGAGTTTTGCCACCTTTTTGGTAAGGCCTGCCTTGCAAGTTGCTTCTATAACCAGAGTCACATCTTTGTATGCCTCCGGAGCTTCCTCAGCCAAACCCTTTTTAGATTTTCCCATCACAATAATACCTCTCTTTCTCAAACGCTCAATCAATTCATCTGCCCTAAAAGATCTTATAGCCTGATTTCTGCTCATGGTTCTTCCGGCACCATGACAGGCTGATCCAAAGGCTCTTTCCTCTCCTTCCTTCGTCCCCGCTAAGATGTAGGACGCTGTTCCCATGGAGCCACCAATTATAACCGGTTGCCCCACCTCTCTGTAGGCAGGTGGAAGTTCTGCTCTCCCAGGTCCCCAGGCTCTTGTTGCGCCCTTGCGATGAACATAAAGCTTCCTTTTCTTGCCATCAATCACATGATATTCCACCTTACAAGTATTATGGCTTACATCGTAAAGGAGCTTCAAAAAGACTCCAGGAAAATAACTTTTAAAGACCTCCCTAACAAGATGAGTTATAACCTGTCTATTAGCTAACGCACAGTTTATACCACAACACATAGCTTTAAAGTATTGAAGGCCCTCCTCAGATTTAATGGGAGCACAGACTAGTTCCTTTTCTCTTATGGGTATACCGTATTTACGGGAGGCCTTAGCCAAAAGAGGCAAATAATCTGTGGCTATCTGATGTCCAAGGGCTCTAGAGCCACAGTGAATGGTAACAACTACCTGGTCCTCAAAAAGCCCAAAGGCAGAGGCAATGTGGCGATCATAGATCTCCTCCACATACTGAACCTCAAGGTAGTGATTCCCTGAACCAAGGGTTCCGACCTGTTTGTGTTGCCTCTTTTTTGCTTCCATGGAGACAAAAGTTGGATCTGCTCCCTCCATTCTTCCCCTTTCCTCTATGTACTCGAGATCCTCCTTTACACCATACCCCCTCTCCACAGCCCATTGAGCCCCTCCAACAAGGACCTCATCTAATTGATTTGGTGACAACTTTATTTCACCCTCCGAGCCAACTCCGCTTGGCACTGTTACAAAGAGATCTCGTATCAAATCCTCCAAATAGGGCCAAATCTCATCTTTCGTTAAAGGCGAAAGAAGGGTTCGCACTCCACAGGAGATGTCGTATCCCACCCCTCCAACGGAGATTATACCCCCCTCTTCGGGATCAAAGGCAGCAACACCTCCAATTGGGAAACCATAACCCCAATGGGCATCTGGCATGGCAATAGAGGCCTTCACTATGCCAGGAAGACAGGCGACGTTGTAAACCTGCTCGTAAACCTTTTCGTCCATTTCCTCAATCAGTTTCTCACTACCAAATATCCTTCCTGGCACATTCATTTCACCTTCTTTAGTGATCTCCCATTCAAAATCAGAAATTTTCTTAAGCTTTTTTAGCTCCATTTTAGATCACCCCTCATAAAATTATTTTATTGTTTTTGTGTTCAAAATCAAGACTTCTCAAATAATAAAGACATCAAATGCTAATTGATATAAAAAGCCCTTTTGATATAATAAATCACAATAGGTACACATTTTATCCCATGCATAAAGGGGATATTTCTAAAGTCCTAAAAATCATAGAAAAGGAGCTCCCTAAGTGGGACTCTCCTGTGGTTGAATTAAAGGGCCTAAAATTTGAAAATCCCTTTCAAGTATTGATCTGTGCACTTATATCAACTAGAACTAGAGATGAAACCACTAAGAGAGTCTGCAAAAGACTCCTTGATAAAATAAAAAGCCCCTGGGATGTGATTAAGATGGATCCTAAAGAGTTGGAGCAACTGATCTATCCATCAGGCTTTTACAAGAGTAAAAGTCTATTCCTGAAAGACCTTTCAGGACAGCTCATTGAGCAGTTCAACGGGGAAGTTCCAAGGAAACTTGAGGATTTACTTAAATTGAAAGGTGTAGGCCCAAAGGTAGCAAACCTCGTCCTCTCAGAGGGATTCAACATAGATGCCATTGCAGTTGATACCCACGTTCATAGAGTTTGCAACAGATGGGGTCTTGTTAAGACCAAAAGTCCAGAAGAAACTGAAAGAGATCTGAAGGCCGTTCTTCCGAAGAGATTTTGGCGAAAGTTTAATTTTTTACTGGTTGCCTTTGGTCAAAGCATCTGCAAGCCAAGATCTCCGAAGTGTAAATTGTGTCCAGTAATAGAATTTTGTGAAAATTCCCCTCAGAGCACAAACTTAAAGGTGCCTTTACCTAAAATGTCGTGAAGATGAAGGATACCAACGAGTTTTTCATCGCAGTTTATAACAGGCAGAACAGTTATCTGGTGTTTTTCCATCAATTCCAGAGCCTCAACTGCAAGGCTATTTTCCTCTATTATCTTGGGATTTTTGGTCATTACCTCCTCAATATTGGTCTTGGGTAGAGCCCTAAATCTCCTTATGAGCCTCCGCAGATCACCATCCGTTAGGATACCAACCAAATGATGGTATCTGTTAGTAACCAGCACCACTCCTAATCTCTTTCGGTCAAGCTCCTCGATGGCCTCATCTAAGGGAGTTCCTTCTGTAACAAGGGGAATAGAATCCCCTTTCAACATTATCTCCTTTACCTTTACCTTTAATCTTTCGCCAAGGGTTCCCCCAGGATGATTTCTTCTAAAATCCTCCTTTTTCAACCCTCTCAATTCCGACAAAACGACAGCTATGGCATCTCCAAGGGCTAACATAGCGGTAGTGCTCGAAGTAGGAGCAAGGCCAAGTGAACAGGCCTCCTTAGGCACTTTAACATCAAGAACTATATCTGACAGCTCTCCTAAAACACTTTTTGGGTTGCCTGTCATCGATATAATGGGAATGTCTCTATTTTTTAATATCTTTACCACTTCACAAACCTCAAGAGTATTTCCTGAATAGGAAAGGGCAAGGATGATATCTAGGGAGGTAACCATTCCAAGGTCACCGTGAAGTGCCTCCACTGGATGAAGGAAAAAAGAGGGAGTCCCTGTTGAAGAAAGGGTGGCTGAGATCTTTCTACCAATCAAACCACTTTTCCCAACACCTGTAACGACTACCCTTCCTTTAGTATTGAGTATGCTAATTACCGCATTCTCAAAACTTTTATCAAGATTTTGAAGTAGGGCTTCGAGGGCCTGCTTTTCGGTGATAATTACCTCTTTTGCTCTATTTAGAATGTCAAGGGAGAGCATCAGTGAAAGATAATACTCTTGTCTAAGTCTAATGATTTGGAGCTGTTATCTCTACCTGCCTCCTCTTCAAGATAAAGCTCCGAGATAACATCTAAAATCTTATTTATGGCATCGTTTATTATGTTCTCTCTTGCAATGATCTCATCAAGTTTATTGTAAGCCCAGTTCCACTCCTCTGGCGGTAAATCTCTCCATGAGAGATGTTTAAAAATATTGTGGTAAGCTTTCCTGGTTTGCATCCTGCTTCTAAGATCATTTAAGAGATCCTGGGGACTTTTGAGTTTCTCCTTCAATTCCTCCTTAAAGAAGCGGATATCCTCTTCCTGAAAGGCCCAAAAACTCTCAATCCAGTCTTTTAAAGTCAAAACCTTGTCCTTTTCGTCCATGCTTAAACCTCAAACATAGGTTTTGAAGGTATAATAAAATAACTATAACCTAAGCAAGAAAAAAAACAATAATGTGTTAAATTAGCCATTATGAGAGAGGGATATATTCAGCTTTACATGGGTGATGGTAAGGGCAAAACAACTTCAGCTATAGGACTATCAATTCGTGCTCTCGGAGCAGGATTAAAGGTTGCCTTCCTTCAGTTTTTTAAGACGGAAACCTCATCAGAGGTCAGAATTTTCCGCAAGTTCGAGCCACATCTCCTATACAAGTGCTTTCACTCTGGAGGATTTGTCAAAGGAAAACCTTCAAAGAAGTTAATTGAGAAAATTCAAGAGGGTTATAATCTCTTTTTAGAACTCCTTCAACATGGGGACTTTGATCTAATCGTCTTAGACGAATTTGTTTATGCCTTAAATTGGAATATAATATCTCTCTCTGATTTTATAGAAAAGCTAAAAAATAAGCCCAAGGGTGTGGAGATAGTCATAACGGGAAGAGAGGTACCAGAGGAGCTTTTAGACTTGGCAGATCTGGTCACCGAGATGAAAAAGGTCAAACACTATTTTGACAGAGGTGTAAAGGCTCGATGGGGTATAGAGAAGTAGACGACGTAGTGATACGAATACAGGAAGTAATCAACAATGATGCCCCTATGGAGAGAGGTCTTGCTAAAGAGTTATTTGCCTTACCTCTTCCTCTCCTAGGAGAGCTTGCTCAACAGAGACGTTTCAAGATCAAAGCTGATAGAATTGTTACCTATGTGGTTGACCGAAATATCAACTACACTAACATCTGTATTTCTGGTTGCAAATTCTGTGCTTTTTATAGATCTCCCAATTCCTCCGAGGGGTATCTCTTAACCTTTGAAGAGATATCCCGGAAGATCGAGGAGACCCTTTACCTTGGTGGATATCAGATATTACTTCAAGGAGGGCTACATCCTGATCTTGGTTTGGAGTATTACGAAAGGCTCTTTTCCTTTATAAAGGAGAGGTTTCCCCAAGTTCATATTCACGCTCTATCACCCCCAGAGATAATCTTTTTAAAAAAACTCTCAGGTTTAAGTGTAGAAGAGGTCCTTAAGAGATTAATCAAGGCAGGGCTTGATTCCATCCCTGGTGGCGGAGCAGAAATCCTTGTTGACAGGGTAAGAAACATCATATCCCCCAATAAGTGCACCTCTGAGGAGTGGCTTTTAGTTATGGAAACTGCCCACAAGCTAGGACTGAAGACCACAGCCACCATGATGTTTGGTCACCTTGAAAAGGAGGAGGAGATAATTGAACATCTCTTCAAAATCAGAGATCTTCAAAGCAAGACCAAAGGCTTTACCGCCTTTATTCCATGGACTTTTCAACCTCAAAATACAGTCCTGGCCCACATTAAAAAGGCAGGATCAGCCAAATATCTGCAGGTCTTAGCCATAAGTAGAATCCTTCTTGATAATGTCCCGAATATTCAGGTCTCCTGGGTAACTCAGGGACCAAGGATAGCTCAGCTTGCCCTTGACTTTGGAGGTAATGACTTCGGAAGTACCATGATTGAAGAAAATGTAGTGGCTGCAGCAGGTGTGGCCCATCGTCTAAGCGAAGAGGAAATAAGATCCTACATAGAAGAAGCTGGCTACATCCCTAAGAGAAGACGCATGGATTACTCCCTCCTTGAATAATGGAAGAATTTATCATCGACAACGGTCAACATCTTTTGATAAGAGCTAAGCTCATTTATTTAGGATGCGGTTCACCCTTATTCAATGGGGCCCTAGAGATCAATTCTGGCAGAATAGAGCGGATTGGCCCCTTTCATGAGTTAAAAAGTCAGTCTGCAGGAGCACAACTTATTGATCTTGAAGATCTCATAGTCCTTCCCACCCTCACCAATACTCACCTTCATTTAGAACTTTCACCTTTGAAACTCAGGATCCCCACTGCTAGCAAATTCATATACTGGGTTAGAAGTGTAATCAAGAAAAAGGCTCAGCTATCACCACTTGAGATCCATGAATCAGCCAAATGGACATTAAGAGAGCTATGGTTTGAGGGAATCGGGCTGATCGGAGAGGTCACCAACAGTGCCTTGACCTTGGATCTTCTTGCTAATTCACCCTTTTGTGGTTACATCTTTCAAGAGGTTATCAGTTTCAGAGGATCTCATCCATTACGCCATCTCCAAGATATCTCCTCAAGGTTTAAAGTGACCTACTCTGCCCATGCTCCCTACAGTGTGTCACCTCTGCTTTTACAGGCGATTAAGGCTTATAACAATAAGAGGAAAAATCTCTTTGCCATTCACTGTGCAGAGTCCTTGGAAGAAGTGGAATTTCTTAAGACGGGCAAAGGTCCTCTTAAGGATCTTCTAATAGAGAGGGGACAATGGCAAGAGGATTTTAAACCTCCAATGGTCTCTCCCCTTCGTTATCTCCATGATCTTGGCTTACTTGATGAGAAAACGTTGTTAGTCCATGTGATTCACCTTGAAGAGGAGGATTTTGAACTAGTTACTCGAACAAAGGTAAATCTCTGCCTATGCCCAAGAAGCAACCTCTACACTGGTGTTGGACTTCCTAACTTGCCTAAGCTTCTTCAAACAGGAGTAACCATTGCCCTGGGAACAGACTCTCTAGCAAGCAATGACCGACTCTCGATCTTTGAGGAGATGAAAACCTTTAAACTCTTCTATCCTGATGTCTCCCCTCTTACACTCCTTGAGATGGCAACTGCTAACGGTGCAAAGATTCTCGGTTTTAAAGATAAAGGAATTATAAAGGAGGGATTAAGGCCAGATTTCTTGGCTGTGGAGACTAAGGAATCAAAAAGTGACAATCTTGAGAACACCCTTGAAGAGTTCATCCTGGGAGAAAAGAAGGTCAAAATTAGATTTTATGCAGAAAACTAAAGACAAAGAGCACCATAAGATAAGCATAGGATTTCCCAAGTATCTCAACACCTTACCTCTACTCTATTACTTGAAGACCACCTCTATAGATCTAAAGCTTCAAACTCCAAAAAAAATAAACAGAGATCTGAAATTAGGTACCCTTACTGGAGGTCTTGCCTCAAGCCTTTTCTATGCAAGGAACTACAGAAGTTTTCTCATCGTTCCTGATCTATCTATTAGCGCAGTAGGCAAGGTAAAGAGTGTAATACTGTTTCACAACGGGTTCCTTCAAACACTTCACAACAAGAGAATTGGAATAACCCCTGAAACCGAGACATCCTTTGCTCTACTAAGAATTATCTTGGAGGAATTTTACAAGGTCAGCCCAGAGTATGTTGCCCTTGACCAAAACTGGTCAGATCTCCCTGATGAGGAGAAGATTAATCTTCAAGGATATTTAGCCATAGGAGATGAAGCTTTGATCTTGCAAAGGGAGAAGCCCTTCAAAAACACCACTGATTTAGCTGAACTTTGGCTTGAAAAAACAAGACTCCCCTTTGTCTTTGCCCTTTTTGTCCTCCGAAAGGATTTCTTAAAATCCCGTGAGATCTGTGATAGATTAAGAGATTTCATTTTAGAATTATACAAAGCAAGGGCCAAAGGTGTATCCACTCTCAAAAAAATTATAAAAGACTCTCATCTTGCGATCCAGTCCAAGGGTGTATTATCTTATCTTCAACATTTAGAGTACGACTTTTCCGGCTTAAAACAAAAGGCTTTTTTGGAGTTCTGTGGTCTTCTTCAAAGAAGAGGCCTTTTGCCAAGAATACCAAACCTTCTTTTCTTTGATCTATGATCCCTGAAAGAGAGCGCCACAAAAAATTCCTTGAAAAGAAATTTGGTCGTATTGTGAGATATTATGACCTGGTCAATTCTCTTTTAAGCCTCTTTCAGGATAGATTTTGGCGAAAAAAGCTCTCAGGTTTTCTCAAGGATCTAGAGGGACCTCTTCTGGACCTTTGCTGTGGGCCCTTTACTCTGAGTCTGGAAATCTTAAGAAAAAGACCCCGTAAAATTCACGCCTTAGATCTCAGTTTTGAGATGCTGAGTTTCGGAATGGTAAGAAGTCAAAACCATAGGCCTTATCTTTATCCCGTTAGAGGTGATGCCGAAAGACTTCCCTTTAAAGATACCCAATTTTCCGCTCTCACCATTGCCTTTGGTCTAAGAAATCTGCCTCATGTAGATCTTGCTATTGATGAATTTTTCAGGGTCCTAAGGGAAAACGGCCTTCTTCTGATCTTGGAGTTTTCTCTTCCTAAAAATCCTATTATCAAAGCTCTTTATCTACCGTATTTAAAATACATTATTCCCCTTTTGGGCGGTGCCTTCACCGGTGACAAGGAGGCCTATCAGTATTTGTCTCAGTCTATCCAGAAATTTTCAGCACCAGAGGTTATAGAACAAAAACTTATGAAGAGGGGATTCCATAAGATAACTACTCTCCCCATGACCTTTGGGGTGGTGACCCTCTATGTCTTCAAAAAAGGTAAGGGCTACTGAAGAGGTTTCAAAACAAAGAGAAGTTGTCCCTCCTCTACCATCTGGTTAAGTCTCACCGCTATCTCTACAATTTGAGCGTCAAAGGGTGCTAAGATGGGATTTTCCATTTTCATGGACTCCAGGTTTGCTATTTCTTCACCTTTATGAACGATATCACCTGGTTTTAGCCCTCCTCTCTTGGGATTTCCTATTCTCCAGACAGTTCCGCTTATGGGTGCCCCTATTTCATTGGGTTTTACTGCTCTTTTTGCCTCTACCTTCTTTGCTCTTGGTGTTGCTACCTCAAAAACCCTGGTTTTGTTGTTCACCTTCAAAACCACATGGATTATACCCTCGGTTTCACTGCCAATGGAAACTAGCTCAATGCTGTAAGGTTTTCCATCGAGCTCAAATTCCACTTTGTCTCCGGGCTTAGAAAGTCCCTCTCTCCAGACCTTGGTGGGAAGTACTAAGGGAGCTAAGCCATACTTCTCTCGAAATTTGATAAAGTCAATAGCATCCTTAGGATGCATAAGAAATAGTATGAACTCCTCTTCGGTGGCACTTCTTCCTAATTCCTCCTCTAATTGCTTCCTTAAGGCCTCTAAATCTTCATCGGGAACATTCTCTAAAGCAGAAGTCTCTTTTCGTTCTCTGATCTTTTCTTCCCAAGCCTCACCAAAGGCAGATTTATAAACCCACTCTGAAGGCCATCCCACCGGAAGCTTCCCGTAGTGTCCCAAGATAAGATTTTTGAAATCTCCCGGTGCTTGTCTGAAAAGCTGAAGGAGTTCTTCCCTTTCTTCGGGTTCCATGCCATCAAAATCCTGTCTCTTATCCTCTACGAATTTTCTCAGAAGATTGATTACCCTTTGAACCCCTGATTCTCCATATTCCTTGTAGTAACGATTGACGATACCAGAGGAAGTGACCCAGGTTATCTGTGATCCTGGAGTCACATCAAAATATTTCACTATCTGATTGTAGAGACTCATAACCTGAAGGATGGCTGGCATCAGATGGAGAAAGCCTCCCTTTTCTGCTTGTTCAAAGGAACTAGGAAAGGCCCCTCCTGGCATCTTGTGTCTTGTCACCATGTGGTCAAAACCCTTGAAGGGTGATTCAGCCCATTCGTAGTCTCTTATCCAATCTCTAACCTTTTCCACAGCAAGTTCTGCTAATTTTCTATTTAGGTTCACCGGGATTCCTTCCTCTCTGAGGATTGCTTCTACTGCAAGAATTGGAGCATGCCCGTAAAACCTACAGAGAGTATCCTCCTGAACATCTAAAATTTTGGCACCAGCCTTGGCTGCAGCCACTAAAACAGGTATGGCTAAACCATCGGTTATATGCCTGTGATAATTCACCACCAAACCTGGATACTTTTGCTTTATGGCATCAATAAGTTCGGAGACACTTTGAACCGTTCCTACTCCTGCCATGTCCTTTATACACAGGATTATCTCATCAACCCCTCCACAGAGACTTACTATGTCATCGACCACCTTCATATAGTATTTGGTATCAAACCAGGGGGCAACGGTGTATGATATGGCAGGTTCAAAGAGCCTACCTCTGCGCATCACCACTTCTGCTACAGTTTTCATGTTTCTAATATCATTTAGAAAGGAAAAGCATCTCCAAACGTCTATATCTACTCTTTCTACCACATACTCAATGATGTTTTTGGGATAGGGTCTGTAGCCCCACATATTCGTTTCTCTTATGAGGGTTTGCAACAGCACCTTAGGCATGAGCTCTCGTAAAAGGTTGATTTCCTCAAAGGGGCTCTCTCTTCGATTCATAATACCCACGTGCCATCTTGCACCACCATGACACTCTGCTGAGAAGAGTCCCATCTCGTTGTAGAAGGGGGCTAATGTCTTGAGATCATATATTCGATGACGATTTTTATAATCTGATTGCCCAGCATCACGCATACCCACAGAAACAAAAGCTACTCCAGGGAGATCTCTTACCCTCTGAACTATCTCTTTAGGGGACATTCCTGGCTTTACAAAGACATAGCTCATCTTTCACTCCTCCTAAGGGATTTTACATCCAAGATTGAGGTCCTAAAGCAGAAATTTCTGCCACGTATCTAGCAATCTTTAACACCTCATCATCTGTGGTCCTCTCCCTAAAGGTTGAGATTAGCTCATTGTAGTGTTCTTCAATGAATTTTGTTGAGAAATTTCCTGCCACAAATTCGCTATGCCTTATAATGCTTAAAAGAAGCGGTTGGATAGTTTTAATCCCTTCAACACGCAACCCCCTTGTTAAAGCCCTATCCATTACCCTTATGGCTTCCCTTCTATCAGAACCAGTAGTCATCAAAAGCATAATCAGAGAATCATAATAAGGCGGAACATCTGCTCCTTCATAAATCCCAGAGGCAATCCTTATACCAGGTCCATGAGGAATCTCGAGACGGGTAATGGTTCCAAAGGAGGGATTGAAGGTTCTTGGATCCTCAGCGTTGATACGAACTTCAATAGCGTGTCTATTAGGATAGATATCTTCTTGGGAAAAGGGCAACTTTTTATCCTGCGCAATGTCAAACATAAGGCTTACAATATCCAACCCTGTGATAAGCTCTGTTACACCGTGTTCCACTTGTAATCGCGTATTGACCTCTAAGAAATAGAACTTCTTGGTTTTTGGATCAAGGAGAAACTCCACTGTTCCTGCTGAATAGTAACCTAGCTCTCTTGCTAATCTAACTGCCGTGAAACAGATCTCATTACGCAAATCCTCATCAAGGCTTGGAGAGGGGGCTTCTTCAAGGATTTTCTGATTTCTTCGCTGGATAGTGCATTCTCTCTCATATAGATGAACGATGTGTCCAAATTTATCTCCCAATATCTGAACCTCTATATGTCTTCCGTGCTCAATAAACTTTTCTACAAGAAGAGTGTCATCACCAAAGGACTTTTTGGCTTCACTTCTTGCTTTTTCCAGAGCTATGGGAATCTCCTCTCTGCTTTCAACTTTAACCATTCCTTTTCCACCACCACCAGCTGCAGCTTTGATAAGTATGGGAAAGGCAACATCCTCCTCAGCCATCCACTTCACGATATCCTCGTGGGTGTTTACGTTGAGAAGACCAGGGATAGTGGGAACATTCGCCTTTTGAGCAATTTTTTTTGCCCTTATTTTATCTCCCATCAGACGAATAACCTGAGGTGGTGGTCCGATCCATATAAGGCCAGCATCTTCAACCATCTCTGCAAAGTTGGCATTCTCAGCCAGAAAACCCCATCCTGGATGAATTGCCTGGCAACCACTCTCTAAAGCTGCCTTAACAATCTTTTCCATATTAAGATAGGAATCATGTGGTGGAGCTTCACCCACATGAATAGCCTCATCTGCTGATAAGACATGATAAGCCAGTCTATCGGGAGTGCTGTAGATAGCTACAGTTTTTATATTCTTATCCCTAGCGGTGTGGGTAACCCTGACGGCAGGAACACCTCTGTTGGCAATTAGAACCTTTCTTATCTCTCTCTCACCAGACATATAACCTCCGACAGTCTGTATTTTACACATAATCCTAATAGATTTTCACTTCATTGTCAACAGGAAGCCTCTGGGATAAGCCCTTGAAAATTCACTGAATCCAATTATATTATCCATCATGCTTGAAAGGCGGGTAATCCTCTTTCAGGCTTAAAGATAAATTCGTAAGGAGGAAGTGTTATGCCCTTAGATCCCGAGGTAAAGACTCAGGTAATCAACCACTTTCAAAGACATCCTCAGGATACTGGTTCACCAGAGGTGCAAATTGCCCTACTCACAGCTAGAATCAAACAGTTAGAGGAACATCTTAAAACTCATCGCAAAGACTTTCACTCAAGAAGGGGTCTTATGAAATTAATCGGAAAGAGAAGATCCCTCCTGGAATATCTTAAAAGAAAAGATTTTCTCAAATATCAGGCTATTCTCAGAGACCTTGGATTGAAGAGATAAGTAGTTTCTCCTTTGGAGGCGGGTAATACCCGCCTCCTATCTATACCCAACCAAGTTCTTCGTAAAGGATCCTTCCGGTCCCAGCTGGGATGAGCCTTCCAATGATAACGTTCTCCTTTAAACCCCTCAAGTAGTCCACTTTGCCCGCAATAGAAGCCTCCGTAAGAACTCTGGTAGTCTCCTGGAAAGAGGCTGCAGAGAGCCAAGATTCCGTGAGAAGTGCTGTCTTGGTAATGCCAAGGAGTACCGGTTCTGCTACTGCAGGTCTTCCACCCTGACTTAAAACACGCTCGTTTTCCTCATCGAAACGAACTCTATCCACATATTCTCCAATCATAAAGGATGTATCTCCAGCCTCCTTTATCTTTACCTTCTTTAACATCTGCCTTATTATCACCTCAAAGTGCTTATCATTTATCTTAACTCCCTGCAATCTGTATACCTCCTGAATTTCTTCAATGAGAAACTGTGCTACCCCCTTGATACCTGTTACCTTTAAAATGTCATGGGGATTAGGTGAACCCTCGATTAAGGCCTCTCCAGGCTTTACTATATCACCCTCTCTGACCACTATATACTTTCCCTTAGGAAGCATATACTCTTTTGCTTCGCCGATCTCTGGCTGAACAACCAGTCTTTTTCTACCACGCACATCCTTTTCAAAAAGAATTCTACCCTCGATCTCACTAATTATAGCACTCTCCTTTGGTTTTCTTGCTTCAAACAGGTCAATGACCTTAGGCAAACCACCGGTTATGTCCTTGGCTTTCAGGGTCTCTCTTGGTAATCTTGCCACTATGTCACCTGCTTCAACCAAATCACCCTCTTGAACACTTATAATAGCTCCCACTGGTAGTTCATATCTGGCTTTACCTCTACCATCTGGTAAGTCTATGGTTCTTCCTTTGTCATCTTTTATCGAGATCCTTGGACGATAGTCAGTAAGCTTATAGTCTCTTACCACGATGGTAATCCTTCCAGTGGTCGGATCAATTCTTTCATCAACGGTGACTCCGTCAATTATGTCACCAAATTTAACCCTTCCTGATACTTCAGTGATTATGGGCATGGTGTAGGGATCCCACTCCACAAGAAGGGTTCCAGCCTTTACTGTTTCGTTTTCTTCAACCTTCACCTTAGCTCCGTATACCACAGGATACTTCTCTAAAATCCTTCCATCAGGACCTTCAAGGGCTATCTCTCCCTGTCTATTAAGGGCTACCAATGCGCCATCTGCCCTTCTAACAACCCTCAAGTTTATGTACTTGACTTTACCCTGAGACTGGGCTATATGTTGACTCTGCTCTAAAGCTTTACCTACGGCACCACCTATATGGAAGGTCCTCATGGTTAGCTGGGTTCCAGGCTCACCAATGGATTGAGCGGCAATGATACCCACTGCCTCCCCTATTTCTACCAGTTTACCCCTTGCTAGATCTCTGCCATAACATCTTCTACACACTCCAAATTTAGCCTCACAAGTGATTACAGAACGGATCATGACCCTCTCTATTCCTGCTTCCTTTAGCTTACTAGCCTTTGATTCATCGATCTCCTCATTGGCTCTGATTAATACCTCGCCAGTTATAGGATCAACCACATCCTCAAGAGCCACTCTACCGAGAACTCTGTCCCAGACAGGTTCAATGATTTCTCCTCCCTCAACAAGGTGCCCAATCTCTATGCCATCGATGGTTCCACAATCCTCCTCACTGATGATGCAATCCTGAGCCACATCCACAAGCTTTCTGGTAAGATAACCTGCATTGGCGGTCTTAAGCGCAGTATCTGCTAACCCTTTTCTTGCTCCATGGGTGGACACAAAATACTCCAGAACTGAAAGCCCTTCTCTAAAATTGCTCTTTATAGGAGTTTCAATAATCTCTCCTGAGGGCTTGGCCATAAGACCTCTCATGCCGGCAAGCTGTCTTATCTGGTCTTTCGAACCACGAGCACCAGAATAGGCCATTATATACACAGGGTTGAAACTAGGTCCAATCATCTTTTCACCATCAGGGCCAGCGTACTCCTTAGTCTCCATTTTTTTCATCATCTCTTCGGTGACTCGCTCCGTCGCCGTGGACCAGATATCAACGGCCTTGTTATATCTCTCAGACTCAGTGATTAATCCTTCCTGATATTGTTCCCAGAGCTCTTTTATTTTGTTCTCAGCCTCTCTAAGAATCTCAGCTTTTTTCTCAGGTATAGTAAGGTAATCCACAGATATAGATAGCCCAGCCCTAGTTGCCATGGCATAGCCCAAATCCTTTATCCTGTCAGCAAAGATGACAGTATTTTTAAGACCTGCCCTTCTGTATGAGAGATTTATCAACTCCTGCAATTCCTTCTTTCTAAGTGGCTTGTTGTACTCCTCAAAGGATATCCCCGAAGGCACAATAGTAGATAGGATTACCCTACCTACGGTTGTATCAATAAGCTTCCCATTCATCCTAACCTTTACTTTGGCCTGGAGGTGAACTTCTCCAGAGAGATAGGCTAAAAAGACCTCCTCTCTGTCTTTGAAAATCCTTCCCTCTCCCTGAGCAAACGGCCTCTCCATGGTCATGTAATAAGCACCAAGAACCATGTCCTGTGTAGGGTAAACAACTGGAATTCCACTTGCAGGAAGAAGTATGTTGTTGGTAGATAGCATCAGGACGCGATTTTCAATCTGAGCTTCTACCGATAAAGGAACATGAACAGCCATCTGGTCACCATCAAAATCGGCATTATAAGCCACACATACCAGGGGATGGAGTTGAATGGCCTTGGTGTCAATAAGTACAGGTTCAAAGGCCTGAATACCAAGTCTATGAAGTGTAGGAGCACGATTTAGCATAACCGGATATTCTTTGACGATCTCTTCTAGGGCGTCCCATACAGCCATATGTTCTTCTTCTACAAGTTTTTTGGCAGTTTTGATGTTGGTGGCGTAACCGTTCTTTTCTAGCCAACTAAAGATGTATGGTTTAAATAGTTCTAAAGCCATCTTTTTAGGAAGTCCACACTGATGCATCCTGAGTTCTGGCCCTGCCACTATGACCGATCTTCCAGAAAAATCCACTCTCTTACCCAAGAGATTCTGCCTGAATCTTCCCTGCTTCCCTTTAAGTATATCAGAGAGGCTCTTTAATGGACGCCTATTTGGTCCGGTAACAGGTCGACCTCTCCTTCCGTTATCAAAAAGGGCATCTACCGCCTCCTGCAGCATTCTCTTTTCGTTTTTGAGAATGATCTCTGGTGCATCAAGGTCTATGAGCTTTTTCAAACGCACATTTCTGTTTATTACTCTTCTGTAAAGATCGTTAAGATCAGAGGTGGCAAATCTCCCTCCTTCCAGAGGTACAAGAGGCCTTAATTCCGGGGGGATGACTGGGATCACTTGTAAAATCATCCATTCTGGTCTATTACCAGACTCTAAGAAATGTCTGATTAGCTGTAGCCTTTTCCCCAACTTTTTCCTTCTGGCTTCACTTGAGGTAGCTTGCATCTCCACTTGAATATCTCTAGCTAACTTTTCTAAATCAAGCCTTTTCAAGAGATCGGCTATGGCCTCGGCACCTGTGCCGATCTTTACCTTGTCTCCCAAGGTCTCTTGAAGATAATAGTATTTCTCTTCACTAAGAAGGGTCCCTGGAGGATACTCCTCCACTTCACTGTCAATCACCACATATTTCTCCAAGTAGAGGATAGATTCAACCTCCTTTAAGGTCTTATCTAAAAGTAATCCAATCTTACTTGGTATGCTTCTCAGATACCATATATGAGCCACAGGAGCAGCAAGTTCAATATGTCCCATTCTCTCTCTGCGCACCTTGCTTAAAATGACTTCCACACCACATTTCTCGCAGATAACACCCCTGTGTTTAGATCCTTTGTATTTACCACATATACATTCATGATCTCTTACAGGTCCAAAGATCTTTGCACAGAAAAGGCCATCCCTTTCAGGTTTCAAAGTCCTGTAATTTATGGTCTCTGGTTTTTTTACTTCACCATAGCTCCACTCTCTTATCTTCTCTGGACTTGCCAGTCCTATTTTAACAGCCCTTATTTTCATTATTTCCTTTGGTTTTTCTAAGATACTCAATAGATCCTTCATATATTGACCCCCCTGTTAAAAAACTTATTCCTCAATAAGTTCAATGTCTAAGGCTAGACCCTGCAGTTCCTTAGTTAAAACTCTAAAGCTTTCCGGTAGCCCTGCCTCAAGGAAATTTTTTCCTTTAATTAGTTTTTCGTACATTTTAGTTCTTCCCTCTACATCATCGCTCTTAACTGTTAGAAATTCCTGCAGGGTATAAGCAGCCCCATAGGCCTCTATGGCCCAAACCTCCATCTCTCCTAACCTCTGACCACCAAACTGGGATTTACCACCAAGTGGCTGCTGAGTGATGAGAGAGTATGGCCCTGTAGAACGGGCGTGGATTTTATCATCAACCAAATGATGGAGTTTTAGCATATGCATCACCCCAACGGTAACCCTCTCCATAAAGGGTTCGCCAGTCATTCCATCATAAAGCACCGTTGTTCCGCTTTCATCAATACCTGCAAGTTTTAACCATTTCTTGATCTCACTCTCCTTTGCACCCGAAAATACAGGAGTAGCAATGGGAATACCATCCTCAAAGACTTTGGCTAATTCAAGGATCTCTTCATCAGTCTTCCCCTCAACATATCGTTCATATTCCTCCTCACTAAATATCTCCTTTAACAGAGATTTTATCGCTTCAGTCTGATAGTTCTGGGCAAGGCTAGCAAGCTTAGAACCCAGTTCCTTACAAGCCCATCCCAAATGGGTTTCAAGGAGCTGACCAATATTCATACGCGAGGGAACTCCAAGTGGAGAGAGAATGATATCTACAGGTCTTCCATCGGGCAAAAAGGGCATGTCTTCAATGGGAACGATCTTAGAGACCACACCCTTGTTTCCATGTCTTCCAGCCATCTTGTCTCCTGGCTGGAGCTTTCTTTTCATAGCTACATAGACCTTGACAATCTTTAGCACGCCTGGTGGAAGCTCTTCTCCCTGTTTGATCTTGTTTATTTTGGCCTCGTACTGTTCCCCAATCTCCTTTCTCTTCTTTTCAAAATTCTTCACTAACTCCTGGACGATGTTCCTTTTTTCCTGAGGCACAACTTCCTTTAACTTTGAGATCAGGGCTGTGGGCAGTTTTAGGAGGACCTCTTTGGTGAAGCTGTCACCCTTGTTTATAAAAATCTCATCTTCCCACTCTAAATTACCTTGAGATTCAACTCCCTCAAGTACTTGGGATAGTCTACTGATAAGATTCCTCTTTAGGATTTCCAGCAGATCTGCTTGATTTCTGAGAATCTTTGCTATGGCTTCATCTTCCTTCTGTTTGGCTCTGCTGTCCTTCTCGACTCCCTTTCTAGTCAAAACCTTGGTGTCTATTACAATACCCTCGATTCCAGCAGGCACCCTTAAAGAGGTATCCTTAACATCCTTAGCTTTCTCTCCAAAGATCGCTCTAAGCAATCTCTCCTCGGCAGATAGGGTCGTCTCACCCTTTGGTGTCACCTTTCCAACTAAGATATCTCCAGGACGCACAAAGCTTCCTATCTGTACTATACCACTTTTATCCAAATGAAGGATGGCCTCTTCACTTACATTGGGAAGGTCTCGAGTTATCTCCTCCTTGCCTAATTTAGTCTCTCTGGCTACACACTCAAATTCCTCAATATGAACGGAGGTAAAGACATCATCTCTAACCAATCTCTCTGAAATTATAATAGAATCCTCGAAGTTATAACCCCTCCAAGGCATAAAGGCAACCAAGACGTCCTTACCTAAAGCAAGCTCACCATGATCTATAGAGGGCCCATCTGCCAGGATGTCTCCCTTTCTAACCCTCTGACCTGGTTTTACCACAGGCTTCTGATTAAAGGTGGTATTCTGATTGGATTTTATCCATTTTGAGAGATTGTAAACCTTTACCTCGGGAAAACCGCCATCTTCCGCATCATATCTCACTACGATCCTCTGACTATCCACGTTTTCTACGACTCCATCCTTTTCTGCCAAAACCAGAAACCCAGAATGTTTGGCCACGCTTCTCTCCATTCCAGACCCTACCAAAGGAGCCTTGGTCTTTATGAGGGGAACTGCTTGCCTTTGCATGTTTGACCCCATAAGGGCACGGTTTGCGTCATCATGCTCCAAAAAGGGAATAAGCGAGGCAGAGACACTCACCATTTGAGCTGGAAAGAGGTCAACTAAATCCACCTCATCCCTTCTTGCCATAATAAATTCTCCATTCTTTCTAGCTGGAACCACATCAGTTAAAATGTTACCCTCCGAATCTAAGTCGATGGTGGACTGGGCGATCACCATATCCTTCTCTTCTGCCGCGTTAAGATAGATGATCTGATCTGTGACTTTGCCATTTTTTACCAATCTATAGGGTGTCTCTAAAAATCCGTAGGGATTTGTCTTGGCATAGGTCGTTGGTGAGACGATTAGACCGATGTTTGGACCCTCTGGAGTCTCTATTGGACAGATCCTTCCATAATGACTTGGGTGAACATCTCTTACTTCAAATCCCGCTCTCTCCCTGGTAAGGCCACCAGGACCCAAAGCAGAAAGCCTTCTCTTATGGGTTAGCATGGAGAGAACATTGGTCTGATCCATGAACTGAGAAAGCTGCCCCTGAGCAAAAAATTCTTTAACTGCTGATAGCACCGGCTTGCTGTTAATGAGATCACCAGGAGTTAGATTCTCAACATCCTGTAGCTGAAGTTTTTCCTTTATTAGCCTCTCCATGCGCATCAATCCAATCAGAAACTGATTCTCCACCAGCTCACCAACAGCTCTTATTCTTCTATTAGATAAGCTGTCAATGTCGTCCCCCTCTTCCTCCTCTTCTTTAAGCCTGATGAGCTCTTTCAGGATAGCTATGACATCATCTAAGGTCAAGGTTCTGTGAGTAATAGGAATATCAAGGCCTAATCTCAAGTTTATTTTATATCTACCGATTTCCGAGAGATCATAAGTTTGGAGATCAAAGAAGAGAGAGTTAAAGTAGGCTGAAGCCACCTCTAGAGTTGCAGGGCTTGTTGGTCTCATCTTACGGTATATTTCAAGTAGGGCCTCTTCCTTGGTCTTAGCTTTGTCTGTTTTGAGAGAGTCTCTGAGGGCAAGAGAGTAACGATGTATATCTGTAAAGAGGACATCTACCTCTTTAATTCCCTTTTTTCTTAGATTTCTCAGTATATCTTCAGTGATTTCCGTATTTAAGGGAAGCAATACCTCTCCTGTTTCTTTATCGATGATCTCTTTTGCTGAGATCTTACCAAGCAAGATCTTATCCTCACCCTTAACCCTACTGATCTTAAGCTCCTTGAATTTCCTTATAACCCCACTACTTATCACCTTGCCTTTTTTTATGAGAACCTCACCTGTTTCTGGATGGATAAAATCTGCCTCTGCCTTTTGTCCGGATAGAATTTCAAAATCAAGTTCTCTCTCCACTCCATCATCGAGGATATAATATCTCTCTCTGGGATAGAATAGATTCAAAATTGCCTCTTCACTCAATCCCATAGCTTTCAAAAAGACTGTAGCAGAGATGTTTTTACGTTTGTCAATTCTAACGAAAAATCTTCCCTTGTAGTCATAGATAAAATCAACCCAGGAACCCTTAACAGGAATCACCCTCCCGATATAAGTTAGCCTACCTGCCTTGGCTTGAGTCTTTTCTTTTTCAAAAATCACACCGGGAGATCTTTGAATTTGATTAACCACAGTCCTTTCGGTCCCATTGATGATAAATCTTCCATCTTCTGTCATCCTAGGAATGGTTCCGAAATAGAGCTCCTGTTCCTTTATGTCCCTGATACTTTTTACACCGGTACCTGAATCTATGTCATAAGTAACAAGCCTTACTCTTAGTTTCATAGAGGCTTCATAGCTTTGGCCTTTGTCTTTGGCCTCCCAAGGCTCATATTCTGGAGGCAGTATCTTGTAATCGAGATATTCTAAAACTGACACTTCTGCATAGTCTTTAATAGGAAAGATCGTTTTGAAACATCTATGAATTCCCACCTCTTGTCTTTGATCCGGAGGGGTTTCAGCTTGCAAAAATTGTTCATAGGAATTTTTGGGTATGGCTATTAGATCAGGTAAATCTGCGATCTGTTTCACTTTGGCAAAACTCTTTCTTATCCTCAAAGCCTTGTTTAGCTTTGACATCCCTAAAATCCCTCCTTTAAATGGATGTAAAAAGACAATAAGGGCACACCCTTAGCAGGGTGCACCCTTATAGAAGGTTAACTTGATTGCTAAATTTGTCAAGGCTACTTAATTTCTACCTTGGCTCCAACTTCTTCTAATTTCTTTTTGATCTCCTCTGCTTCTGCCTTTGAGATACCAGATTTGACTGGTTTGGGAGCAGACTCAACGAGATCCTTAGCCTCTTTAAGACCAAGACCAGTAAGTTCCCTAACTACTTTGATGACATTAATCTTGTTGGCACCAGCCTCTGCCAGTATCACATCAAACTCGGTCTTTTCTTCAACTGGAGCAGCCTCTACCGGAGCAGCCATTCCAGGCATTGCTGCTATTGCAGCAACAGGTGCAGCGGCAGTAACTCCGAACTTTTCCTCAAGCTCCTTAATAAATTGAGAAAGCTCAAGGACAGTCATGTTGGAGATAAACTCAATCACTTCTTCCTTTGTTACAGCCATCTCTTAACCCTCCTTTTTATTTTCTTTTATGTTTAAGCTTCGCCTTTACTCTTCTTCTCTTCAATGGCCTTTAAAACATAGAGGAAATTCCTTAATATGGCAGATAGCACACCAACAAAACTTGACACCGGTGCCTGAATAGTTCCTAACAACTGAGCTATCAAGACCTCCTTGGGTGGTAGTTTAACCAATTCCTCAACGGCCTGGCTATCATATCCCTTACCTTTAAACACCAGTCCTTTGATCTGTAAATTTGGATGAGTTTTAATGAAATCCTTCAGGGTTTTAGCCACCTCAACGGGGTCTTTATAAGAAAAGATCAAAGCCGTTGGCCCTTCAACATAATCCATCACAGGCTGAAAAGGTGTCTCATTAGTCCCAAGTCTAATGAGAGTATTTTTGTAAACTCTATACTCTCCATCCTTCTCTCTAAGAAGCCTTCTTATCTCATTAACCTCAGAGACCTTTAATCCCCGGTATGTGGCTACAAAAAGAGCTTCTGACCTCTGAATCTTCTCCTTAAGGGATTTCAACATCTCTACCTTCTTTTCTTTAGTAATCAAGGCATACCTCCTATGCTTTTTGAAATCATGAAAGGGTCCCCTTTCGCCTAAAGTAGGCCAAGGCTATTAGCCTTAATTAAGCCTCTATCAAGGCGCCTACTTATCTTGGGCTATAAGGGCTCCCTAAGGGAAGAGAGCACCTTTGCCCGAAAAATATTAATCTCCAGAATACTTACTGAGTAAATTTCTCACATCATTCACCTCTACTTTAATACCAGGCCCCATGGTTGTGGATAGGGCAATACTCTTAATGTATTGTCCTTTGGAGGTTGCTGGTTTTGCCTTCAGTACAGCTTCAAAAAAAGCACAGAGATTCTCTAAAATCTTTTTTTCACCAAAAGAGACTTTACCCACTGGGGCATGAAGAACTCCAGCTCTGTCTACTTTAAAATCCACCTTACCAGCCTTAATATCCTTTACGGCTTTTGCCACCTCAAAAGTAACAGTTCCAGTCTTAGCACTGGGCATAAGACCCCTTGGTCCCAAGATCTTTCCCAATCTGCTCACCTGTCCCATAAGATCAGGTGTGGCTATAACTTTATCGAATTCAAGCCAGTTTTCCTCCAAGATCTTCTTAATAAGATCTTCATCCCCGACATAGTCAGC
The DNA here is from genome assembly GCA_025060015.1 of Caldimicrobium sp. Lineage (GTDB taxonomy): Bacteria > Desulfobacterota > Thermodesulfobacteria > Thermodesulfobacteriales > Thermodesulfobacteriaceae > Caldimicrobium. Next base: position 1,927 of record JANXDB010000046.1, on the reverse strand, counting down.
ACCGGCATCCTTGGCCTCCTTTGCCTTTTCCCCCTTGGCAAAAACTAAAACCCGTGCAACTCTTCCGGTTCCATGGGGCAATACCACAGATCCTCTAACCATCTGATCCGCATGCCTTGGATCAACTCCTAAAACCACCGCCACCTCAACTGTTTCGTCAAATTTTGCATAGGCATTGTCCAAAGCAACCTTCACAGCCTCTTCAAAGCTGTACTTTTTAGATCTGTCTATTTTAGCTAAAGCCTCTCTGTATTTCTTCCCCTTTACTGGCATAAGCTCTCTCCTAATCAACGATTTCTATACCCATACTCTTGGCAGTACCCTCAATAGTTCTCATGGCTGCCTCTAGGGAAGCAGCAGTCATGTCAACCATCTTAGTTTTCGCAATTTCCTCAATCTGCTTTCTAGTTATCTTGCCGACCTTTTCTTTTTTGGTTGCACGTGCCCCCGTCTCAATTCCTATTGCCTTTTTTAAAAGAACCGAAGCAGGTGGTGTCTTTAACTCAAAGGTAAAAGATCTATCCGCATAAACTGTAATAACAACAGGAATGATGTAACCCTCTTGCCCCCTAGTCTTCTCGTTGAAAGACTTTACAAACTCCATTATGTTAACTCCATGTTGACCAAGAGCTGGACCAACAGGCGGTGCTGGTGTAGCCTGCCCTGCTGGTAACTGAAGCTTTATCTGGGTGATAACCTTCTTTGCCATGTCTCATCTTCCTCCCACTAGATCTTTTGTAAATTAGTAAAGTCTATGTCAACTGGAGTCTCTCTTCCAAAGATACTAACCAATACCTTAACCTTTCCTTTATCAGGCTTGACCTCCTCCACTGTTCCTATAAAATTGGCAAAGGGACCTTCACTAATCTTCACCTTGTCACCTACCATAAACTGATACCTAGGCTTGGGCTTGATCTCCTCTACCACTAGATTACTCTTTAATTTCTCTACCTCTTCAGTTCTATAAAAATAAACCTTATCTCCACCAGTGATATCCAATATACCTTCTATCCCTTTGATTAGGCCTTTAATCTCCTCATCTAATTTCCCATAGACAAGAATATACCCAGAGTAAAAACGCCTTCTTTCATGTTTCTCTGGAGAAAAAACAAGCTCAATCTCCTTTGGTGGGGGTACAAAGATTTCATCTACTCTATCACTAAATCCCCTTTCTTCAAGCAATCTAAGTATTTTTTCTTTAGCCTCTTCTTCTTTACCAGCCCAAACTTGAATAGAATACCAGTTCTTTGCCACCTTATTTCACCAGAAGGGAGATTATAAAATTATATATCATATCAAGCAATCCTAAGTAAGCACCTATGAACAGACTCAAAAAAATCACCATAAGACTACTCATTAACACCTGCTTTCTAGCAGCCCAGGTGATTTTTTGAGCCTCCAACTTCACTTCCCTTAAAAATCTTACTCCTCTATCTACTATATTAACACTACTCTCAGAAGAGGCCTTCTTTGAAATTTCAGCCATCTACCTCTCAATCCTTTTTTTTAAAATACAGGGCAGGAGGGACTTGAACCCCCAGCCTTCGGATTTGGAGTCCGATGCTCTGCCAAGTTGAGCTACTGCCCTACTTTTTAACCTCTCTGTGAACAGTGTGTTTTTTGTCCCAAGGACAATATTTTCTCAATTCAAGCCTATCAGTGGTATTTCTCCTATTTTTAGAGGTGGTATAGTTAATCCTCTTACACTCAGTACACTGCATATGTATGGTGATTCTTACTTCACCTTTCTTAGCCATGTATATACCTCTATTCTATTATTTTAGTAACAACTCCTGCACCAACTGTTCTTCCTCCCTCTCTAATAGCAAACCTTAATCCCTCCTCCAAAGCAACCGGCTTTATCAACTCCACCTCCAACTCCACATTATCTCCTGGCATCACCATCTCCACACCACTAGGCAACGTC
>JANXDB010000057.1 GCA_025060015.1 Caldimicrobium sp. | reverse complement strand
TGGTGCCCTCACTCTCCCTCAGAGTTTCCGCTTACCATTTGGGAATTCCGGAGGATAAACTATTTGTCATACCCGGAGAAGGGATAGTTCTTGGAAAAAGGATTCTTCCGACGGATCCCTCGGGCAGGATTCTAATCCCCTATTATGGAGGTATAAATTCTTTTAAGCACCTCTCAGTGGTTGACATTTTGGAGGACCGAGTGTCACGACAGGATATTGAAGGAAAGATCGTTCTTGTCGGTGCAACCGCTGTTGGTATATATGATCTCAGAGTTACCCCTACAAGCCCTGTGATGCCTGGCGTTGAAAAACATGCCCATGTGATAGCTTCTATCCTTGAAAACCGAGTCCTAATACCAGCGCCTGCTTATTGGAACTATCTCCTAATCTTTGGCTGTGGCCTTATAGGACTACTCTTTGTTAAATTGAGATCCCTCTATTCCTTGTTTGTGCTAGTAACAGTGACTATATCTCTATTTGGTGGAGCCTTTTATCTTTTCAAGATAAAGGGAATATGGCTTCCAGTGGTGGGGGCTTTCTTTAATCTCGTCTTTCAATTTTTCGTGCTTATTACCATAAAGTATGCCTTTTTTGAGAGAGAGGCTAAGTTTATAAGAAATGTCTTTTCAAGTTATGTAACTGAGAGAGTGGTTCAGGAGTTAATAAAAAATCCAGAGATGGCAAAGTTAGGTGGTGAAAGAAAAGAGGTCACGGTTTTCTTTTCCGATTTAAGAGGCTTTACTTCTATGTCTGAAAAGCTTGATCCTGAAAAGGTTGTAGAGATATTGAACGAATACTTTTCTGCCATGACGGAGATCGTCTTCAAGTGGGAGGGCACATTGGATAAATTTATAGGTGATGCCATAATGGTTTTTTGGGGTGCACCAATTCACATCCCTGACCACGGGGAGAGGGCTGTAAGGTGTGCTGTAGAGATGGTGCAAAGACTAAGAGAACTTAATAATAAGTGGAGACAGGAGGGTAGACCAGAACTTTATCTTGGAGCTGGAATCCACACTGGACAAGCCTTAGTAGGTAATATAGGGGCAGAGGGTAAAAAGATGGATTACACCGTGATTGGAGATACCGTTAATCTTGCCTCCCGCCTTGAGGGATTGAATAAGCAGTATAACTCAGAAATAATAATCTCCGAGGCTACCTTTGAAAGAGTAAAGCCTCTCCTTGAGAGGGAATTAAAAGATGTGGTGGAAGTGATTCCCCTTGGAGAGACCTTTGTAAAAGGTAAGGAAAAACCTATTAGAATCTATCAAATAAAGGTCCTTTAGTAAATTCTCTGGCACATATCAACAGCCGAAGTTTACATCAAGAAGCTAAGAGCTAAGAGCTAAGAGCTTATCATAAATCCAATCATCTTTCAGTGATAATTGCATAAAGTGTTTTACACAAATCTTCGTAGAGTCTTGCATTTTCAATGGCAACAGCAACTTGGGAAGCCAAAGCCAAAGCTACCTCAAGATCTGTTTCTTCAAAGGGAATTATAGAACCTCATTCATCTCTCTTATTTAAGACCTGCAATACTCCTTGAATTTTTCCCTTAAACATTAGAGGCACACATAACATATTTACGGTATTAAATCCCGTCATCTCATCAACTTTTCGCAAGAACCGGGGATCTTGGGATACATCGTTTACTATCTCTGGTTGTTTATGCAAAGCTACATAACCAGCAATTCCCTCACCGAGCTTCAATCTATAGGTCTTAACTTTTTCTCCTTTACTGCCCAGAGCCACATCAAAAAAAAGCTCCTCCTTTTCGTGATCATAAAGAAGAAGGCTTCCAGCCTCACATCCAAAGATTTCCATCGCGGATTGAATTGCCCTTTGCTTAAGTTCTTCTATAGCTATTAGCTCTCAAGTGAACAAAAAAGCGGGCACTCTTTTGGGGTATACTCACCCAAATTATTTTCCGCTAAAACCTCTAACCGATGACCTTATAAATAGGGGTGAATACTACAGACCAAGGGGTTGTGAAATTTGCAATTATACGGGATATAAAGGTAGAATTGCTCTTCATGAGCTTTTGGTGCCCGATGAAGATATAAAGGCCTTAATTGTGAAGAGGGTGCCAGCTCAGGAATTAAGAGAATGGGCCTTGAAAAAGGGAATGCTAAACCTCAAACAAGACGGCATTTTGAAAGTTCTATCAGGAGAGACAACCCTCGATCAAGTATTGGCTGTTACTATTAAGTAAAGCCTTAACTCATGTGTAATTCGTTTTTTTCAACAACAAGCATAGTTCCCTTCAAAATATTCGTCCTGTTTACCCTGAACCGTCACCTTAATTTATAAAGCTTTTTATTTTAAGCTACTCAGGTATCAGCAATTTTAAGCAAACAACTTTCCTCTACTCAAAAAGGTTAAAGTTAAATTCACATAAGTAAGACTGAAGGTAGAATAGATTGTGAATAAAGGGGGAGTTAAGAAGAAAAGGGAGATGATACCGAATAGATTGAAGAAAATCGGGAGAAAATGATAAAAAAGGTCTACCCCTGAATAAAGAAAAGGGGGCTATAAGCCCCCTTCAGAAGATTTAAATCTCTCTCTTGGAGATTAGAAGTTGTATTGTAGCACAGCTCTTCCGGTGTAGGCCTTGTAGTCAGCGTTCATATCCACTCTACCGCTAAACTCAAAGTGCCATCTCTTCTACCACTCCCATCTTACTCCACCTTGAATGACCCATGTTGTATCCGCTAAGCTCTTTTCTAACTTGTATTTAGGCTGATTAGGCGCATAGATAATGACACTTACATCGTTATCACTTATAGCCTGCTCTACTCTCATCCCTAATCTCCACCTTATCTTCATCTTGCTCTTGGTCTCCTTCTCTCCCACAAGGCTTAAACCTGCAACCCCTTTCCATACACTCAAACTATCTGGTTCATACTTTATTGCAAGATTGGGATTATCAGGAACCTTTGTCCTAAAGGCATCTGTTTTGTGGTAACTATAACTCACTCCCACCTCAGGAACTAATCTTGCCTTCTTTCCGTAAACTCCACCAAAGATCAACTCCGCTTGATATCCCCTACTCCTGTAACTTGCCTCCTCAAGTAAGTCAAAATTCAATCCCGTTTTTCCTTGGTAGTAATGCTTACCTTTATAACCCATGGCTGATAATCCAATGTAGTAGGGCTTTAGCACGTAGGTATAGCTAAATCCACTAAGGAAAAGGTCTTGGTCTTCCTTGTCCGCACCCATTACTTTAAAGTCTAAATTATTTCTGAGATATCCAACGTATAACCCTCCATGAGAAGATTTAGAGAGCCTGCCGCTCAAACCCATCGCAAATCCAGCACTGTCACTGTCAAATCCGAGATCCTTGGCCTTAACCTTTGTGTTTATGGGCATCATCCAAAATCCGTTGTGATACTTAGTTCCAGTCATCATCAGATTAAATCCAGCATCACTTCCACTTAATCCAGATGAAGCAATCATAATAGGTGAATCGTCACTTTCAGTAATCATAAAGAATCCAATGTTAGAGGGACTGTATGGATTACCTTGACTGTTGAACCCACCAATGTTGCTGACGACAAATGGTGTTCCAGCGGACCCACCAGTAGCTGCTCCCAAAGCTAAGGGCATCTCAACCGAAGCATAACTAAAGACAATCGCCGAGTTTTCTCCGAGTTCTGCAGGATTATACCAAGAAACTACGATGGCAGGATTAGCGTAGCCTCTCTCAAGACGACCCCACACACCGGTCACAGTGCCGTTTTGTGCCTTCTGTATCAAATAGTAAGGAGTGCCATATTGCAGATTTCTACTATCCATTCTTGCTATTAGTGTGGCATTGTTAAGATTAAGTTTGGCTTGAGGTCCCACATAAATTGGCCTCATGTCAGGACCTACTCCTGGCATTCCAAAGGTTATGGCAAATCTATCTTTGAGCGT
>JANXDB010000006.1 GCA_025060015.1 Caldimicrobium sp. | reverse complement strand
AGAGTTGGGGTTAGGTGATTTACCTGAGGTAAAGGAGCTTGATGCAGAAGCTATAAGAAGGGCGATTGAGGTGCAAGCTGACCCCCCTATGGATAGGGATGAAGAAAATCCACCTCTTAAGCGTTGGTGGTGGTATTTGGATTTGATTGCGGAGAAAAAATATCCTGCAGAGCTTTTGCCCGAGCACTTAAGAGAAGTATACCTCAAAAGCTAAACTTTGAAGGGTTTTTCCTTGCTCTTACAAAGAGATAGTTCCAGATTACGAATCATTGTTGTAATTTATTAAAGTGCAATTTGAAAACGAAAAATCTTTAAGCATAAAGAGTATTTAGGGCTTACTCACCAGCTAAGTTAAAAAGCGCTCTTATGAGCTCAATCCTGGGGCTTCTCGTTGCAGTGCTTGTTATAGGACTCATTGTCCAAGCTATTGTCTTTGCTGTCTTCTTCTATGGGGCTATTGCCTATATCTTTTACCAAATACTGCTCTCAGTTTTAGCCCTCCTTTTTAAAGGTGTTAAAAGTCTCTTATACTTAATTTCCTCTCGAAAAAAAAGTAAGTGAAAAGTGAGTAAGTTTAGAGGATAGTTTCTTCCTTTTGGTAATTATCTTTTCTTAGCGAACGTTCTCCCTTTACTCTTTGAACGGATTCATTTTTGTTTTTTTTAATTTTTTGACTTAGATCAAGGTTTTTTTATTAAAGAGGGTTTAACTTAGATTTTAAAAAAACTAATAGGAGGTTTGGCATATGTTTTGTAACCAATGTGAACAAACAGCTAAAGGTTTTGCCTGCACAATCAGAGGTGTTTGTGGAAAAACTCATGAAACTGATGTGCTTCAGGATCTTTTGATCTACGCCTGCGCAGGCCTTTCTGAAGTATCTATGGAAGCTGAAAAGAAAGGTGTGAAAAGAGAAGATGTAAATTCCCTTCTAATGGAAGCAGTTTTTTCAACCCTAACCAATGTCAACTTTGATCCAGAGAGAATTAGAGATTATATAGTAAAAGTAGTTAGTTTAAGAGATGAACTTAAGCTTGAAGCTAAGGTTGATGTTGACTCCCCTTGGAGTCATTTTAAACCAGCAGGCAGTTTAGAGGACTTAATTAAACAGGCAGAAGAAAGGGAAATTGAGCCTACTATTATGAAAGAGGAAGGAGAGGATATTGCCAGTCTTAAACTAACCATACTTTACGGATTAAAGGGGATTTCTGCCTATGCCTATCATGCTGAAAAATTGGGTTTCAGAAATGAAGAGGTCTACAGGGTATTCAAAGAGCTTTTAGTTAGTATCTTTAAAGATAAAACCTCAGATCTAAGAACTTGGGTAGAAAGAGCTTTGGAGACTGGTAGAATCAATCTATTAACCATGGAGACCTTAGATAAGGCACATACAGAGACCTTGGGACATCCCAAACCTACAAAAGTTTCCTTAGGGGCAAAGGCAGGAAAGGCTATTTTAATCTCCGGACATGACTTAAAGGATTTGTATGAGCTTTTAAAGCAAACAGAAGGCAAGGGTATTTATGTTTACACCCACGGAGAAATGCTTCCTGCTCATGGGTATCCAGAACTGAAGAAGTTTCCCCATTTATATGGACATTATGGAACAGCTTGGCAGAATCAGCAGAAGGAATTCGAAGCCTTCCCAGGACCGATTGTATTCACCACCAATTGTCTTATGCCCCCAAAGGAATCCTATAAGGAGAGGGTTTTCACAATGGGGCCCGTTGGGTATCCTGGAGTCAAACACCTAACGGAAGAGGATTTTTCTCCAGTTATCCAAATGGCCCTCGAGATGGAAGGGTTTAAAGATGATATTAAAGGAAAAGAAATTTTAACGGGCTTTGCCCATGAAGCGGTATTGTCTGTAGCAGGAAAAGTGGTTGAACTTGTAAAGGCTGGGAAAATAAGACACTTTTTCCTCGTAGGAGGCTGTGATGGAGCTAAACCAGTTAGAAATTATTACACCGAATTTGTGGAAAAGGTCCCTCAGGATTGTGTGGTTTTAACCCTTGCCTGTGGCAAGTTTAGATTTTTTGATAAAGATTTGGGAAATATTGAGGGGATACCAAGATTACTGGATATTGGACAGTGCAATGATGCCTATTCAGCTATTCAAATAGCAGTAGCTTTGGCTAAGGCCTTTAATGTGGAGGTAAACCAGTTACCTCTTTCTTTAATTCTCTCTTGGTATGAACAAAAGGCTGTGGCCATATTCTTAACCCTTCTGTATTTGGGTTTGAAAAATATGAGACTTGGGCCGAGTATGCCAGCCTTTTTAAGTAAAAATGTGGAAAGCTTTATTGCAGAAACCTATAACCTTAAGCCCATATCTACCCCAGATGAAGACCTAAGAGCCATTTTAGGATAGGAATTTAGCTTCACTTTGAGCTCATTCTAAAAAGTGGGGTAGGGGACTCTTGTCTCCTCCCACTAACTTTTTTTATTCAAAATTTGATTTAAAATAAAATTATGCGCTTTTTAGAGTCTTTTGATGTTATAGTTGTTGGTGCAGGACATGCAGGGATAGAGGCTGCTCTTGCATCCGCACGTCTTGGATGTAAGACTCTCCTTATAACTCTTAATTTAGAACGCATTGGTGCCATGAGCTGTAATCCCTCCATAGGAGGCATAGGAAAGGGACATTTGGTGAAGGAAATAGATGCCCTTGGTGGAGAAATGGCCCTTGCTATAGATGAGACAGGTATTCAATTTAGAAAGCTTAATACCAAGAAAGGCCCTGCGGTAAGAGCAACCAGAGCCCAGGCAGACCGATTCCGCTATCAGGAACGAATGAAGAGACTTTTAGAGAGAACGCCTAACCTCTATATCAGGCAAAACTCTGTCTCTGGGCTAATTGTTAAAGATAGAAAGATCTATGGTGTTAGAACTCGCACAGGTGAGGAATACGGAGCAAAAGCCGTTGTCATCGCCACAGGAACTTTTCTCAAAGGACTAATTCATATTGGTCTCGAATCCTTTCCAGCAGGAAGACTAGGAGATCCTCCTTCAAACAGACTATCAGATCATTTGAAAGAATTGGGATTTAATTTAGGAAGATTTAAAACAGGAACCTGTCCAAGGCTTGATGGGAGAACTATTGATTACAGTAAATGTGATCTTCAGTGGGGAGATTATCCTGTGCCCCTTTTTTCCTTTAAAAATCGTGGTAAAAGACCACCCTTGCCACAGGTGCCCTGCTTTATCACTTACACTACCTCTGAAACTCACGAAATAATCAGAAAGGCTTTAGATCGTTCTCCTTTGTTTACAGGCAAAATCAAAGCTCGAGGTGTTCGATATTGTCCCTCCATCGAAGATAAAATCTTTCGTTTTGCAGACAAAGAGCGTCACCAGGTTTATCTTGAACCAGAGGGCCTTGAAACTGTAGAAGTTTATCCCAATGGCATTAGCAATAGTCTGCCTGTGGATGTTCAAATAGAGATGGTCCGTAGTATCCCAGGATTGGAAAAGGCAGTAATTCTAAGGCCTGGCTATGGGATTGAATACGATTTTGTGTATCCCGATCAACTAAACCCCACTCTAGAAACCAAACTCATTGAGGGACTGTTCTTAGCAGGTCAAATCAACGGAACCACTGGCTACGAAGAGGCTGCAGCCCAGGGCTTGATCGCTGGAATAAACGCTGTTCTCAAATCCAGAGAAGAAGAGCCATTCATATTGGATCGTTCTCGGGCTTACATTGGCGTCCTCATAGATGATCTTGTTACCAAAGGAACTGATGAACCATACAGGATGTTTACTTCCAGGGCTGAATACAGATTGCTACTACGGGAGGATAATGCTGACCTTAGGCTCACTGAGCTTGGAAGAAAAATCGGATTGGTTGATGATGAGAGATGGGAGATCTATCTCGATAGAAAAGAAAAAATTCAAGAACTTCAGGAGGTAGTTGGGAAAATAAAGGTATCACCGAGTTTCATTAATCCATATTTAGAAAAAATAGGATCCACTCCTCTTAAGGAGCCACAAAAGCTTATAGATCTTATGAGAAGACCGGAAGTGGAATGGCAGATATTAAAGGACCTGATTGAGGAAGTGCATAGGTTTCCTGAAGATGTCTTAGAAGAGGTAGAAAGGGAAATTAAATACAGTGGTTATCTTGAAAGACAGGAGAAGGAGGCAGAGAAGTTTAGAAAGTTGGAGGCTATGAGACTCCCCCAGGATATTGATTACTTTGAAATTCCAGGGCTTTCAACGGAGATAAGAGAAAAACTAAGCAAAGTGAAGCCTCAAAACTTAGGGCAAGCCTTGAGAATTCCAGGAGTAACTCCATCAGCCATAACCGCTATTCAAATTCATCTAAAAAAGAGAGTATTAAGAGCTGAAAAGGATAGTTCCTTGATAGATTATCAAGATAAATGAATCTTGCCAAATGATACAATGAAGGACTACTCTTCTTTGAGGATTTGAAAGGGGAGGAGGAATCAAGTGAGCCTTGAGAGAACCTATGCCTTTCAATATTTAAAAAAGACAGATCTCTCTTTTAAAACTCTGGGACTACGGGAGATATACATTGAGCCAACATCTCCTTACAAAAGCTATCCTCAGGCCGAAAGAATTGAACTTCCTCTAAATAGATTTCCCGAAACACCAAATTTCTTTGAAATTCTAAGATCAAGGAGAAGTGATAGAAAATACAGAGGCTATCCGATTACTAAAGAGGAGATAGCCTTACTCTGTTTTGCTGTTCAGGGAGTTACTGCTAAAGCAGGACCATATCTACTGAGAACTGCTCCATCTGCAGGAGCTTTGTATCCTATTGAGACCTACCTTGCTGTAAATTATGCTCAAGATCTCACTCCAGGTATTTATCATTTTGAAATTAGGTCTTTCACCTTAGAAAAACTAAGAGAGGGTAATTTTGGTAAGCTCTTGAGAGATTTAGCCCTGGGACAGGCCTTTTTTGAATCTGCTAGTGTAGTATTCTTGTGGAGTGCTGTCTTTAGACGCACTATGGCAAAATACGGAGAGAGGGGATTGAGATACATATTTATGGATGTTGCCCATATATCTCAAAACCTGCTATTAACTGCTGTGGCTCTTGGATTTAAGGCCTGCCCTGTTGGAGCCTTTTTGGATGAAGAAGTTACCGAGTTTCTGGATTTAGATGGAAACGAGGAAAGAGTAATTTACTTGGCAACTGTGGGAAAATAGAGTCACAAAGTCTTGACAAAAAATTTTTAAACTTTATCTTTTAAAATTCTACCATTGAAAAATAGAAATTTAAAGAAAAATTACAAAAAAATTTAAAAATGAACTTTTTCCTTTTAATTTTTCTATAAACAACAAATTCTTTTGATTTCATTGTTGTTTTTAGAACTTGAAAAATTTAATAAACTTTTAAAAATCATCTGTATTTGAAAGGATGTTTTTAATTTTAAAATGATTGAATCCGTTAGATTGGTGCTTTATTTTTTTTGTAGACCAATTATTGGATGTACAGTTTAGAGCTATTTTCTAAGGGAGGGGATTTTAAAAGAGATGGTAACTAAAGAATTACAGGACAAAATTCTTGAACTCGGAAAGTCTGGTCAACTCACCTATGACGTACTTAACAGCCTCCTGCCAGAGGAATACAATGATCCTGATAAAATGGAGGAGATTTTTGATCTATTAGAGACCTATAGGATTGAGTTAAAGGAAATGGATCCTTATGAAAGAGAGGAGTTCATTGAAAAGAGAGTTCAAGACAAGATGAAGGAACTCACCATATTTGGAGAGGGAGAGCTTGAGGAAGAAGAGAACATTTCTGAGCCAACCACAGAAGAGTTACTATCTATATATCTCAAAGAGATGGGCAAATATGAACTTTTAACCCCTGAAAAAGAAGAGGAACTCTCTAGGAGAATTAGAGAGGGCTTTGAAGCCATAGTTAATCTCATAATGGAAGTCAAGTTAAATCTTCCGGAAATTGCCGAAGCTAAAACCATTATTGAAATATGGAAAAAGAAGGATCCCAACTTTAAACCAAAAAAGAGTTATGTGAATTATTTTGAAAATTTATACAAAGGATGTAATGAAAAATACAAGAGTGATAAAAGGGTTCGAAATTTTTGTATAGAACTAAAGAAATATATACATCAAATCGAAATAGCCAAAGATGAGATGGTAAAAGCCAATCTAAGATTAGTGGTTTCTATAGCCAAAAAGTACATGCGTCAAGGATTGAGCCTTGCAGATCTCATTCAAGAAGGAAACCTAGGTCTCATGCGTGCGGTATATCGCTTTGATTACAGAAAGGGAAATAAGTTCAGCACATATGCCTCTTGGTGGATTAGACAATCCATTACCAGAGCTATTCTTGATAAAACCAGAACTATCAGATTACCTGTTCACTTTCTTGAATTGAGAAATCATGTCTTCAAGACCTTTTATGAACTCTCTAAAGAATTAGGTAGAGAACCATCTCCAGAAGAATTAGCGGAAAGAACCAATGTACCATATGAAAAGATATTGGTTATTTTTGAAACGGCCAAGGATCCGGTTTCCCTTGAGACTCCAGTTGGCGACGAGGAAAGTACCTTAGGTAACTTCATTGAAAACAAAAAGAGTCCCTCTCCCTATGAAAAGACAAGAAAAAGGGATATCTCTGATAAAATCAAAAAGTTTCTCTCTACACTCTCTCCCAGAGAGGAAAAGATCATACGTATGAGATTTGGATTAGGTGAGTACGAGGGCTACACTCTGGAGGAAATTGGTTACATCTTTAAGGTTTCTCGTGAGAGAATTAGACAGATTGAAAAGAAGGCTTTGGTTAAGATGAGACAACTAGCTCAAAAGGAAGGTTTTGAATTCAAGGAGTAGCTTTAGAATAGACTGGTCTGTTTAACAGAGGAAGCCTTTCTTTTTATCTCTCTGTGGGGAAGATCTTTGAGCCAGTTCGACAAACCTTTGTCAAGAACTCTGTTGAATACCTTTCTACCTTTTACTGCTGAAAAGTAAAAGTCTCTCTTGGTTCTGGTTAAAGCCACATAGAGCACCCTCCTTTCTTCCTCAAAGCTCGTATCTGAGAACAATGTCAGAGGAATAAGTCCCTCTTCGGCACCAACGAGAAACACCACCTCAGCCTCTAACCCTTTGGCTGAGTGGATACTTAGGAAATTCACACCTTCTACCTGCGGAAAAACCAAGTCTGAAAGATCAATCTTTTTAAGATGTGCAATCATTTTATCATAATCATGATCAAAGAGTTCCATCCAGTTTTTAACAAGACTTTTCAGTGAGGAAGAAGCCTCCTTAAGAGATTGTTCAAAGGAACGTCTATTGTGAAGGAGATTGTCAACAAGAGAGAAGATTTCCCCCTTCAACTGTATGGCTTTATCCTCTGGTAAGGCTACAGGAATCCCCTCCTTTGAAAATTCACTGTGCACCAATTCGAAAACCCTTTTCACCCTTGCTAAGATGAAGATATCCTTTGGTGAGATAGATTGATGTGAGCTTTGCTCTAATCCTAGGCCTCCTAACAGGTTCAAGACTGATCTTTTTAAATAAGTGGCCTCCTCCTTTTCATTATCAAAACTATATCCCATCACACATCCACCCTTTTTCAAGCTCCTAAAGCCCTCTATTTTCCAGGGTGAACACTGAAAGGCGGAGGCCACTTTGAGGATCTCCTCAGGACAACGAAAACTATTAGATAAAGTTAATAACTTAATATTTGGTTTGTAGGAGTCCAAAAAGGTTTTGATAGTTCTTAAGTCTACCCCTCTGAAACCATAGATTGATTGATTTGGATCTCCGAAGAGATAGAAAGTTGCCTCTCTCAAAGACTTAATAAACTCTAACATATCAGGCGATATATCCTGAAATTCATCAATAAAGATATAGAAGCCACGATAGGATAGGGGAATTTGAGAGGCCTTAAGGAGGAGAGTGTCAAAATCTAAAAGCCCAGATTTTTCCAGATAATCGTAAAAAATCCTCCTCTTTTGAGGATCTTTAAGGGCTTCCTTATCTTTGGGGAAGAGCCTTTTTAGGATGAGCTTTGACTCTCTCTCGTCAACCAATTTTGGTTCCCTTTGATGATATTCTCTCCAGAGGTCATAGGCTAATCCATGAAAGGTATCAACTCTTATACCTTTAAATCCAGCCTTGACAATCTTTTCCTTTAGTTCAGTACTGGTTTTGAGAGAAAAGGATAGTAGAAGGATTTTTTCTGGTGGCTTGCCCTGTTCAATTAGCCTTTTGATTTTATGAATAAGGGTTGCAGTTTTACCACAACCTGGTCCTGCAAGAACTAAAATGTCTTTATTAGTCTCAACGATCTCCCTTTGTTCAGGTGTAAGTCTCTCTTCTAAGTCCATAATCCAAGGCTTTGTCCTCTTTTGATCACTTCAGATAGGAAATAGAGTGAGCCAGTGATGACTATCTTGTGATTGGAATTCTTCACGGCCTCCGAGAGAGCTCTTTGTGGGTCTCTATACAGGGAAACTTTAGAAAGCAGAGGATCTCCCTTTAAGATCTCAAGCCACTCATTAATTGATACCACCTTTCGTGGGGAGGAAAATTCACAGAGATATATTTCTGTAGCCAAAGATGCTAGTTCTTCAAGGATGATCTTTAAGGGCTTATCTCCATCTTCATTGGTTGCTCCAAAGATCAGGAGAAAGGAAGTAAACCCCTCTCGAAGGAGAGAATCCTTTAAAATTTTCACTCCCTCAAGATTATGGGCACCATCTAAGATAAAGCTCCTATTATAAGCGTCAATTCTCTTAAATCTTCCCTCCCACTTCACACTGGCTAATGCCTCTCTGAGTAGGTTTTCCTCTATATTAAAGATTTCTTGCTCAGCACAGATCTCTGAAGCCTTTAAGGCTAAGGCTAAATTGTGCCCCTGGTAAAAGCCTTTAAGGGACAATTCTAAAGACCTAAAATTTCTGTCACCCCAGTAATTCCATTTGCCACCCTCTTCTTCAATTCTAAAATCTCTGTTATAGAGATAACTTCTACTTTGAAGCAATCTTGATCTCTCCAAGACCACAGATAGAGCCTCTTTGGGAAGATTGCCAATTACCACTGGCTTTCCTCTCTTGATTATACCTGCCTTTTCGAAGGCAATCCTCTCAAGAGTTGACCCTAAGTATTTGGTGTGATCAAAGCCAATGGTGGTGATGATTGAGAGAAGTGGGTTGATTACGTTGGTTGCGTCTAATCTTCCACCCATGCCAGTTTCTATGACAGCTATGTCAACCTTTTTGTGATAAAAGTATAGAAAGGCAAGAGCAGTGGTAATTTCAAAGTAGGTGATCTTTTCTTTTGGCGTATATCTGTGAATTATTTTCAATAATTCAGAGAGTTCCTCATCGGTGATGTCTTTGTTATTAATCTTAAAGCGTTCGTTCAGGGAAAAGAGATGGGGTGAGGTATAGAGCCCTGTTTTAAGTCCATGGTTAGTTAGTATGTAGCTAAGTATGGCTGAGGTTGAACCCTTACCATTGGTTCCAGCAATGTGGATGGTTGGATATCTAGTATGGGGATTATCTAGTTTTTTCAGAAGATTGATGATGCGAACAAGGCCAGGTTTAATGCCATGAAACTGTTGTTGATTCAACCATTGAAGATAAAAACTAAGCATTATTTAAGGGCAAAAACCGTAATTACATAGAATATGTAAGCTAGACCAGACAGAATCAAGAGAAGGGCAGGGAGCCTTTTAAATAAGCTTAAGAACACCACATATATGAAGCCCAAGCCAAGGGCAATTAGAGCAGAAAAGAGGGCTAAGCCTTCAATTCTCCAATCGGTAAAAAGTAATCCCACACTAACAGGAAAGGTTGATTGAAATACCATTGCACCTGTCATATTTCCCAAGGCAAGAACATCCTTGCCCCTTAATGTCCAAAGAAGGCTGTTAAATTTTTCAGGCAGTTCCGTGGCAAGCGGAGCTACAATAAGGGCAAAGAGAACCGGAGAGAGACCAAAATTTTTGGATAAAGTCTCTAAGGCATGGACAAAAAGATGGGCTCCTTTTACCATGATAACGATGGCTAAAATTGCCTGTATCATGGAAAGCACAACTATTGGTTTATCTGAGAATTTTATATTTAACCAACGAAAGGGTTTTTCTAGGTATAGATCTTTATAGGCTTCTATCTCAAGACTTTCTGATTTAAAGGTTAAATATAGATAAATCCCATAGTTTATTAAGAGAAAAATCGCAAGAAGTGTAATAATCAATGTGGATTTTGGTAAAATGAGAGGCAATAATATGGCTAAGGAGTAACTAATCAAAAAAAAGGTGAAATCCCTTTTGAAAGTTTCTGGCTCCAGATAAATCTGTAAAGGTCTCTTCCCCTGTAGATGGGTAATAAGGACACCTAGCCCGACTAAAAATAAACCAGCGGTAACTAACATAAAAGGTGCTCCTAAGATAGCACCTACACCTATGTGGGCACCTGCCTCACCTTTGTATAATAATATGGCAACGATGGGAATTATAGTTTCAGGCAGGGCAGTCCCAACCGCTGCTAGTATACTACCAACAACTGCTTGGGAGAGAGATAGTTTCTCTCCAAAAACCTCAACTCCGTTGGTGAAAATCTCTGCGCAAGCTAGGATTATCAGTAGGGCTAAGATTGCTTCTAAAAAGACCATATTCAGGACGTTGCAAGTAAAACTGGTATTGAAGCAGATTTTAATATTGCCTTAGAGAGCCATCCTAACCCTGACTTTAGAATCTTTCCCCTTTTACCCATAACAATCAGATCTATCTCTCTGGAGGAAATCTCATTTAAAATAAGATCAGCTTCATCTCCAAAGGTGATTTCAAAACGAGATTCTATGTCAGTTAAAAGATCTTCCTTGGGGATGGTTTCCCATTCTTCTTTAATCTCTCTCTCTTTCTCTGATATAAATCTTAATCTAGCAGTTTTGTCAGCAAGATCAGGAGGTCTTATTACATGGAGTATCATCAGTTCTGCAGAGCTCTCTCTTGCAAAATGGGCTGATAATCTGAGAGCTTTAAAAGATGATTCAGAAAAATCAAAAGGACAAAGGATTCTCTTTAGTTGGACTAATGGTTTTCCTTTCACCACTAAGTAGTTCCAATCAAAGCGCTCCAGAATCTTTTCAGCTGTGGGAACCTTAAAGAAATGTGGTTCGTAACCAAGGACAATTAATTCAGGGCGATATGTATCTACAAAATGGTCTAAGGCTGTCCAAAACTCTCCCAAAAGGACCTTTTCCTGAGCATCATACCCCTCTTTTTGAAGAGTTGCTGTCATACTTTTAAGCTCTTTTTCAATTCTTTCCTTTTCAACATTAAGATATGGAAGAAGATAGGCTGGTGGTGTGAGAAGATACTCTATAATATGAAAGAGAATTAGAGAAGAACCTTTGTAAACGCTGTTTGTTAAGAATTTTCCAGTGTCAATTATGCTAGGAGTGAATTTTTTGAAGTCTATGGCCAAGGCTAAGTATTTAGCCATAACCTAATCACGTTTCCAATAGACTCTTACCAATTTCTCCCCTTTGGACCATTTGAACTCTAAATCTCCCTTATAGGCCCTGTAAACAGCTCTACCAAAACGTTCAGCCAAATGATCAGTAGTGGTCTCTATAACGGTGACCTCTCCTTCATCGTAAATACTGATTATTTGATGAAGTGGATTAAGTCCCCTTGCTTTTTCATACTCATTTTTAATAAGTTTCATGATTTCCTCTTGATGTGACTTCCAGAAATCACCTGAGAGGAAGAGATATCCCATGGCATATTTTTCTAAGGCTTTTTTACATCCAGGGCAAAGCAGCTTTGGCACGTTCTCTGCTTCCATAAGTTCTCCTGCTAATTCCTCATCTATGAACCAACGTTTATCTTTAAAAACAGACCTGCATTTAGGGCATACAGCCTCTCCTGATGGTGCATGAGTAATTGCATAGGGATCCTCTTGAGTTTCAAACTCCCAGGTATGCTGAATCCACTTTTCGCCTTTTCTCGGCATGCACTCCCCCTTTTCTTTTTTAAAGTTTATTATAGCTTATGCTCAAACTACTGTCAATTCTTTGTATAAGTCCATAGGATTTTAGACTGAGGGGAATTCTCGTTAAATTTATAACAAATCCACTGCAGAGGAGATAGATTCCTAAGCCCAAGACTTACTTCAAAAGTCCCACCCACTCCTGCTCGATAGTAACTCTACAGATACTAGAGAAGCTTCGACTGGGGCTTCTCTGCCAAAGGAGTTATGAAATTTGATGACCTTTAGCCCAAAGGCGACTTTTCCCATTTTTCCCTCTAAAAATATCTTGAACTTATGCAAAAAAAGCTTTTTGAAACTTTCTAATTGTGATAAAATAAAAATACCTCTCATAATTAAAACATCTCCAGGAGGAACAAAATGTTTGACCACTTTAGAGCCATGAAAAAACCTATTTTAGTTGATGCCCAGTTACATCGGGAGCTAAGGGTTATGCCTCCTACAAATTTTGAATTTTCCCAAGCTCTTGAAATAACACCTTTAGGCTTTTCCGAACTCTTGGGAGTCTCCATGTATTATCCGGTATTATTCGGGACCCAAAGGGGTCAGATTTTTCCCTTTGCGGTCTTGGGGACCAATGGTAGAAATGTATATCTTGATGTAGAGCAAAGGTTTAAGGTGGACATCATTCCAAACCTGATTTTAAATTACCCCTTTAGCGTGATAAAAAAAGAGGATTCAGAGGGACAGGAAGAATGGCTTGTGATTTTAGATGAGAGTCAATGCCAAGAAGAGGGTTTTAGAATCTTTGAGGAAAGTGGTGAGGAAAGTTCCTATTTTCAGGAGGTTAAAAAAAAGCTAACGGATTTAGCACTCGATTTGCAGAAGGCCTTAGATTTCTCCCAAGAGGTTTTCCAGACTCAGTGTCTGGAATTAATCTCTGAACTCACCTTTAAGTCAAAATACGGAAGTTGTGTTTTCAAGAATGCCCTAATAGTTAATATAGAGAGATTAAGAAAACTCTCTCCGGAAAAACTCTACTTTTATCACTCAAATGGATATCTTTCTATCCTTTATTCTCTATACCTCAGTGTAAGAAATTTTAAACTATGGGATTTGATATAAAGATTTAATGACACTATATAATAATGAAACTTTTTATTGTTGAGTCACCAACGAAGATTAAAACTATATCTAAAATTACCAAATCTTTGGGAGATTCCTTTTCCTTTGTGGCAACCCTTGGCCATATTAAAGAACTTCCCTTTAAAAGCTTAGGGGTTGATCTAGAAAACTTTGAGCCTAAGCTAGTTCTCTTATCTCAAAAACGAGCCCTTATCAAAGAATTGAGTTTGTTAATGAAAAGGGTTAGAGAAGTCTATTTGGCAACGGATCCTGACAGGGAAGGCGAAGCCATAAGTTTTCATCTCTATGAATTATTAAAGGATTCACAAACCAGTCTCCATTTTTACAGAATTGATCTACAGGAGATTACTGCCCTTGGGGTGAAAAGAGCCCTAAAGACCCCTCGTCAAATAGACATGGATCTCTACATTTCCTGGAAGGCAAGAAGAGTCCTTGACAGGCTGGTAGGCTATCTTCTATCTCCCTATCTGTCTAAAAATTTCAGAAGGGCCCTTTCTGCAGGTAGAGTCCAAAGCCCAGCCTTAAGATTAATAGTGGAAAGGGAGGAGGAAATTGAAACCTTCACCCCTAAGAAGAGATATTCTCTAAAAGTGAAAGTAGTGGACTCTTCTTGCAGAGAATATGACCTTGAACTCTACCATAAAAAAGAGCTTTTTAAAAGCGAAGACAAAGAGGAGTTGATAAATTTTTATAAAAAATATCTGCAAAATGAATCTCTTTGGATAGAAAACATAGAAACTAAAAAGCTGAAAGAATACCCACCTTTTCCCTTGAAGACCTCCACTTTAATTGAGGCTTCTGGTAAACAGTTAGGCTTAACTCCTAAGGAAACCATGAAATTGGCTCAATCACTCTATGAAAAGGGACATATCACCTATATGCGCACCGACTCAGTTAGAGTAAGCCCCCTTGCAAAAAAAAATGCAAGGTCTTACCTTGAAAAGGTCTTTGGAAAAGAATACCTTGGAAAAGATAGAGTTAGCAAAAAATCAGCCTTTGTGCAGGATGCACATGAGTGCATAAGGCCAACAGATATTACCAGGGAACCATATGGCTTAAGCTCAAAGGAAAGGGCTCTATATCAACTCATTTGGCAAACCTTCTTAGCCTCACTTATGAGTCCAGCTGAATTTGAGGAGAAAAGATACCTCTTTAGTGGAGAAAAGATGCCCCCTTCATATTATTTGGTCATTAGAGAGAAAAGGATGATCTTTGATGGTTTTTTGAGGCTTTTACCAAAGGAAAAAAGATCAAGTGAGTTATCAGAGCCTCCCTCTGGAGAAACCTATAAGGTCATTACTTACAGAATTGAAGAACATGAGACCAAACCTCCTGAGAGATATACCCCTCAGAGTTTAATCATGAAGATGGAATCTCTTGGAATTGGTCGTCCATCAACTTATGCTAACATGCTTGACATTCTTTTTGCAAGAGAATACATAACCAAGGAGGGAAAATATCTTAAACCAACTAACCTTGGAAGAGAGGTGGTATCCTTCTTAAAAAAAAGGGCTTCTCCCTTCATTGATTACCAATTCACTGCCAAAATGGAAGAAGCTTTGGATGAGATTTCCCAGAGAAAAAGGGAATATGTTTCCTTTCTAAAGGAGATCTATAACACTCTAAAGGCGCATACTACACCATGAAACTCTATATCTTGGGCATCGGTCCAGGCGATCCTGAACTTATAACTTACAAGGCCTATAACCTTCTTAAAGAAATCACCCTTATCTTTTACCCCACAGGAGGTAAAGAGGCCTTAGCCCTATCGATTTTAGAAAAATTATTAGATTTAAAGGATAAATCTTTGATTGAACTTTATTTTCCTATGAAAAAAGAAAGAGATCTTTTGGAACACTGGAAAAACCTTTCTGATAAAATAGTTTATCACCTAAGGGAGACAAACCTTGGGGCTTTCATAACTTTGGGTGATCCTGCCTTTTATTCCACCTCCTATTATCTTAAGGATTTTCTTTTAGCTCAAGGCGTTGAAATCGAGGTTGTTTCCGGTATTAGTGCCTTTTCAACAGCTTCAGCCAAATTTTTATGCCCCCTTACTCTAGGTGATGAAGAGGTTATCATTACCGTTGGAGAAAGGCTTGTTAAGAATCAAAAATGCTATACAAACCTTAATTGCATAGTTGTCTTTAAATGTCATAAGTTTATGGCACAAATTCAGGAGTTTGCTAAAAAGAACAATTTCGAAGTCTTTCTTGGAAATAGAGTTTCCCTCCGTGAGGAGAGACTTTGGCGTAATCCTCAGGAACTTTTAAATGATGATTTAGATTACTTCACTTTGGCTATTTTGAAGAGGAAGAGATAATGAATAAAGTTTACTTTGTAGGGATAGGCCCCGGTGATCCCCAGTTATTAACTCTAAAAGCCTTGAAGATCTTGAAAAGAGCAAAGTGTGTCATTTATCCAGGAAGTCTTATTTCCTCTGAAATGTTAAATTATCTTAAAAAGATAAACAAGAAGGCGAATTTTTTCGATGCCTTTGGAAAAAATTTGGAAGAGATTCTGAGCGTCATAATGGACAATTTATCGCAAGGGCACACTGTTGCCCGTTTGGTTAGCGGTGATCCTTCACTCTATAGCTCAATTATGGAACATATTGAGATCATGAGAGATAATGGAATTTCTTACGAGATAGTTCCAGGTATAAGTTCAGCCTTTTTAGCTGCCTCTCGCTTGGGGATCGAGTTCACCTATCCTGAGCTTTCTAACACGCTAATATTGACTCGTTTAAAGGGTAAAACTGGTGGCGCTGAAGAGGAGGAGATCCGCTGCTTTGCTCAGAGTCGATCTACCTTGGTTTTCTTTCTTAGTTCAGGTTTAGCCGAGGATTTGGCAAATACTCTAATGAAGGTTTTACCTAAGACCACTCCAGTTGCCATACTATATCGTTTATCCCATCCAGAGGAAAAGGTCCTTTTCTGCTCCCTTGAAAACCTAGCTCAAACAATGGAAAGAGAAAAAATAAAAAAAACTGCTTTAATAGTTGTGGGAGAAATCTTAAAACTAACAAATAAAAGTTATTACAAAAGATCATATCTTTATGGAAAAAAGTAAAGAAAGTTTCTTTGTATATCTATCAGAAAATGCCCAGAAAATTGGCAGGGCTATTGAGGGTTATTTGGGGAAGCTAAACTACATCCCCTACGGTTCGAATCTATCGGAGAGGTTAAGGGATATATGGAAGGAGGGAAATATCATAATCTTCGTTATGGCTTTAGGGATAGTGGCAAGACTTTGTAAGGATTTTATAAAGGAGAAGGGTAGGGATCCCGGAGTCATTGTGATCGATGAAGAAGGAAAGCATGTTATCCCTTACTTAGGAGGCCACTATGCCGAGACTAACAGGATAGCGAAAGACTTAGCCATCATCCTTGAGGCGAATCCTGTGATCACCACTGCCTCAGACATAAAGAATATTCCTGCCCTTGATCTGTGGATAAAAAGGGAGGGATATGTTGTTAAGAACAAGGAACTCCTAGCTAAGGTTATGTCAAGATTAAACAGGGAGAGGCAATTAAGCGTCTATATTGAAGGTCATAGATTAGTAAATCTTCCTAATTTTCTGAAAGTCACCTCAGAAAAAGAACAGGCTGACATACTAATTTCCCCC
Source organism: Caldimicrobium sp. (assembly GCA_025060015.1). Taxonomy (GTDB): domain Bacteria; phylum Desulfobacterota; class Thermodesulfobacteria; order Thermodesulfobacteriales; family Thermodesulfobacteriaceae; genus Caldimicrobium. The sequence continues at coordinate 11,218 of JANXDB010000006.1, read as the reverse complement.
TTTAGAGATTCTTCATCGAAGAGGTTGATTCTCATCCCCAAAAGAATTTGGATTGGTATTGGTTTTCACAACTGGCTTAAGCAGGAAGACTTGGAAGAGAGAATTCTAAAGGCCCTTGAGGTTTTTAACTTAGAGATTTCAAGTGTCAAAGGTGTTGCCACCATAGACAAAAAAGCTTCCTTTGAGCCCTTGCATAACTTAGCATTAAAGTGGGGATGGCAGATCAAGAGTTTTTCAAAGGATGAACTCTCCAGAGTTACCGATGTTACTACATCTTTAAGGGTGAGGCAGGCTGTGGGAACAGGGAGTGTCTCTGAGGCAAGCGCAAGGCTTGCAAGCAAGGGAGATCTGCTCATTCCAAAAAGGGTTTACAAAGATTTTACCATAGCTGTTGCTGCAGAAAGCTCAACAAAGAAGGGAAAGCTCTATATGGTAGGAATTGGACCAGGTGATACGAAGTATCTCACTATTAAGGCTCTAAGGGTTTTGAGTTCAGTTGAAGCTGTAGTTGGTTATAGAACTTATATTAGATTGATAGAAGATTTAATCAAGGGAAAAGAGGTCCACATCTTTTCCATGACTGAAGAGGTCAAAAGAGTAAAAAAGGCTATAGAGTTAGCCCTGTCTGGTAAGGATACGGCTTTGGTTAGTGGTGGAGATCCAGGAATATATGGTCTTTCTGGTCTTCTCCTGGAAATTTTGGAAAAAAACAAATTGGATTTAGAGGTAGAGATAATTCCAGGCATCTCTGCCTTAAACGCAGTAAATGCCCTTCTTGGGGCTCCCTTAGTGAACGACTTTGCCGTTATTAGTCTCTCTGACCGTCTAACACCTCTATCGGTAATCGAAAAGAGGCTCTTGAAATTGGCAGAAATGGATATTCCAATAGTAATCTACAATCCAAAAAGTAAGACAAGAGTTAATCCTTTAGAGATGGCCTTGGAAATATTAAGAAAGAAAAGGCCCCTAAATTCCCTCTGTGCCATTGTAAATTCTGCCACAAGAGAAGATGAGGAGATAATAATTTCCAACTTGCAAGATTTCCCTGTGGAAAAAGTCAGCATGAATAGCCTCGTGATAATCGGTGGAGATAAAACAAGGACTTTGGGAAAATATATCGTTACTCTCAGAGGATATCAGAATAAGTATGCAGGACAATATGAGTTTAGCTCTATTAATGAATGATTCCCACCTATGGGGGATCTGGGCCTACAAGGCTCTTAAACGATCTGGGATTCCTTTTGAAGTTATTCTCTCTGAGGACCTGACGGAAGATCTTCTCTATAGATGCCGTGCACTTTTTGTGCCTGGAGGCTGGTCTAAAAATAAGCTTGAATCCCTTGATGAGAGGGCAAGGAAAGGTATAAGGGACTTTATAGAAGGGGGAGGTCTCTATTTAGGTATCTGTGGGGGTGCAAGTCTTGCCTGTAAAGAGGCTTTGGGTCTTGTGCAGATAGGTAGATCAAGGGAGAGAGTACCAAGTTATAGCGGTCCCTGCGAGGTAGCCTTAGATAGATCACATCCACTTTTTAAAGGTATAAAAAAAGCCAAGTTTTACCTTTGGTTTCCACCAAAGTTGGAAATAGAGGACCCATCTGCCAAAGTCCTGGGAAGCTTTAACAAAGCTCTATCAGAGGCCTTTGTCTCAGATCTCTGTCTTGGGGATCACTGGGAAAATTTAGCGCAATTTGAAAAGCTCTATGGAATATCTCTGAATCCTGACAAAATGATAGGCACGCCCCTCTTAATTGAGGTGCCTTTAGGAAAAGGAAAGGTCTTGCTCTCCCTGATCCACTTTGACACCCCCCTTTCAAAGGAGGGATTAAAGGTCCTTCAAAATCTCAGAGATTACTATCTTTGTCCGAATGGTAAAGAGTATGTGATCAAAAAATTTGATAAAAACAGGGTTCAATCAAGAGAACAGATTTCCTTGCTTAGAAGCTATAACACGCTTTTTCAAAAGACAAAAGATCTTGTGATGTATGCCAATAGAAATTTTCTCCTAACTCCACGTGGTAATTATTTCTATCAGTGGAAAAGGGGTATTCGTGGTTTAGAATTGTTGAACCTATTTTTTGCATTCCATGAAATAGTTACGTTACTAAGTAAAGAAAGATTATCTATTGAGTTCATAGAAGAACTAATTGAGTTAACGCATGATATTGAGACTTTTAGCCTTCAGGTTTTAGATACCATAAGGAGAGAGTATGAACTCTTCAGAGTTAACGGATCCATTGGAATCTTAGAGGATACTGTTTTACTTTTTGGGAAAAATGTGAAGAGTTATGGAGGGCTTTACAAGATATTGATCAACCGGCTTGAAAGGGTTCTTGTTAAGCTCTGGAGGGGATGGTGATAACCTTTGTGCTAGGTGGTGCAAGGAGTGGAAAGTCAAGCTGGGCTTTGAGGTATGGAGAAAATCTCAGGGGATTCAACAAACACTATTATGTGGCAACAGCAGAGGCCTTGGATGAGGAGATGAAAGAGAGAATTTACAGGCACCGGAAGGAGCGTTCAGATGTTTGGCAAACTATTGAGGAACCAGTAAATCTCTCCTTAGTCTTGTCCAAACTCAATCAGAAAGGGACTATCGTTCTTATTGATTGTTTAACCTTGTGGTTATCAAATGTATTATTGAAAGATAAAGACAATCTAAAGAGATTAGTAGAGGATCTCGAGAGAGAAATTAGTAGTTTTAAAGAAACCGAGGAAAAATGGCTTATCATCCTTTCCAATGAAGTTGGGCTTGGTATCGTCCCAGAGAGTCCCCTAGGTAGATTATTTAGAGATAAAGCTGGGTGGCTAAATCAGAGGATGGCTGGAATTGCAGATGAGGTATATTTCATTATCGCTGGACAGTCACTCCTTTTAAAAGGTAGAACCATTGAACCTCTTTAAAGCCTATTTTCTTGAAAGAGTGAATCGCTTTGTGGTTAAGGTCAGGTATGAAGAAAAGGAAGTTTTGGCCTATCTTCCCAATCCAGGAAGACTTTGGGAGATACTTTTACCTGATACCCTACTCCTTTTAGCCAGGACAAAAGGTCCAAAATATGAGTTTACAGTAATGGCCTCTTTAAAAGATTCTCATCCAGTCCTTCTTCATACGCATTTCACAAACAGACTTGTCAGTAATCTGATCTCTGAGAAAAAAATTCCATTTTTGGCAAACTACCAAGTGATGGGAACAGAACCTAATGTAGGGCAGGGCAGATTCGATCTTCTGTTAAAGGACAGAGACACAAAAGAGAGTTTTTATCTTGAGGTAAAAACATGCACCCTTTTTGGTAGTGAATTAGCAATGTTCCCAGATGCTGAGACTCAAAGGGGAACGAGACATCTGTATGAGCTTTTAGAGCTAAAAGAGAAAGGAGTTAAGGCAGGGCTTCTCTTTGTTGTTATGAACTACAGTTGTAACTACTTTCTTCCTGCCTATCATATCGATAGGGCTTTCACAGAGGCCTTTCTCAAGGTCTATAACGAGTCTCCTATATGGGCAATAGCCATAAACTTGGCTCAGGATCTGTCAACAATAGCTGACGTAAAGGTTCTATCTATCCCTATAGAGTATCTCCGTTCTGTATTCGCTGATCGAGGTATATATATGCTTTTAGTAGAGATGCCACGGGATGAGGTAATAGCGATTGGCAAATTAGGAGAGATCTTCTTTCCAAAGGGATTTTTCATCTACGTTGGATCAGCTATGAACGGATTAAGCAAGAGACTAAAGAGATACAGGGGCTCTATAAAAAATCATCACTGGCATGTTGACTACCTTTTAGAAAGGGCAATCCTAAGAAAAATCATACCGGTTATCACCTCAAGTAGATTAGAGTGCCAAGTGGCAGATGGCCTGTCTAACATTGCGGATAGCTTAATTCCTCACTTTGGCTCATCAGATTGTGCCTGTCAAAGTCATCTCTTCTACTTTCAAAAAAATCCTCTTTGTAACAGGGACTTTATTAATCTCTTAAACTTTTTTCGCCTTGAAGTTCCAACCATTCAGCTTAAAACATTCAAGGAGTCTTCATAAAGCGAAAAAATTCACTAAAAGAGAAAGAAAATAGAAAAGGTCTTATATTTAGTTAAGGATATGATATAAGTAAAGTAGGGAGGGAGGAAGTCTATGGATAAGGATAAAATTTTAATAAACAAAATCAGGGCCTTTTATTTCATGGCAGGTGTTTTGGCACATCAAGAGAGAGACTACAGGTGTTCTGTTTGCAAATCAAGAAAGGAGGTTTTTGAAGAGTTGATAGAGGAGTTCGAGGATTTTAAAATGGGGATTGGTAATATAGAGGAAATGCCTGAAATTCTTAGGTCCTTAATTAATAAAACAATTGAAACCCTTGAAAGTTTAAAACTGCCTGAGAGACCGATTCCACAGAGAAAAGAGGGAGCATGCCATTTTCCTGATAAGGAATGTCTGATCAAAGAATGTATGGATATCTTTGAAGACTTGGTTGAAGAAGATGAGGCTTAGCATTAAAGTTTAAATATAAGTGTATCTCCCAGAGACAAAAATCAAAACAGTTAAAAGGCTCTTAATACTGCATACCCTTCCTGAATGGCATTTCATCATTCAGACCTTTACTTATCCTCACAAAGGAAGACTTTTGGACATAAATCTCAGGTATGATGATCAAGGAGTTGTATTGGCTGGACCAATCTTTTCATCTCCCAAGGTAGCTTTGCTCTTAGAGTTTCTCAGAGAAAAGGGACTAAGAGAGACTTTGGCAATAGGCTGGGCAGGAAAAAATCCGGAGGGCAATTTGAAATTAGGAGATCTATTAATTCCGAATAAGGCTATTAGTTTGGAAGGGACAACCAAATTTTACTTTGAAAACAAAGACATTTTTGAAGTCAACAACCATATTTTCACAAATACAAAGGAACTACTTCGTAGGTTTAAAATACCCTTTAAAGTAGGCACAATTCTAACAGCTGATGCTCCCTGGAGGATCGAACACATCAAGAGGAGAATTGAGGCACTAAAAAAAAACAAGATAGATATTGAGGCCTTAGATATGGAAACCTCTGCCTACTACGGAATATTGGAATTCTACAGGATTACCGGTATAGCTTTACACTTTATAAGCGATGAAATTGGATGGTTTACAAACAAACGACCTGAGGGTATCATGAAATCGCAAAGAAGGAGGCTTAGCCTTTTTGTGGAACACTTTTTAAAAAATGGCTTTGAAATTATTGCCTAACTATACGAATTAATGAAGAAAACAAAGAGAAACCCCTTTGAGTACTTTGGACTAACTCCACAGTTCATTAAGGAATGTGATGACGAAACTCTCTTTAAGATTATAAGGAGTATCTATAGAGTGCTTCAGATGAGATATCATCCAGATAGGGGAGGGGATCCAAAGAAAGCCATGGAATTAAATTTGGCCTATGAGAACATTGACTACGATAAAGATCCCCAGAGGTTTCAGCAACACAAGAAACTCTATTTGGAAAGGCTTTCAAGAAAGACTTTGAGAAGAGAATTGGAAAATTTAGAGACAAGCCATCGAAAACTCACCTACCTATTAGAAGTAACCAAGGAAAGATTTTGGAACTATATTACCGCAGAAAATTTCATTCTTAATAAACATAATATCTTAGATTTAGCAATTAAAGTCAAAATTTTTGATGTAATTTCTCATATAAATTATTCTAATATTGTTTCTTTTAAGAAAAAAGACTTTTACTTTAAAGAATTTATTTTTTCAAAGGGTTTGATTTACAGAGTGTCCTCGCCCACAGAGAGAAAACTTATCTTGTTAAGGGATTATAAGTTCATTGGTTCTATCAAGAGGGGTAGTATTGAGCCATGGAATCTCATGGAGAGGGATATAAGAGAGGAGGGCTTTTTTCTGAAAAATTACTTGACCAAAGATACCTTTATCAAAGAGGCTCTTTTTTATATCAATCCTGAGATAAAATTAAACACATATCTTTTCTTTTATAACTTTTTAGAACCAAATAGGGTTTATCTTGAGGGAGTTGCCCTTAGGGTTGAGGAGGTGAAATCAGCAGAAATCCCTCAGTGAATTGATCTCTACTGCTAAGCCTTTCAAATACTCAGTCTCCTTTACAGAGGGATTTATTGGATGATCTGGTGCTTGACAAAAGGTGTGAAATAACCTACTGCTGATCTTTTCCTTCTTCAGGATCTCGATGATAAGGTTTTTCATATCCGCAAGGCTTAAAAAATGGGAACAGGAAAAAAGGGAAAGATAGCCCCTTTTGTTTCTGAAAAAACTTATTGCATAATAAAATAGCTCTCTGTATCTTCTTATTCCTTTTTCGATATCTCGTCTACTCTTTATGAAGGCTGGTGGGTCGATGACTAAGAGATCTCCATCTACCGGTGGACTTTTTAGCAGTTTTAAAACATCTCCTTCTACAGGAATAACTTTGTCATCCCAACCATTTAATTTGGCAATTTCTAAGGCTAAATCAATGGCATAGGCAGACCTTTCCATAAGGAATGACCTTTTTGCTCCCCCTTTTAGTGAATAGTGGGAGAAGGAACCCAGGTAAGAAAAGGCATCTACCACGGTTAAATCAGAGGTGATTTTACTGACATATCGCCAGTTTTCTCTTTGATCGAGAAACAGACCAGTTTTCTGCCCCTTTTTTAGTGGCACTAAAAATTTTATCTCATCAAGGGTTACCTGAATTAATTCACCTGGATCCTTTAGGTGAAATTCCACATACATCGGTAGATTCTCCTCTTTTCTCTTGTCAAAGTCATTTTTGAAGATCAGGCTCTCTAAGGGATAAGTTTTCAAGAGAGCTCTTATGATTAACTCTCTTAGGTTTTCCATCCCTCTGGTATGAATCTGGATCACGGCAACTCTCTCGAAAATATCTACTATTAAACCAGGAAGAAAGTCTCCTTCGGCGAAAATCAGGCGAAAGGTCTTTTCGTGAGGGTAGATCTTTCTCCTAAAGTTCAAAGCCCTATCGAAGGCCCTTTGAAAAAAGACTTCATTGATTGGGGTTGCCTCTGTGGTGAGCACCTTGAGGGCATAATAAGCAGAGAGATTTATATAGCCCTGTCCTAAAAAGTGCCCATCCTTTGAGTAGATGGAGACTAAATCTCCCTCTCTGAGGGATTCCCTCAACTTTTCAACCATCTCTAAATCTTCTGTCGTAAACCAAAGCTCACCCCTCTGGTATTTGTTGAAGCCTTTTGTATTTAGTTTTACAGGAGGATACTTCATCTGAGTCCTCTTTCCCTCATCAACCAAAAGGCTCGATTTAAATCTCCTCTTCCAATGGTGTGAGGTAGTTTACAATTTTTAAAAACTCCCCTGAGCTCAATATTGCCCTTTTTTATATAAATGGTCTCCTCTCGCGTTAGACATATCCTTCCTTTATCATCTATGCCAAAGTTAATTTGCCAAAAATTTCGATCACTCAGTGAGCAGAGCCAAAGCCCTTCTTTCGGTTTCTCAGTGAACTTATCCTTCATTATAGGATTAACCTTAACTCCAAGGAGGGCCTGTGTTAGAATCTCTTCAATTTCTTTTGATTCCTGAACTATGAGATTTTCCCACTTTTCCGCCTCGACTTGGAATTCTAAACTACAGATCTTTAAATCATCCTTAGAGATAAACTTGGCATGACAGGCTTCACAGCGTATTTTTTGTAAAATATTGGAACTATGAAACCGAGAGTTGTCTATGTTAGCGTGGCAGTCTTTACAAACTTTGCCTTTGGCTCCATACATGATCTGTTCCTTTGTATGACAATCAGAACATTTTAACCCTTTGATTTTATGCACATCAGGTGTCAGGTGGTATGCCTCAATTCCATATGGTCTATCAGGAAATTGGCCATTCACAAAGGGTGAACGGTAGTCTGAAGCCCAGTTATGAGGGAAATATCCGTAATAATCCCAGCCTACGCGAGTGCTATAATGGCAGGCAAGACAAACTTCATCGCTTGATTTGGCTAACTGATGTGAGGGATGACAGCTAAAACAACCTCTTTCTCTTCTTGTTTTAGGATAATCTTCTCCCTTTGACCAGATGTGACAGGTTAGACACCTTCTTTTGAGAAAGTCAACTAAAATTCCCTCTTGGGAATTATGGTCTCCCTCTAAGTCCACAAGCTCTTGAAAGCCTCTGACACTTAGGTTAATTCCAAAGGCCTTTTGAATAGCCTTTAGTTCCCCTTCGTAACGGTAGTGATGACCTCTTCGATAGAGGGTAGCCTCCTCTTGATGGCATCTTTTGCAAAGTTCTTCTGTCTCCCTAACGGTAAAGTTAACTTTGAGATTTAGATGAGCTTCTCTTTTGTTTCTTGAAGGTTCTATCCCAGAGTGGCAGTCTCTACATGACAAGGCAGAGTGCTTTTCACCCAGTGCCACATCTCTATGACAGTCCCTGCAAGAGTATTCCTTACTTACTGATATAACGCCCTTACAGGAAGTCAAAAATAAGGTCAATACTAAGACTATCAGTGGGAACATAGTCTCTTTGCAGTTCTATCGAGAAGATCCTTTAACCCTGCAAAATCATGAAGGTTGACAGCCAATACTTCCCTCCAGATCCTTTCACTCTCCATGCAAAAGTAATATGTTACTTCCCTTTCGGTGCTTTTTATCAGATTAGCCATGGTTTTGTATAATTTTTTTCTAATCTCAATAAAGTATCTTAGTTTAAGATCAAGCCCTTCAACAAATTCAAAGCTATAGATTTTACTCACTGGAAATCTCTTTTGAGCTATGTCCTTTAAGGGTTTGGGAAATCTAAGAGTTCCAAGGCTGATCCAGGCAATTTTTTTCAATGGAATAAGATTTAGAATCTTTTCTAAGACCCTTGGATATTCTGTCTCTGCACCCTCGTAATAGATCATGGGATCGAAATGAAAGGCTACAGAAAAACCGTGTTTTACTGCTAAAAGTGCGCTTTTTAAACGGGCTTCGAGGGAGGCAGTGCCCTTTTCCTCTTCTGCAATTATCTTCTCAGTGTTAACAGACCAGGCAAAGATCACCTTAGGTGTGCCTTTAGTTTTCTGATAAAATCCCTCAGGTAGATAAACCTTAGTTTTGAGTTCCAACAGTCCATAGGGATCGTATTTCAGCCAAAGGTTAATCAGTTTCTCTGAAATTCCCGTTATAGCCTCTAAGGCTAAGCTATCTGTGAACTCTCCTGTTCCTATTCTTATCACCGATTTTCTCTTTTTACTTTCATCGAGGAAATCTATCAATCTCCTAAACCCATCTTCTAAGAGGTTTGCCCAGAGTTTAAGCCCAGGCCTATTGAGATAGAGCTGAAGAATGCAGTAAGAACAATCCAAAGGACAGCCTTCACCTATGTGAAAAATCTGATAACCACAGCAAAGATAGTTCTTTGTGCCAGGACAGTGTTTTAGGAATTCACCCTTAAAGTTTACCAAGAAGAGCCTTCTTTTCCCAACACTAACTAACTCCTCTTCAGGCAGTAGCTCCCATTTAAATTTCTCCCAGGAAGGAATTACCTCATAGGGAAACTTTGCCATTATTTCCTGTGAAAGGGCAAAGGGGAGAGCAGATTCTTCAATGAAGATCTTCAAGGTTTACAGATATCTTTCGATGAGAACTTCGGCGATCTGAACCGCATTGGTTGCGGCACCCTTTCTAAGATTATCAGCTACAATCCAAAGATTAAGTCCCTTCTCAATGGAAAGATCTTCTCTAATTCTTCCTACAAAGACTTCATCTCTTCCTGCTACTTCTATTTGAAGAGGGTAAACCTTGTGCTCGGGATCGTCTAAAACTACTACTCCAGGAGCTTGACGCAATAATTCTATAGCCTCTTTGGATGTAATTTTTTTCTCAGTTTCAATATTTACCGCCTCCGCATGCCCATAAAAAACTGGCACTCTAACCGTGGTTGCAGTCACTTTAAGTTCAGGCTCTTCCATAATCTTTTTTGTTTCCTCTATCATTTTCATCTCTTCCTTAGTATATCCGTTGGGCAAAAACACATCAATGTGGGGAATACAGTTGAAGGCAATGGTTTTTGGTAAGGCCTGAGGGAGAGGTAGTATTTCTCCGGCGCACCAGGCCTTTACCTGTGCCATTAGCTCATCTATCGCCTTTTGGCCGGCTCCAGAAACCGATTGATAGGTAGCAACAACAATTCTTTTTATCTTGGCAACATCATGAATGGGCTTTAGGGCAACGACCATTTGAATGGTGGAACAGTTGGGATTGGCGATTATTCCCTTGTTTTTATACTGGGCTATAGCATGTGAATTTACCTCAGGCACCACTAAAGGGACTTCCGGATCCATCCTCCAGGCACTGGAATTATCAATAACCACTGCCCCATCTTTAGCAAATCTTGGAGCGTATTCCAAACTTCTTGAACCACCTGCTGAAAATAGGGCTATATCAATTCCGCTAAAGGACTTAGCTTCCTCTAAGACTTCAACCTCTATTTCTTCACCTTTAAAGGGAATCTTTACTCCCTTTGATTTAGGTGATGCAAAAAGCCTTAATTCTTTAACAGGAAAGTTTCTCTCTTCTAACACAGAAATCATCATCCTACCTACTGCACCAGTTGCTCCTACAACTGCAACGGCATATTCCCTCATCGATTACCCCCAATAATGCACATGTCGAATTTTCCAAAGATTAACACAAAAACAACCTTTTACAAGAACAAAGTAAGTCCCTGAGCCTAATTAGACTATAACGTTAAACTTGATACTCTCTTTGGAAGTTGCTGTTTGGCTTTGCCTGTATGTCTTTTGCATTAGTTCCATTTTAGCTTTCATCTCAATTGCTGTGGCTCTTTGGGCAACAGCTAAGTCCTGAGGTGATGGATCCACCGGAGCTAAGGCAGCGGCCCTTACAATTTGCATTTTTCTTATGGTCTCTTCCGGATCTCCCTCTGGTGAGACATCAATGGAGACTTCTCCACCACTTATGTATCTCTTACCATCTGGTCCATAGGTATAGGTGTAATGAACAGCACCAGTATATGGACCTCCAACAGATTTGTGAGCCATCTCATGCGCTATGACCTGCTTTTCTCTGATCTTTAGCTTTTCAATTATCATCCTTATTTTTAGATCATTAAAATTGCTTTTTGAAGCTCCACTTACTTGCATAATTTAATTTTAGTATTTTTTGATTTTTTTTTCAAGAAGATGTAGGAGTCCATATGATTTTAGACTGAGGGAAATTCTCGTTAAATTTATAACAAATCCACTCCAAAGGCGA
>JANXDB010000034.1 GCA_025060015.1 Caldimicrobium sp. | reverse complement strand
GTAACAGGGCTTCACCTTCGATAAATTCCACTATGAAACTTGCATGCCCTGGAAGCCTCTTCTCTGGATGCCCTGTTAAGTGAAGATGCTCAACCTTTTCTTGAAGGTTTTTAATTAGCTTCATTGAAAGATCACTCAAGTAGCTCTTCCATTGGGGCAGATTTTCTCTCACCAAGCGAGAGGCTTCTCCTAAACCCACAATAGCGGGCACATTTTCCGTCCCCCCTCTGCGGCCTCCTTCTTGTATGCCTCCATAGATGAGGGGTTGTATTCTTACTCCCCTTTTAACATAGAGGGCTCCTGCTCCCTTAGGACCATAGAAGAGATGGGCCGATAGAGAGAGACTGTGAATCCCAAGTTTATCCACTTTTACTTCTATTCTGCCTATGGCTGCTACACTATCGGTATGCACAACTGCTCCAACCTTAGAAGCCAGCTTGACTACCTCTTCAATAGGCTGAATAGTGCCCACCTCAGGATTAGCAAGTTGAATGGAGATCAAAATCGTCTCGTCCCGCAGGGCTCTTTCAAGAAAATTTAAGTCAATCACTCCATATCTATCTACAGGCACAAAGGTCACCTCAAAACCCTCTTTTTCTAAGGCTCTTGCAGGGTTGGTGATGGAGTGATGTTCCACAGCAGAGACAATTATATGGTTTCCCTTTTTCCTATTAGCATAAGCTAAACCTCTTAGGGCAAAGTTGTTTGCCTCAGTTCCTCCAGAGGTAAAGATTATCTCGGAAGGCGAGGCTCCAATTAGTTTGGCCACTTCCTCGCGAGCCAACTCCACTGCCTCCCGGGCTTTGACTCCCATTGGATAGGGACTTAGGGCATTTGCAAAATTCTCCCTAAAATAGGGCCACATCTTTTCCAGCACCCTTTCCTCCAGCAAGGTGGTTGCCATGTTATCTAAATAAACCTCTCTCACTTTAGCCTCCTTATATACATTTTGTATACCTCTCCATCTTCAATAACACCTACAAATTCTTGCTCAAAGATCTCGCACCAGCGAGGCACATCCTCTAAAGCCCGATCATAGTCCGTTATCAGTTCCAGAATCTCCCCCTGGTTAATTTTCTTTATAGCGTCATTTAGTTCCAATAGATGTATGGGACACATGAGATGAACTATGTCTACAGTATGATGAGCTTGGGGAGGTTCCTTTAAAAAACGCATCTTCTCTGCTCCTTTTAAAAGTGGCACTCATTAGCTCAACTTATTTACTTAATTTATATTTAAATCAATTTTTTAAAATTGCCAGAGATTGAGTCTAATTTTAAAAAATGCATAAATTTAAGGTTTCTCCTCCTAGCATACGTTCAAGGTCTTCTTAGCTTCTCACTAACTCCTTCTACCATCAAAGACTTAAAAACGTTGTAAAGACTTGAAGCAATCAAAGGTGCATCCCAGAGAAAAGAATTCGCCTTTAGACTAAAGGGCATCGAATTTCACAACTCCTTTGGCACTGAGGCCACAGTCGAAGCTTTCGGTATCTGTAGAGATGCTATCGAGCAGCAGTGGGAGATATATTTGGAGTAAGTTTGAGGCGGTAGCTCCCTTTAAGCTAAGGGGCATGCAGGGTGAGCTTGATGGGGAGGGAGTGGGGATGTAGAGAGGTTTAACAGGATGTTGGATGAGGAGTTTATCGAGTATAAGGAGCTTATGAGGAATTTAATATGATAGAGTACGGACGGAGAGGAGGCAAAGTGTGTCTGAGAATGTATCGCTTCTGGAGGGGATTTGTTATAAATTTTACGAGAATTACCCTCAGTCTAAAGTCCTAAGGACTTATACATTTTTATTGACTGATTATTGAAAGGTGCTTAAATTTATGATATGGCAGGAAACACCATAGGAACGCTTTTTAAGGTTACCACCTTTGGGGAATCTCACGGTAAAGCCTTAGGAGCTATTGTTGATGGTTGTCCTCCGGGGTTAAATCTAACTGAGCACTACATTCAAGAGGAATTAGACAAGAGAAGGCCTGGGAAAGCCAAAGGTGAAACCCCTCGAAAGGAGAAGGATCGTGTGGAGATACTCTCGGGAGTTTTTGAGGGTTTAACCACGGGAACACCCATTGCCCTCATAATCTATAATGTAGATCCACAAAGCTCCGCTTATGAACCGTTAAGAGAGGTATTTCGCCCGGGACATGCGGATTTTACCTACTTTATGAAGTATGGTTTGAGGGATCATAGAGGAGGAGGCAGAGCCAGTGGGAGAGAGACTGTGGCAAGGGTGGCAGCAGGAGCGGTAGCTAAAAGAGTTCTTCAAGAATATCACATAGAGGTCTATTCCTATACCATCAATCTTGGAGGTGTAGAAGCTAAGGAGCGGGACTTGGGTTTTGTGGAAAAGAACCATCTCTTTTGTCCGGATTCCACCGTCTATGAAAGGATGCTTGCGAAAATTGAAGAGGCGGGAAAAACTGGAGATACCTTGGGTGGTATAGTGGAGATTCTGGTCAAGAATCTTCCTGCAGGATTGGGAGAGCCTGTTTTTGATAAGCTCTCTGCGGACCTTGCTAAAGCCCTTTGTTCTGTCGGAGCGGTAAAAGGGTTAGAGATAGGAGCAGGCTTTAAAGTGGCTCAAATGAAGGGTTCAGAAAATAACGATCCTATTTGCGCTCAAGGTTTTTTAAAAAATGATGCCGGAGGATTGCTG
>JANXDB010000023.1 GCA_025060015.1 Caldimicrobium sp. | reverse complement strand
GGCTAAGGCGAGTTCTTCAAGGCGTTCTTCAGTTTTTTTCTGGGCTGAGGCGAGTTCTTCAAGGCGTTCTTCAGTTTTTTTCTGGGCTGAGGCGAGTTCTTCAAGGCGTTCTTCAGTTTTTTTCTGGGCTTGAGCTAACTCTTTAACTTCTTGAGATAGCTTTCTTAGTTCCTCTTCTGTATTTTTCTGAGCTTGTGCAAGTTCTTTTTGAGCTTTAACAAGATCAGCAACAATAGCTTTAAGTTCGTTGAAATCACTTACCTTTACAAGATCATCCAGAAGCGCAACTAAGTCGAGCAATACCTTAGCCTGGTTAGGAGGAAAAACCTCTTGAATCTTTTTAAGGATTTCTTTTGCCTTCATACCTTATTTAAGCGCCCCCGGCAGGATTCGAACCTGCGACCTTGAGATTAGGAATCTCACGCTCTATCCTGCTGAGCTACAGGGGCTAAATAAAAAATGGGCGGAAGAGGATTCGAACCTCTGACCCCCGGCTTGTAAGGCCGATGCTCTCCCCCTGAGCTATCCGCCCTGATTTCCCCTTTAAGTTAATACTATTTTCCAAATTGTCAATAAAAACAACGAGTCAAACTACACCTTTTCCAATACTATGTGTATACCCTCAATAGTGATTTATTTAAGAATTATGGGGTTACAGAAATTATGCACAGGAATTTCGTCAATCCTGTAAATCCCGTTAGATTCCTTTACGTAGACTTTTTATGTCACAGGCAAAGACGCCTTTTTATTCAAAAATGATCTCAATTTGTGGATCCTTCAATGAGTTAGCTGCTGAGGAGTTCCTTATAGCAATTTCAAGTAGGCCTTCACTACTGAATAGCGCCAAAATCTCTCCATCTCCTCCCTCGCCGTAGGTGTTTACCCTTCTTACCTCTTGACCGTTCACCAACACTTTAAAGTGGTTCTTGGCCATGATTTTAGAAAAATTGGTAATTAGATTGCCAAATCTATCAATATCCCAGATGCTTAAGCTGTAACCACTAGCGGTCCTTTTAGGTTCTGGAAATGACAGGAGGGTGAGAGCTTCATTGGACAAAGGTTTACTCCAAATCTCAACTGGTATTCTTCTTAAAAGTTGAGCAACTGCCGGTGCAAAGAGGTCCCTGCCATGAAAGGTAGAGGAAAAAGGTGGTCTCATAATCTTCTCTAAGTCAATTTCAAAACACTCAAGCACTTGAGCTTCTTTTGCAGGGAAGGTAAAAACGCCGTTATTTGGTCCAACGAAAAAGTAATTTTCGGTCACTATAACTATTGCCTTCCTCTCAGTTCCCACCCCTGGGTCCACTATCACTAAGAAAATCGTGCCTTGGGGAAAGTAGGGGTAGGCAAATTTTAATTTCAAGGCTCCTTTTCTGATGTCCTGAGGAGGTATTTCATGTGTTATATCGATGAAAATAGGGTTAGCCTCTCCTAAAAGTTCAGCTAAAATCCTTCCCTTCATGACCCCAACGTAGTGATCCATAAGACCAAAGTCTGTAAGGAAGGCCACAACACCTTTAGGAGTCAATTTTGAGGACATGAGGCTCCCTCCCTTCAGCTAAGGCAAGCTGTGCCTTCTTAGAATGTCTAATCAGAAGTTCTTTAATCATTGACCCCGATGGATTACCTTCAATTACAGCTAATACCGGGGAAGGTATATCTAGTGTGTAAAGAGGTTTCTGATGTAGAATTAATTTTTTTATACGAAGATTTTCCTCTTCTCGTCTACCCATAACCACCCATAGAGCTCCATCAAAGAAATGTCTTCCAAAGGTTAGCAATTCTGCGGTAGTCAAGTCCAAAGGTCTCCTTTCCTTAATTACCTTTAAGACCCTTTTTCCAATGGTTGGGTCTGTGAGAAGACAGCCTCCAGCAGGCGTGGGAATTTCCTTTAACCCTAAGTTTTTTGCTAAATTAATCTGGAAGACTCTGCTTTTACCCTGATGGTCAAAAAGGTTGTCCCTATTGATAAGGCCCTTCTTCTCTGGCTCACTATCTTTGAGTAATTTTGCTGAAAGGGGTCTTACCACCAAGCCTTGGACCCCTGCTTCTCTTTCAATCAACTCCAGGGCAGATCTGTTTTGACTCATGGGTCTTTGTCCTAAGACCTCACCTGTAGCAATAAAATCAGCATTAAATCTAACCATAAGTTCCTTTGCTTTTCTGAGAAGGAGAATCTTACAGTCAATGCAAGGATTAGCTAAATCACCACGGCCATGCTTTGGGCATTGGAGTATTTTCAGAAAATCTTGGCTTATATCTTCAACTATTCCCTGGTCGAATCCAAGGGTCTTGATTTTATCATCGAAAGACTCCCTTTTTTCCTTGTATTGCCAACCAAAAAAAGAAGTGATGAATCTAACAGCTATTACCTCGAAGGACTCACGCTTCAGTATCAAACCTGCAAGACAACTATCAAGGCCCTCTGAAAAGAGTAGTATTGCTTTGGCCATAATTAAAGATCTTAACCGTTATAAAACCTTCGAGCGATTTCCAAATTGTCCTCATCTCCAAGCATACGAGCAAGCTCTTTAACTCTCTCTTCTCCATGGAGCTTTCTTATTAAGGTCTCTGTCTGTTGAGAAGAGTAAATCTTTTCAACCAAAAAGTGATGGTCAGCAAAGCGGGCAATCTGGGGCAAGTGTGTTATACATATAACCTGAGTTCTGGTAGAGAGGGTCTTTAACTTTTCTCCAACCTTCAGAGCAGTTAGACCACCAATACCTGAGTCCACCTCGTCAAAAATCAGGGTTGATCCGCGATCGTAGTCAAAGGAGATGATTTTAAAGGCTAAAAAGATTCGAGAGAGTTCTCCACCAGAAACCACTTTGTCAAGGGTCCTTGGTGGCACTCCAGGATTTGAGGTGAATAGAAATTCCACCTCATCAAGTCCTGTGCTTGTTAGATTCTCTGCTTTTATCTCTCTTTCCTTTACATCTACATCAAATTCTGCTCGTTCCATGGCAAGATGTTTTAACTCCGCCTTGATTCTGTCCCGAAAATCTCCTTTGCCCTTCAATCTTGCTTCTCTTATCTTTAATGCCAGCTTTATAAGCACTTCTTCAAGATTTCTCTTTTTGGTCTCTAAGGTTGATAGCTCCTCCTCTGAGGTATCAAGAAGATTTAGTTCTTCCTTCAGATTCTCCTTCAATTTGACAAGCTCGGCCGTAGAACAGGCGTATTTTTTCTTAATCCTTTCATATCTTGCCAAACGAGCCTCTATTTCTTCAAGTCCTCTCTCATCCTCTGGAAGGTCAGTGTAGAGGCCCCTGATCTCTCCGTGTAGTTCCTTCAATTCGTAGTAAAGATCTTGAATAATCTTATATCGATCCTGAAGAGAGGGTTCAAAGGAGAGAAGTTTCTGCACCAGCTTCAGCATGTTGACAAGATAAAGGCTTACCTCTTCAGAGGCTTTTTCAATACTATGGGCAAGTTCCCTTATAAGGTTTAGATGTTTTAATCGATCCCTTAGGCGAAGAAGTTCTTCTTCCTCTTCAAGCTTCGGATTCAGATCTTCGATCTCCTTTATTTGAAAGAGCAAGAAATCCCTTTTTAGTAGGTTTTGACCAAGCCTTTCTTTTAGGTCTTTAATTTTATGGTCTAAATTCTTGTACTCATCGTAAAGCTTTTTATACTCACTAAGGAGGTGGTTTAGGCCAAGAAATGAATCTAAAAGTGCTAATTGATTGTCTTTTTTTAGAAAGAAATAATGTTCATGTTGGCTTGTAATGGAAAGTAGATCACTGGTAATTTGTGAGAGTTCAGCCAGAGTGATGGGTGAACCATTTAGATAGCATCGCTGTCTTTGGTAGGATAAGACTCTTTTAACGTGAATTTCCTCTTCAGACGGGTATCCCATGGCCTCCAATTTTTTTGCCAGGCCTTCACCACCCCAGAATATAGCTTCAATCTGAGCGCTTTCTTTGCCTGGTTTGATGTAGTTAGGCCCCCCTTTTTCTCCTAGCAGTAAAGTAAGGGCCTTTATTAAAAGTGATTTCCCGGCACCTGTTTCTCCTGTAAATACAGTAAAGCCCTCATCAAATTCCAAATGGGCTTCCTCAATGAGTATAAAATTTGTAATTCGCAACCCAAGAAGCATTACGTTAAAAACATAATTTCTTTATGAATTTTGTCAATTTAGTATGATGCTTAGGAAAGGATCCTTTGCTTGAGTAAAACCTCTGCCTCTTCCACGGTCAGTGGAATTTCTTGAAAGCTTTTCCCAAATGACATAAAGGGAAGAGCGATAAGGGGAGGTCTTAGGCTAAATTGTCTCAGTTCCTCAGCCTGAAGAAGGATAGGGCGTAAAAATCCCTCTTTTACCATCTTACCTTTCGACAAAACGATGACCTTGTCAGCAAAGTAAGGCACAAGGTCCACGTTATGGGTAGCGATTATAAGAGTGGTTCCTTTCCTCTTTAGTTTAAGAAAGAGTTCTATGAAGTTTTTCTCTAAGACGGGATCAAGCCCCAGGGTAGGTTCATCCAGGAGAAGTATCTCCTGTCCCATGGCCAAGAGGCCTGCTAGGGCAACTCTTTTTTTCTGTCCAAAACTCAGATTTTGAATCCCTTTCAACTCAAAGCCTTCAAGCTCAACCATATTAAGGGCTTTCTTCACTGCTTCTTCAATTTTTTCTTTTGCCCAGCCCATGTTTTTTGGGCCAAAAGCTATATCATCAAAAACAATCTCTGCAAATAGTTGCTCCTCTGGATTTTGAAAGAGAAAGCCCATTTTGGAGTAAATCTCTCTGGGTTTTAAAGTTCGTATTTCCTGCCCCTCAAGAAGGATCTCACCAACGTAGTTCTTATACAGTCCATCAAGGAGTTTTAAAAGAGTGGTCTTTCCAGCCCCACTTGCACCAAGAACAGCAATGCCTTCTCCCTTTCTAACTTCAAAATGAATATCTCTTAAAGAGAATTCATCATCCTCAAAGGTAAACCTCTCAATAGAGACTTTAAGTTTTACAAGAGGATCCATAGTACTAGCCAAGTGGAGATTGTTATTATTAGTAACATAAGGTCCTTATGTGGGATGGGTGAAAGATAGGGAATAAGATTTTTATAATCAAATCCCCTTTGCTCCATGGCTTGAAGAATTTTTTCTGTGTGCCTAAAACTTTGAAAAAAAGAGCCTTGCACAAGTAGTCTTAGAGATCTGAGAGATCTACTGAAGGTCGTATAACCCAAGCGGTTTTTCTGTGAAAGATAGATTGTTGCAATCTCCTGATGGAGAATCGATGTGAAGCGAAAACTTAGAAAGATCAACTCTTGCAGAAGTAATGGAAGTCTAAGCCAGTTTAATAGAGCAAGAATTTCGGTAAAAAAGATGCCATGGTAAAAGAAGAGAAATAAAGAGAAAGCAGAGAGTATTCTTAAGGCAATTATAAGACCTTCAAATAGTGCTTGGATATTAAAGGACAACGGAGATAGACTGACCGATTTGACAAGGATTAACATTAAGGCGACGAAGAGGGGTTCTGCCAGTGATTTGAGTATTTTTTTTATGGTTAGACCAGTGGCATAACAGAGAAGTAGGTGGGAAAATAGGATCAGGGACAAAAAGTAAGAGCTTTTTGTGGCTAAGGTTAAGATCAAAAGGCTCAGAAAGTAGAGGAGCTTTGTCTTACTGTTAAGAGCCTTTAGAGCTGGATAGGGTTCTCTCCGTAAAGCAAGATGCATCTCTATTTTCGCTTATCAGCTTCCTCCAGTAGTATCCAACAAGTAAGCCAGCTATACCTGAGAGAAGGGCAAAGGCAAAGAGCTCAAGATCCCCCTCTAAGCTAAAAAGACCGTAAGGTTTTTTACCCTTTTCCTCGGCAATTCTCTCTATCACAGCCTCGTCAAAGCCCCGCCATTTCTCTTCACTATGCTCAGTCTTAGCTATTGCTGAACTACCGAGGGAAAGAATTAACAGCAGTAATAAACACCATTTTTTCATTTTGTCACCCCTTCCTGGAATTTTAGCACCTCAGTAATTAGTAGGTTGCTTCTTCTTTTAGCAATGGCAGTAACGACTCCTGCAGTAATGACTCCCTCCAGGAGTCCCAGGGGCACTTGTGTAGGAGTAAAGGCAAGCAAAATCTTAACCCAGAGGCTTCCCCATGGTTCACCTTCACTTAGAGCTAAGGCAAGTTGTAAGGCGGTAACTCCATAGGTTGCCCAGTCGGCTATCACACCACTTAAAAAGGCTTTCATGTAAAGGGGAATGAATGCGCGAGAGAAAATAAGTATAACTAAATAAGCAGAGAGACTACCAACAACAGCCATAGCTACCGTGTTGGCACCTAGGGAGGAGAGACCACCATGGGCAAGTAGTAGAGCCTGTAACAAAAGCACGATAAATCCTGCAACAATGCTACCTGAAAGCCCCAGTAAAAAAACACCAGCTGCTACTCCCACTGGATGGGAACAGGTCCCAGCAAAGGGCACAGGAATGGGAATAACGGAAACAAGAAAAACAAAGGCTGTGACAAAGGCAAAAACTGCTTTCCTTTGAGGATCTTCTTTGAGATAAAAGTTTAACCTCCTCAAAGCTAGGCCTAAAGTTAAAATAGCAATGGCCCACCATAGGAGTGCCCAGTTCAAGGATAATATGCCCTCACTGATGTGCATGGCGTAGAGCTCTCTTGGAACAAAGAGATATAATCCTCCTAAGAAAAGACCTAACATTTTCATAGGCCCTCCGAAATGGTAATTTTTTTTACTATAATCCTGATATCCTATTTGTCAACATATTTTAAGATTTCAAACCAAGACTAAGGGGAAAAGGTGTTTTTATTTACTAAAAGAGTGAAGCTTATATGAGTTATGCCATTATACCGAACCGATATTGTGTGAGGTAGACTCATTACCAAGGAAGAGCTTGATAAGAATAAGACTTACTGTGTCTCTCACTGATGGCCTAAACGATTTTATCTGTTTTTTTCCTGCTGTTGCATAGATCTATTTAGGTGTTAAGCTGATAATAAACTGTTTAAGGGAGGGATGTGATGGAAGAGATCACCTCTCTTGCCACTCAACTTAAGAGGGACCCTTCAAGTATTGATAATTTCCTTTATGAGGCCGTTTTCGAAGAGGACCTTAAGAGAAAGAACTCAAGGTTATTTGAGCTCCTAACGGTTCTAAATAACTCAGGCTACAGAGGGGCATCTATTTATCCCTTGTATAAAAGACTATCTCAGGGTTTTCTTGGCTTCACTGTTCCAGCCTTCAACATAAGAGGTATGACTTATGATGTGGCAAGGAGGCTTTTTAGGGTGGCAAAGCGATTAGGAGTGGGAGCTTTTATATTTGAGATTGCCAAATCAGAGATGGGATACACTAAACAAAGACCCTTGGAGTATGCTGTGGTCATTCTTGCTTCGGCTTTTCGTGAGGGCTTTAATGGGCCCATATTCCTTCAAGGAGACCACTTTCAGCTCAATAGAAAGGCTTATAATGCTAATCCTTCGAATGAGAAAGAATCTTTGAAGAAACTAATTCAAGAGGCTATCCTGTCTCAGTTCTACAACATTGATCTTGATGCTTCAACTTTAGTTGATCTTGAGGCCACTGATCTCATGGATCAACAGAGGCATAACTATGAAGTTACTGCTGAATTAGCTGAGTTCGTTAGATCAATTGAACCTAAGGATGTGATCGTTAACCTAGGAGGAGAGATTGGAGAAATAGGTGGTAAAAACAGCACCCCAGAGGAATTAAGGGCTTTTATGAAGGGATTTAGAGAGGCTTTCAAGGGAGATGTGCCCATCTCTAAGATCAGCATTCAAACAGGTACAACCCACGGTGGAGTGGTCTTAGCAGATGGTAGCATTGCAGAGGTAGCCTTAGATTTCGAAGTTTTAAAAACCTTATCTCGACTAGCAAGAGAAGAGTTTGGTCTTGCCGGAGCAGTTCAGCATGGTGCTTCCACTCTGCCAGAAGAGGCTTTCTATAAGTTCCCCGAGTCAGAGTGTGTGGAGGTGCATCTTGCCACTGCCTTTCAAAACTTTCTCTATGATCATCCATCCTTGCCCTCAGATTTCAGACAAGAGATATACACCTTTCTAAAAGAGAATTTCAAAGGTGAGTGGAATCCTCAGTGGTCAGAAAGTCAATTCTTGTATAAAGTGAGGAAAAAGGGTTTTGGGGCCTTCAAGAGAGAATGGTGGGATCTCCCCCCAGAGGTGAAGGAAAGTATTCTATCTGATATGGAGGGGCTCTTTGAAAGGATATTTAGAGCATTAAATGTGGTAAACACCCAAGATATTGTTAGGGACTGCCTTTGATAAGGCTTAAGTTTTTATGTAAAACTTTCCTGGAAGGCCTTTAACCCTTCCTTCAATCTCAAGCTGTGTTAAGTCCCGTAGCACTTCCACAGGACTTTTGCCAACCCTCATGATTATCTCCTCAAGGTGCATTGGATAGGATGAAAGTATCTCCAATAAATAGTGAGTAATTTCATCTGTAATCCTTTCACTTTGGTGTCCCTGTGTGTGAACCTTGGTAAATCCATAGAATTCTATAATCTCCCTTGGATTGGTAACGGGGATAGCTCCCTCTTTTATTAAGAGATGTGTTCCCTTGCTTTGATCGGAGAAGATATTTCCTGGAATGGCAAAGATGTCCTTTCCTTGCTCTTGAGCCCACTTGGCAGTAAGAAGTGTTCCGCTTCTTTCACCAGCCTCAACTACAAGAACTCCTTGAGAAAGTCCGCTTATGAGGCGATTCCTTCTTGGAAAATTCTCCCTTCTGGGTTGGGTGCCTAGGGGAAACTCAGAAATAATGGCTCCACCAGAGGTTACGATTTTACTGGCAAGGTTATGATTTTCTCCAGGATAGATTATGTCTAATCCAGATCCTAAAATGGCTACAGTCTTTCCTCCTGCTTCGATGGCGGTAATGTGGGCTATTGTATCAATACCACGTGCTAAGCCTGAAATGATGGCAAAACCATGGGTTGATAACTCTTTGGTAAAAAGTGATGCAACCTCTTTACCGTAAGCAGTTGGCTTCCTCGAACCTACTATGGCAAATCGGGGATTTGATGGGATTTCCCCCTTGATATAGATGAAAAGCGGAGGATAGGGGATCTGCTTTAACTCATGTGGAAATTTTGGATCCTTGTAAAAGAGGATCTCAATTCCCTTTCTTTGAGCCCTTTCTAATTCTTTTTGGGCACTCTCTATTAGTGAGGAGAGGCTTGATGAATACCTCTCTTTAACCTCTGATAAGGGATAAAGGTCCTCTAACCATTTGGCTGAATGGAAGGCTCCCTTTTTGGCAAGATAAAGACCCAAAAGAAGCAGTTTTTCTTCATGGAACATGGAAGTAGATGGCAAGTCTCCTTTGGTCGATCTCTAGGTGGAGTTTGGGCTCAAGGAGAGGTGAGAGATTTTTGAGTCTTTGACAGATCTCATCTTCTAAGTCCTGGTCAAGCTGAAAAACTATAACTGGTTTTGGAGATTCATCTATGACTATCTTCAGGTTTGTGTTTTCCTTAATGTTTGGATAGAGGATCTCTCCAACCAAACAGAGGTAGCCCTTAAGTTCCGAAATAGGAATATTAACCTGAGCTTTTTTGTTTTCCAGTATTTCTTTAGATGTCTTATGCTTAAAGAAGAGGTTGGCCTCCCAGAAGATTAACTCCTTTTCCATAATCTCCCTTAAGTCCCATGGACCGGTTGCGTTATTATTAGCATCTTCTA
This sequence comes from Caldimicrobium sp., assembly GCA_025060015.1. GTDB lineage: Bacteria > Desulfobacterota > Thermodesulfobacteria > Thermodesulfobacteriales > Thermodesulfobacteriaceae > Caldimicrobium. The sequence goes on along the minus strand of JANXDB010000023.1, from coordinate 25,796 downwards.
AAGCCACATCTAACTGGGTCTGTAGTTTTTGGAGAAAACTCAGGGCCTTTTCAAGATAAGTATGCCCCTTAGCATCAACCAGTTGATCCTTTTTCATGTAGAGAATTTGCAGTTGAAGGGAGAGTGACTGTAGGGTTCCCTTAAGGTTATGAAAATATCCTCTTATAAGAGATCCGAGAGCAAGGGTTCGGCAGAGATCCTTATCCATTGTAGGAACCTCCCTTAAGGACTTCTCTTCCCATAAAAGCCCTTTTAAGAGTTATGTAGTCTGCAAACTGGATCTCCATGCCCATAGGTAAACCACAGGCAAGTTTGGTCACTTTCACTGGATAATTCTCTAAAGTTGTGGCTAGGTATGAGGAAGTAGCCTCACCAGCTAAGGTTGGAGATAAAGCAAGAATTACCTCTCGTACTGACCTTTCCTTAATCAGGTCGATGAGATCATCTATTCCCAATTCCCTATGACCAAAGCCTTCCTTAGGTGCAAGAAGATAATGCAGAACGTAATAGTACCCCTTATAGATACCTGCACTTTCAATCTGGAGGAGATTCATAGGATTTTCCACAACGCAGAGCTGTGAAGGATCTCGACTTATATCCTGGCAAATGGAGCAGAGATCGTCTTCAGAAAAGTTGCGACAGATCCTGCAGAGTTTCACTCTTTGGGGCAATTCCTTAAGAAGATCTCCTAAGGATTCACAGAGAGAGACCTTAGATATCAGAAAGAGAGCTAATCTATGAGCACTTTTTTCTCCAAGGCCAGGCAGGGAGCTGAGGGCTTTGATCAGCTTCTTAAGCGTAGGGGGATAAAAATTTTCCATATTAGAAACCAGGGATTTTGAATCCAGGAGGTAAAGCTAGGCCGCCGGTGATTTTGGCCATCTCCTCTTCCACAAGGGCTTTAGCCTTCTTAAGAGCCTCATTAACTCCAGCCACTATGAGGTCCTGAAGCATGTCCCTTTCCTCTGGTTTAAGAAGCTCCTCCTCAATTTCAATGGAAAGTATTTCCTGCCTTCCATTGGCAGTAACCTTGACCATTCCACCTCCTACTTGGGCAGTAACGGTTTTTTCCTCAAGCTCTTTAGCTGTCTCCTCCATTCGCTTTTGGATCCTCTGCACCTCTTTGAAGAGCTTTTGTAATTCCTTTGGTAAAGTCATAGCTCTACTCCTTTAACAGTTCTATGTGTGCTACCTTAGCAGACAACTCTTTGGCTATCATTTGAACCTCTGGCCTACTTTTTATCTCCTCAAGGGATAATTCCTTGATTGGTTCCACATCTACCCTTATCTTCCTCTGGAAGTATTGCTCAATTTTTTCTTTTATCCTTGGTAAATAGGTATCCTTAAGCAGGGAATCTCCTCCCTGGAGTTTAAAAACTATCTCAACCTCTGTGATTTCGGGTTCAGGCAGACCCTTTAAAATAGGATAGAGAGAAGGTGCTTCAAATCGCAGATTCTCAAGAAAGTCTGTCCAGCTCTTCAAAGTTGTCCTTTTTTCCTCTTTCGGTAATAGTATGGGATCAGTCTTATTGGATAAGTCCTCTAATTTTTGCAAAATATCCCTAAGGGGCATTAGTTTTTTGTATTCGCAGATCTTTGCCAAAGTGAGTTCAAACTGTAACTGGGGATAGGAAGTCCTTTTCAATGTCTCAAGATCCCTTAGGAGCAGCTGAAAAATTATCAGGAGATCCTCTGATGTGCTTAATACAAAGGTTTCTTTAAGCTTTGGATTATGAATCTCCAAACTAGTCTCTCCAGGAAGGGTCTTTGCCATAAAGAGGTTTCTGAAAAAATCGGTTAATTTCTCCATGAGATGGATCAGATCAATTCCCCGATCATAAAGTTCTCTGGATAGCTTCATGGCCTGGGGCAAATCTTTCTCTAAAAGAATGAATGCTAAATCCTCAACCAGGGCTTCCTCGTGCCATCCAAGGGCAGTCACGATGTCCTCTCTGGTTTTAACTCCATAGGCCATGGCCTGGTCCAATAGAGAAAGGGCGTCTCTCATGCTACCCTGAGCTTCTTTGACTATGAATTCCAAGGCTGATAGTTCCATGTTATAACTTTCGCCTTCACAGATTCTCTTCAGATACTGAACCACCCTCTTTGACTCCAATCTTCTAAAGTCAAAGCGCTGACAGCGAGAAAGGATGGTGGGCGGAAGTTTGTTTGGCTCAGTGGTGGCTAAGATGAAATGAACATGTCTTGGCGGCTCCTCCAAGGACTTAAGGAGGGCATTGGCAGCCTCTTTAGTTAACATGTGAGCTTCATCAATGATATACACCTTTGTCTTTCCCTTGACTGGAGCATACTTTAAGTTCTCTATAAGATCCCTGATCTGATCAATGCCTCTATTGGAGGCTGCATCGATCTCCAGCACATCTACATGAGAACCTTTGTTTATCTCCAAACAATTAGGACATTCGTTGCAAGGTTCATAGCCATCCTGGAGATTCTGACAGTTAAGCGCCTTGGCTACAATGCGAGCAACCGTGGTCTTTCCCGTTCCTTTGATACCGGAGAAAAGAAGGGCATGGCTTACTTTGTTTGATTTTAGGGCATTGGTTAAGGTCTTGACTACGTGAAGTTGCCCAACTACTTCGCTGAACCTCTGTGGCCTATACTTCCTTGCTAAAACAAGATAACTCATTAAGGATTTATTTTATCACTTTCTTAAAAAACAAGAAGACCCCTCACCCGGAGGGGGAGGGGTAGAGGGGGAGGTAAAAGGGAGGGGGGATTGTTAAGGAAGTGGAGTAATTAATATTTATGTTATTGTATAATCAAGATACATGCCAGCCTTATTTGCTTAAAAAAACAGGTTTCAAAGAGGTAAACGTTGCTCTGATGTAACAGACCTTTGATGTTCCCTTTTCTCTCTGGTAACAGAATTCATAATAATCTTGAATTTTTTGGTAAATGATTTAAGATTATAAAAAATATCTGGGGGTTCTCAATGGAGCTTAATAGAAGGCAATTTTTTAAGGTTGTTGCAGGTCTTTCTGCCCTTGCACTAACTACCAAGGAGGCAAGGTCCTATCCTGGAAAGTTTGCCACTCTCATCGATCTTACCAAGTGTGATGGTTGTAAGGATGAACCTCTTCCTCTCTGTGTAAAGGCCTGCCGAGAGGTAAACAAACATCGTTTTCCGGAACCGAAAAAACCCATTCAACCCTACTGGCCAAGAAAGACCTATGAAGATTGGTCAGATAAGAGAGACAGAATTGACACTCTGACTCCCTATAATTGGATTTTCATTCAGAAGGTCGGGGTTGATGGTCACAACCTTTACATCCCGAGGCGTTGCATGCACTGCGACTCACCACCGTGTGTTAAGGGTTGTCCCTTTGGAGCTCTCACTCAACAACCTGAGGGAAACACTGTTATAGATCATAATCTCTGTTTTGGTGGTGCCAAGTGTAGAGATGTATGCCCCTGGCAGATTCCACAAAGGCAGGCAGGGGTAGGTATATATCTTAAGCTTATGCCCAAATTGGCAGGCGGAGGAGTCATGTACAAATGTGACCTCTGCGATGAGCGAATTAAAAGGGGGGAGGAGCCGGCCTGCGTGGTTGCCTGTAGAGATAGGTTAAAGGATAGAGCCGTCTACACCTTTGGGGATAGAGAAAAGATTTACGAGCTTGCCAAAAAGCGGGCCGCTGAGGAAAGCCTCTTCATATATGGGGATGTTCAAAATGGGGGCACCTCTACCATCTATCTCTCTCCTGTCTCCTTTGAAAAGATAGATGCCAAGCTTCGGGAGATGAAAGCAAGATTTTCTATGCCAGTAAAGGTTGCCAATCGCTATGCAGAGGAGATCAACCCCTGGGGTAAGGCTATTGTTGGTGCAGGGGTCCTTGGATTAGCTGCAGGAATCGCCGGAGCTATCTTTTCCAAAAAAAATAAAGAGGAGGTCTAAGTGATGAAAATAAGGAGATACTCCTGGATTGTGCAGTTCGAGCACTGGCTTGTTGCTCTCTCAGGCGTAATGTTAATCTTTACCGGACTTGGGTGCCTTCCCCTTTTCAAAAGGTACTATATTACTGAGGTGCCAGGTTTTAAATGGACTGCTGATTTCTACACAGTAACAAAACTTCATTATATCTTTGCCATATTGTTTACCTTTGGGGTCATCTTCCATGTAACATATCACCTTCTGAGGAGAGATTTTGGCCTGCTACCGAAGAAAGGGGATTTAATCAAGTCTTTCAAAACCATCCTTGCTTCCTTTGGACTTATGAAAGAGCCTCCAGCTGATAAATGGCTTCCTGAACAGAGATATGCCTATGTTGGAATTGCTGGAGTTACATCGGTAGTTGTTGGCACAGGTATTATCAAAGTTCTAAAGAACTTGGAGTGGATCATCCTCTCTCCAAAAACAGAATCAACTATAAATCTTTTGCACACAATCTTCGGAGGGCTTTTCATCCTTCTTTTTTTTGTTCATCTTTTCTTCGTATTGGCAATTAAAGCCAATTGGCCCCTTTTAAAGGCCATGTTAACCGGAAGTGTTGATGAGGATTATGTGAGAGAACGTCATCCCCTTTGGTTTGAAAGAATTAAGGAGAAAAACCAATAGCTTCTCTTTTTTATCTCTACTTTTCACGAAGGGGGTCAATTTCTCACTAAACCCCCTTCTCATTTAAACTCGTTACCTTCTTGCCGCATCAAGTCCCTAAAGTTGTTACTTTAAGGTAACAAAATCAATACAAACAGTCCAAAATTATCAGGCATGTAATTTGTTTCTAAGTTCTTGATCATATATTTGCTAGATCTAGCAAAATATTTTTAAAGGAGGTGAGTTATGGGTAAAGTTTTGGCCTGTATAGATGGATCTGAGATTTCAGATCGGGTTTTAACACAGGCAGTTGAGAGGGTAAAAAAGGAGGGTGGCGAGCTTGTGGTTTTATACGTCGTTGAGGACTTTTGTCCTATAGGTCTAACGGAGATTGATTGTGATATGGTTAGAGAGCTTCTTATGAAAGAGGCAAAGGTTATTATTGATCAGGCCTTGGCGAAAGTTAGGTCTTTAGGTGTTGAAGGAAAGGGAGTTATAAAAGAGGGAAGACCTGCAGATGTGATTGTGGAATTTGCCAAAGAAGAGGGTGTGGATGAGATATTTATCGGTTCCCATGGAAGACACGGAGCTAAGAAGGTTCTCCTTGGAAGTGTATCTTCCAGAGTAGTTGAGTATGCTACCTGTCCAGTTACGGTAATAAAATAATAGAAAGGAGGTGAGTTATGCAAGAAGAAGCCAGAACTAAAGAGCTTGAAGCCAAAGCTCAGAAGACCTTCTCTGCGGAAAGAAGAGAGGACTATGCTGTCTTACTGATTGCCGCTTTGGTAGTTATCCTGGTTCTTCTGGGGGTTATTGATAATAAGGTCATCTCATCGATTTACTTGATTAAATATTAATTAGGAGGAGGTGAACTATGGGTGTAGGAGTTGATTTGACTGATGTTAGACAGTGGCCCAAGATGTTGCCTGGCTTCATTGTATGTCTGTTGTTAGCTTGGCTTGTTCTTCAATATGATAAATATGTGGTAGGTGATTTACATCGTGGCTATGGAGAGGCTTCAAAAGTTCTTAAGCCCATAAAAGAAGGTAAAGAACCTCTGCCTTACGAAGATTATAAGAAACAGAAGGAAGAGTCCTATAAGAAAGCCATGGAGAAGTATCAAGCTGGTCTTGAAAAAAAGAAACCCTCAAAGCCTTTTATTTTGAAGAAAGAAGACTATGAGTTTATTCTTCAGAACAAGGCAATTCCAGGTAAATTTACCTTTGGTGAGAGGATGAATCAATTTCAGTTAACCTATGTGGCAGTTCTTCTCTTGGGTGGTATGCTTATTAGGAATACCGTAGGTGTGCCAAGTGTTCTTCAACCAGGGACTGTGGCTGCCCGTCCTTTCATTAAACCAGGAATCATTATCCTTGGTGCATACTATATGTGGTCAGATGTTCTAAAGGTGGGTTTAATAGGTTTTGTTTTAGTAGTTATCTTTGTGTTGGGTACTCAAATTGTTATCTCATTGTGGGGCAAGAAAGCCAAGGCTGATGATGGACTTATGGGTCTTATGGGAGCAGGGGTTGGAGTCTGTGGAGTTTCCGCAGCAGTGGCTGTAGCTCCGGTTGTCAATGCCAAGCCACGTGACTTCTTCTACGCCATAGGAACTATCTTACTCTTTGGAACCATCGCCCTCTTTACCTTTCCATACATTGGGAAACTCTTGAATCTTCATCAGGCAGTATACGGGGCTTGGGTTGGAACAGCCATCTTAAATACAGCCCAGTTGGTGGCTGCAGCTACCTGGTATGGCCACGAGGCTCTTCTTACAGCTAATGTGGTCAATATCGTTCGTATCGGATTTATTCCAATTGTAGTTCTATGGTGTATTTACTACTATGTGGTAAGGCCTGCACGTCAGGTCGGTGATGTCACCCAGAGGCTGAATACTTGGCAAGTGATAAAGGAGAAATTCCCAATCTTTATCTTAGGTTTCTTTATCATGGTAACACTTAACGAGTTGAAATTTTTCTCTCCTGAGGTAAGAGATCTTCTCGGAAGAGATATTGTAAAGATATTTATGGCCATAGGTTTTGCTGGTGTTGGATTAAACATTGCCTTTGACGATCTCAAGAAAGCCGGTGGATCCGCCTTTGCAATCGGTTTCATAGCAGCAACCGTTAAAGCCATCTTGGCACTTCTCTTCGTGATGGCCATCGGTCCTGGTCCATTTACAATCAAACAGTAGTATGCTACACTAGGGGAGGATAAAAATCCTCCCCTTTCCTCTGAAATGGTCAAAGGTTTAAGAAAGATACTTCTTTGCATCGATGGAGAGATTCACAGTGAAAAGGCCAAGGAATTTGCTCTTGATTTGGCAGAAAAGTTTAAAGCTAAAGTAGTTTGTCTTTACGTGGTGGATGCCTATCCAAAGAGATTTACCAATGAAATCTATGCTATTAATCGTGAAGAGTGTAGAAAATACTTAGATAACACCTTGGCAGAGCTTGGACAGAGGGCTTTGAGTGAATTCAGTTTGGAAGCTGAAAAAAGGGAAATTCCCTATGAGATAAAGATGAGATTTGGTCTCCCTAAAGAGGAGATCCTAAAGGAACTGAGAGAGGAAGGATATGATCTCTTGGTTATGGGCAAAAAGAAGTTTAAAGGGTATTTAGACAGAGTTCGTTCCTTTAATCTGCCTCAAAAGGTCTTGGATGATATTCCTATACCTGTGCTCTTTGTAGTCTCAGAAGTTTATGAACAATAAAATCTCTTACACATGTCCAGCAGGGCTTGATTCCTTGTTGAAAGTTTTAACAAACTTAGAACTTCTCTTAAGGCTAAACATCCAGTGGCATCTAAAGGAGCATAACTTTCCTAAGGCCATTCAATCAAACGGGACTTACACCTGTATCTTACATCACGAGGGATTGTCGAAAGACATTCTCTATAAGGTTAAAGTGGAGTATAGGTCGAATCCGACGGTGATTGATCTCTCCTTTGATGGAGAACTTCCGCAGCAGGTCTGCTTTACCATCAGAGAGGATAATGGTAAGACTCTGCTTGATATGGTGGTCAAAAAGGAGAGTCTGAGTCATGAGGAGCAAATGGAATTGAATCTTTGGATAAAGAGCATTATAAACTATGCCATGATCACTGAAAGCAAGAGCCCTCTGACAAAGGTCTGGAAGTTTTTGCTCGACAGATTTTACTTGAGGTTAAGTCCCACCGGGAGAAGAGTAGTGTTTTTGGTGGTAGTATCAGAGATCTTTGCCCTTTTCTTTTTCATCCTCCTGGTTATTTATTTCCTGTATCTTAAATAGGAATCTGTATTTACTTAGGCTGGAAGGTCAAATTTTTTGATTTTTTGCCAGAGGGTTTTTCTTGAGATTCCTAACTTTTTAGCAGCTTCAGATCTTTTGCCCTTACATTCTTTTAGGGTTTTAAAAATAAGTTCTCTCTCAATCATCTCTTTGCACTGATGATAGTCCATCTCCGTAACATTTACATTGCTATTGATCCATAGCTCTTCAGGTAAATCCTTAATAGTTATCAGATTGTCCCTTGATAGTAAGATGGCTCTCTCCATGATGTGCTTCAGTTCGCGAACATTGCCAGGGTAATCATAATTCAAAAGGGCAAGGTATGCTTCCTTACTGATCTCTGGCATATTCTTTTTATATTTTTGAGCAAAGTTTTGAAGAAAGAACCTCATCAGATGGGGTATATCCTCCTTGCGCTCCCTCAGGGGTGGAACTCTGATGGGAATGACGTTGATCCGGTAGTAGAGATCATCTCTAAATTTGCCCTCATCTACCAGCCTTTTTAGATCTTTACTGGTAGAAAAGATGTACCTTACATCGACTTTTACTTCCTTTTTTGACCCCAGGGGGAAAAAGGAATTTGTCTCAAGGACTCTCAGTAGTTTTGGTTGGATGCTGTAGGGAAGATCTCCAATTTCATCAAGAAGTAAGGTTCCTCCGTGTGCTAATTCCAGCTTTCCCTTCTTCGCTTCCACTGCTCCTGTAAAGGAGCCCTTTTCAAAACCAAAGAGCTCCGCTTCAAAGAGGGTTTCTGGTATAGCAGTGCAGTTCAGTTTTATGTAGGGTTGATCCACCCTTTTAGAGAGCTTGTAAATTAAATCAGCTATAACCTCTTTTCCAGTTCCAGACTCTCCGTATATCAGAACAGGAACATCGGTTTCTGCAATTAGGTCGATTTTTTGAAGGATCTCTCTGATTGCCTTGCTTTCGCCGACTAAGTCCTGTGAAAGATAACTCTTTGGAAGGCTTTCCTTCAGGGTTTTCAACTCTCTCTCAAGATCTCTGTATTTAAAAAATCTCTCTATGGTGATTAACAGTTCTTCCTCCTGAAAGGGTTTAGATAGATAGTCAAAGGCACCATCTTTGATGGCTTTTACGGCAGATTTAACCTCTGCAAAGGCAGTTATGATTATAACACCGGTTTCAGGCGAAATTTTCTTGATTTCCTGTAATAAATCCAAGCCATTGATATCTGGCAATCTCATATCAACCAAGGCCAGGTGAAAGTCCTCTTGTTGAAGTAGGGAGAGAGCTTTTTTGCCAGACTCACAGGTTTTTACTTCAAATCCTTGAGAAGAGAGTATTCCCTGCAGTGCCGTTCTAAGGATTAATTCATCGTCTACTACGAGGATTCGGGCGTTCTTCATTGAAGATTCAAAACTCAGAGGGTAATTCTATAACAAACTTAGCACCCTTATGTGATTTATCAAGGTAAAGTCTACCACCGTGTTTTTCAACAATTGCTAAGCTAACGGAGAGCCCAAGGCCTGTTCCCTTGCCAGGAGGTTTGGTGGTAAAGAAGGGGTCGAAAATTCTGTTGGCAATGTTTTCAGGAACACCTGGACCAGTGTCCTGAAAGGTTAAATAGACCTTTCCAGCTTTGTGGTAGGTTTCAATTGTTAGATGCTTTTCTGTGGAGTTTTCCATGGCCTGCACTGCATTTAAAATCAAATTGAGAAAAACTTGCTCCATCTTTTCTCTATCTAGCAAAATGTTTGGCATAGATTGGTCTAAGGCTAATGAAACCCTGATTTTCTCTTTTTCCAAGAGATGGCTGCTTAGGTTAAGCAGGTCAATGATGATTTCATTTACTGAAACTCTTTGTGGTTTCAACTCAGAACTTCTGGTGAAATTAAGCAGATCCTTAATTAAAGTTTGTATTTTTAGGAGTCCCTGATGGATGAGGTCAAAGTAATTTTCTTTTTCCTGAGCTGGAAGATGATTTTTTCTAAGTTGGTTTAGGAGAAGAATGATACCAGATAAAGGATTATTGATCTCATGGGCTAGACCTGCAGATACCTGTCCCACTGCAGCCAGTTTTTCAGTCATTATCAATCGCTCTTCCATTAGTTTTTTCTCTGTTATATCCTCCAGGATCTGGACAACCTTTATAACCTCACCTTTTTCATTAAACACGGGGTAAAAGGATAGAAGATAGAATTTACCCCCCTCATCAATCTCCATTTTGAGGCTTTTCTTATCTGCAAAGACCTTTTCAATTAACTCTAGGTGACATTTTTTGTAGGGACTTTCTTTATAGGCTTGATTGGAAATCTCTGCTTCGCAACAGCTGTTGATAAGGGCAATGGGATGGGTTATACTTTCGAAGATTGTCTCTAAGGTTTTTAAGTTTTCGTAAATCGCCCTCTGAGTTGTGTCAATATGCTTTGATAAACTATTAAAGGACTGCAATAATTCCCCTATCTCATCTTTAGAGACTATCGGAAGAGGTGTTCTGAGAGATATCTTTCCCTCTCTAAGGGCTTTAAAATGATGATTCAGCTGTTTTATAGGTTTTATGATTATGTTGTAGAAAAGCCCTTCCAGGATGAACAAAAGCAAAAGGGCTGAGATTATACTAATAGTGAAAATTCCCACAACTAAGGCCTTCACTTCACTTAAAGCCTCTTCTACTGGATATTTTACCAGTTCTATTCCCATAAGGCTTCCTTCGATCCACGGAAAATCCTCTTTAAATTGATAGTATTTAAAGAGAGCCTTTGGAATTTTTTCAATGCTTCCATGACAGGTGAGACAATTCTTTTGGGCGTATATGGGTTTTGCGATAACTAAATACTCTCTGTTTTCAATTTTTATCAGACCTCTCCATGCAAAGGAGGGATCCTCTTCCATGATTTTCGCCAGAAGTTCATAGTGAATGATTTGAAATTTATTCTCAGGATTAATGGGATAAGGAGAAACCCTTTCATAGGTTACCTGAGGAAAGGTCTCCTTAAAGTATTCCATAACTATCTTTCTGACATGAGTGGTAGACATGGCCTCCCTGATGAAGCGGTCATGATGTCCTAATTCCTCAAAGATCTCAATTATTGCTGGTCTTAAGTTGTACATCACATATCTACCTAAGGCATCCATTTTGGCAAAGACAATATTCATCTTTTCATAGGAATTGGATAAGACCTTATCTCTTAGGTGAAAATAGAATGCAAGGGAGATTAAACCGGAAAAGAGGGTTAAAATCATCAGGAGCAGGATGAAAATCTTCGATGAGAGAGTTATGTTTTTGAGAAAGGATTTCATTTTAGTTTTAAATTAATCTTTTTTACAAACTTCTCAAGGTTTTTATCCTAATCATCCTAATGATGTTTTTTCACCGATTGATTAAAAAGAATCTCAACTGAACCATTTCAGTTAGACTCTCTTTCTGTGCTCTTAACTCTGCAATTACTTTGATTCTTTTTACCAACTCTTGAGAGTGGAAAAGTTGTGGGAGATAGACTAATTAATGGGATACACTGTATAAGCCTTTGCTTAATGGAACCCAGAACACAAAGCCACTGAAAGAAGGGCATTTGTGGGTCTTAGTTTATCTTGCATTTTTTAGATTTTAGATTTAATTAAATTTAAATAATAACAAATCTAAGGGGAGGACGCAAAAGATGATAATAATTCTTGAGTCCCATATAACTCAAGATAGTAAGGAGTTCAAGGACCTTCTGGAGTATTTAAAACGATTTCCTCATCTTCAGGTTAAGATCATGGAGCACAGAGGCGTAACCCGTTCACTCATTGAGGTTCATTTAATTGGGGAGGATTATATGGTATCCCAGGAGGAAATTGAAAACTTACCCGGTGTGGAAAAGGCCATAAAGGTAACAGCTAAATACAGATTATTGGGAAGACATGGGGCACTTGCTGACTTCGGTTTTGAATACAAGGGGTTGCAGTTTAATCAGGATAGTTTTCATATTTTTGCCGGCCCCTGTGCCGTTGATACCTATGAGAACACTGAAAGCATATTTAAGGCTCTCAAAGAGATAGGGCTATGCTGTGCCAGAATGGGAGCCTATAAGCCTCGAACCTCTCCCTATGATTTTCAGGGGCATGGAAAGGCCTGTCTTCCCTGGTTGTTCGACTTGGCTGGTAAATACGGTATTAAAGTCATCGCCATGGAGGTTCTTGCTCCCCATCATATAGAGGAGATTAAAGAAGCTCTTGATGCCTCAGGAAATCCCTGTGGTGTGATCCTACAAATTGGGACTCGCAATGCCCAAAACTTTGAACTTCTAAAGGAAGTTGGTAGACAAAGTGAATTTCCTGTGCTATACAAGAGAGGATATGGACTATCTTTAGAGGAAAGCTTGAATGCTGCGGAATACATTGCTTCCGAGGGTAATACCAAAATCATTTTTTGCCTCAGAGGAGTACGCACCCACTTAGGAGACCCACATCGTAACTTGGTAGATTTCTCCCACGTTCCAGTGGTAAAGAGACTGACAAGACTGCCTGTATCCATCGATCCCTCCCATCCTATTGGTTCGAAAGTTAAAGCACCAGATGGGATTAGGGATATCTATCATGTCACGGCTCAAGGTATAATCGCCGGAGCCAATTTGGTCCTTGTAGAGTTTCATCCTGCTCCTGAAAAGGCCCTCTGTGATGGACCTCAAAGCCTTCCCCTTGCTGAGCTTCCGCTTTATGTAGATTACGTGCAAAAGGTCAGAGAGACCTATTTGCAATTGAAGAAAATGGTTAGTGAAGCCAAAATCTGAAATAGAGGTGATTGAATGAAAGTAAGTCCCTATATCTTCAGAGAATATGATATCAGAGGGAGAGTTGGTGAGGATTTTACTGAAGAGGTAGTAAGACTTATAGGTAAAGCTTATGGCACCATGGTTAAGAGAAAAGGCGGAGAGACTGTTGTCTGTGGCAGAGATGGTAGGCTATCAGGCCCGAGCTTACAAAATGCCTTGATAGAGGGAATTACCTCCACCGGGGTGAATGTGATTGATATAGGGATTACCCCTACCCCGGTTATGTATTTTTCCCTATTTTGGTGGGAAAATATCGATGGTGGCATTCAAGTTACAGGATCTCACAATCCCCCAGAATTTAATGGGTTAAAGATCTGCCTTGGTAGAGATACCATCTTCGGTGGAGAAATCCAAAGGATCAGAGATCTGATCGAAAAGGAGGATTTTGAAAAGGGCTCTGGCAAGCCTTCACAAAGAGATATTCTTGAGGATTATATCAACTATCTCTACGATAACATCAAATTAGAAAGACCGCTAAAAGTCGCCTTAGATCCAGGAAATGGAGTGTGTGCCCTTACAGCCCCGAAGATCTTTGAAAAACTTGGTTGCGAGGTAGAGAGGCTTTTTTGTGAGGTTGATGGAACCTTTCCTAACCATCATCCCGATCCAGTGGTTCCAGAGAATCTTAAATTCTTAAAGGAGGCTGTGATAAGCAAAGGCTATGAAGGTGGGTTTGGATATGACGGAGACGGAGATAGGATAGGCGTTATAGACGAGAAGGGAAATATCATATGGGGGGATCAACTGTTGATAATCTTTGCTGAGGAGTTGTTAAAGAAGTATACAGGGGCTAAGGTTATCGCGGAGGTTAAGTGTTCCAGAGTTTTTTATAGAAGGGTGGAAGAGCTTGGTGGTAAACCCATTATGTGGAAGACCGGGCACTCTTTAATAAAGAGCAAGATGAAGGAAGAAAAGGCTCTGCTTGCTGGAGAGATGAGTGGACACATCTTTTTTGCCGATCGTTGGTTTGGCTTTGACGATGGTGTGTATGCCAGTTTGAGATTAGCTGAGATCCTTTCCAAAACCTCTAAGCCACTTTCCTCTTACTTAGAGGAACTACCTAAGATGTTCTCCACGCCTGAGATCAGAACTGCCTGCCCGGATGAGATAAAATTTGAAGTGGTAAAAGATCTGGTTAAAAAATTTAAATCAGAAGGGCTTACCGTGATAGACGTTGATGGTGCTCGTATTGAGTTTGATGAGGGCTGGGCTTTGGTTAGAGCCTCAAACACGCAACCAGTTCTCGTTCTTCGCTTTGAAGCTGAAACCGAAGCCTTTCTCTCCGAGCTTCAAGAGAGGGTCTATAATTCTCTGCATGAAACTATGAGAAAGTATGGAGTCTCTTAGAAAGTTGACCTCATATCTTGCAATCCCCCCCAAGGTGAGAGAGTCATTGGAAGTGATCCTCTTTGTCAAAAGAGTGTGGAAGGATCTCTTTGCTGAGAAGGCTGATTTAGTGGTCCCATTAAACTTCAGAGACGGGACCCTTTATATCGGAGTATCCCATCACTATGAGTTGCAGAATCTTTATCTAGATTATCTTAACATACTAAATAAAATGAAGAGTCTCTATCCTGCATCCCAGAAATTTCCCATCAAAAATCTGAAATTTCTCTTTTGGGGAGAAGATAAGAAAAAAAGGGTAAATTACCCAAGGGAAAGGATCTCTTTTTCGGCGAGGGAATGGAGGGATCTTGAACAGACTCTTCTTGACATAAGCGATGGAGAAATGCGTCTTCTATTTCAAAGGGCCATCAAAAGTTATCTCAAAGCCCATAGAGAGGGCTCTTTTTGATTTTTTTTCATAAAAATAAACCTTGACTTTGTCACTCATTGTTGTATTTAGTTATAAAAAATCTTTTTTCTAAGGAGGATTTCTATGGACAAGATCAGCAAGATTTTGGTGCCTGTTGATTTTTCTGAGGTATCTCCAGTGGTAACTAAGTGGGCTAAGGATCTTGCTAAGCAAGTGGGAGCTCATATCATAGTGGCTTATGTTTTGGAGGACCTTTCCACCTATGAAGGTATCTATGTGGATGTGAAGACCCTTACAGAACTTGAGAATACTCTATTAGAGGGAGCAAGAAAGTCCATGGATGATTTTCTAAAAGAACACTTTTACGATTATCCTCAGGTTCAATCAATCATAGAGAAGGGTGATGTGGTTGAGACTTTAATTAGAATCGGTGAAGAGCAGGGAGTGGATCTCATTGTCATGGGAACCCATGGGAGAAAGGGCCTTGATAAAATCCTATTTGGTAGTGTTGCCGAAGGTGTGGTAAAGAATTCTCCTATACCAGTTGTTACCATAAATCCTTACAGAGCCGGTTTGATAAAAGCTGAGGAGGAGTAATAGAAAGCCTATAAAGACTGAAGGTAGTCTTATTTAATTTCTCTCAGTTTTTTCTCTGCTTCTTTTGCCTCCTTTGTGCCCTGATAAGTCTGAATTATCTTTTTATAAAGTATCTCTGCTGCTTTTTTATCCTTCAAGGCAAGGAAAGCCTCAGCCTGTCTAAGCATGGCTTTTGGCTTAAGAGGATTAGCCTCCTTCATCTCAACCAGTTTTTGATACTCTAAAATTGCAGTTTCATAATCCCTCTCTTTCATGGCTATTTCACCAAGATAAAAATGACTCTGCCCAATCCACTTTCCTTTGGGGAATCTCTTAACATATTCCTCCCAATGGGCTCTGGCCTCTATAAGATTTCCCTTTTCATAGAGGTTAAAGGCCCTTTGATACAGATCTTCTTCTTTCAGAGGTAATTCGGTTGTGGGAGTGGTTTGGTTCGTAGGGGGTGGAGTTTTAGGAAGATCTTCCTTAAGAGTGGCATTAGTTAGAGGCTGAGTTGTTGTCTTGTTCTCCAAGGGTTGTGGTTGACTTTGATTTGATGCTAAGTCCTTTGTTTTTATCATCTCATTAAGCTGGCTTTCAAGCTTTTTTATCTTCAAATCAAGACTTTCAAGCTTTTTTATCTTCAAATCAAGACTATCAATCTTAAAGTTAAGCTCTTCCCAGGCCTTTCTTTGAGCCTTACCTTCAGCTTCTCTTTGCATCTGGCTTTCATCTATTCTGGACTGTAGCTGAGTTAGTTCTTTTTTGATCTCTTCGAGGTCTGAGACGAGTTTTAATTGCCCCTGGAGAAATTTATCGCTTAATTCTTTAGCAAGCTTGCTCTGCATAAGATCTAATCTTTTATCTAAATTAGCAATTTGGCTTGCCTGCCTTTGCGACAGGGTTTCCAGATTGAGAACCTTTATCCTTAGGGTTGAAATCTCCTCATCCTGCAGAGCAAGACAACCTGAGAGTAAAACCATGGAGAGTACGGTAAGATATAGGTATTTCATCAATTGGCTTCCTCCCTATCTTTGATTATATAAATCATACTCCTAGGTTGATATTTTTAAAGGGCTTTTAGATAGTTCTCTACCTCCTTGCTTAGATCGTATGGCAAGGCTTCATCATCCAGTCTTATCTTTCCCTCTGAAAGATACTTTAGAGTTAATATAATCAGAGGTAGTTCTCTTTTGACTCCCTCTTCTCGTATCCTTGAAAAAAGGGTATTTTTCTCACCCTCTTTCTCCTTTAATCCCTTAAGATGGAATTTAAGGAGGATTTTTTCCGTATCTTCCCACAGGGGGTTAAATTCGGAGGTCTTTATGGGGAATCGGACAAAGGTGAGTGGTGGACCTTCATCAAGCTCTGGTGTCACTCTATGAATCATAACCCCTGTTTCAGCACTTCTTGCACTTATAAGTTGCCAGATGACCTCTTGCCAAGTTCCTTTGGGACCTCCAGGTAAAGCAGGGTGTAAGTTGAGTAAAGGAATTTTTTCACAAAATTCGGATGATACCACCCACATATAGCCAGCAAGCATTCCAAAGTCCACTCTATCAGTAAGTCTCTCCAAGACCTCCCTGTGATAAAGAGTTCTCCATTGTTCTATGTTTTCTTTTCTCAGTTCAGGTCTAAAGCGTAAAGCGGAAAAGGTCAAAACTTTAAATCTCATCTCTCTTTCAGCTTTGTCAATGAAAAGCTCTGCCATAGAGGATTCATCCCTTTCTTTACTGACAAAAACATAGGGAATTTCCAAGTTCAGAAAGCCCTTGTTTATCTCCTCATAAACCACCTGTAAAAGGGCTAAAGCTGCTTCATCGCGTGCTGTGGTAAACCAGCCAACTTTGATAGGATTCATTTACACATAGCCTCCCTTTGAAATACCCATTCCCCAGGGCTTTGGCACAAAATATTCGAAGTATTCGTTGAGGGCATAACGATCAGTCATACCCGAGAGATAGTCGGCAATTAATCTTACCTTTTCCTCCTTTGGAAAAAGACTTTTTGCCTTGATAAGATATTCAATTCTTTCAAAATTCTTATCATAAAATTCAAACAGAGAGAAGAGTATTGTCTTTGCCTTCTCAAACTCCCCTCGGACAAGAGGGGAAAAATATACCCTCTCAAAGAGAAAATCTCTCAAAAGCTCTAAAGCCTCTAATTTCTTAGGATCCATAGTGACTCTTTTTAGTCCCTCTTCTAAAGTTGCTCTCAAGAGACTTTTTATGAGGGTATCGATTCTTTTGGCATGGCTTTCACCGAGCTCGGTTTTAACCTTTTCAGGCAAATCTTTAACTTCGATTATACCAGCTCTTATGGCATCA
This sequence comes from Caldimicrobium sp., assembly GCA_025060015.1. Lineage (GTDB taxonomy): Bacteria > Desulfobacterota > Thermodesulfobacteria > Thermodesulfobacteriales > Thermodesulfobacteriaceae > Caldimicrobium. The sequence goes on along the minus strand of JANXDB010000023.1, from coordinate 8,535 downwards.
TCTATATCATGATTAACATAGGCTATGATGTCTGAGAACCTTACTACTTGAGCCTCGAGGGGGAGATCTTCTTCATCTCTGATTATGGGGCCTTTGCCTTTGGAGTGTTTCAAGATCCCTTCCCTAACCTCAAAGGTAAGATTTAGTCCTTGACCATCCTTTTCAAGGAGATCAATCACCCTTAGACTCTGTTCATAGTGTCTAAAGCCCTCCTCTAAGATCTCATTCAAAACCTCTTCTCCTGCATGTCCAAAGGGTGTGTGTCCCAGGTCATGACCTAAAGCAATGGCCTCAGTGAGGGCTAAATTGAGTTTTAAAGCTCCTGCAATGGTTCTGGCAATTTGCGCAACCTCTAAAGTATGAGTTAGCCTTGTTCTGTAGTGATCTCCCCTTGGAGCAAGAAAAACCTGCGTTTTGTGTTTAAGCCTTCTAAAAGCCTTGGAGTGAATAATTCTGTCTCTATCTCTTTCAAAGGCAGTGCGTATCTCGCATTCCTCTTCAGGTTTTGCTCTGCCCCTGGAAAATTTGGCCCTAACAGCCTGGGGAGCTAAAAGGCTAAGCTCTTCATCCTCTTTAAGTTCTCTTATCTTAAAATCTGTAGTCCTCAATCTTTAGCTCCATCCTCTGGGAAAAGTTATTGAGATAGGGTGTTACCGCAAGCATTTTGACTTTTGAAGGCAAAATATCGTTAAAATAGATGGCAGATATCTCTTTGAGACCTTCCTTTAAAATAAATTTTGTGTGTTTATCCTTTATGATTTCATGTGACCTCACTTCAAAACCTCTCACTGCTAAAAGGGGTGGATGGTGAGAGATTCCATAGGGTTGCATCTCCCTAAGAGAATATTGATTATCCTCGAGGAGAATCTCCGATATACTGGTTATAGCATCTAAGTGCAAAACATCTGATCCCTTGGGCCTTATAATTTCTATTTCCCTTATTTTGCTCTTAAGTTCAGGTATTTTCTCCTTTGAAATTTTGAAACCAAAGGCCCTTTGATGGCCACCTAATTCAAGAAAACAGTCCCTTAAGTTCCAAAGCATTTCAAGAAGGTCAATACCCTCAGGACTTCGAGCAGAACCATAGGCCAATCCATTCTCCATGCTCAGGATAAGCACTGGCCTGTTGTAGCGATTTTTAAGTCTGTTTGCTAAAAGTCCAAGCATAGCTCTTGGAAGACCCTCAAATAGGGCTAATAGAATGGGCAAATTCTCTTCAACTTCAATCTCCTTTTGCACCCTTTCCCATAGTTCGCTCTCCAAGATCTGCCTTTCCTGATTTAAATTTTGAAGTTCACGGAGATAGCTCTCTCTCTCTTGAGGATTGAAAGACTTCAGAAAATTAAAAAAGACCTCCGCCTTACCAAGCCTTCCACAGGCATTGATAGAGGATATGATTCTAAAATGAAGATCCTCCTCTGTGAGTGGAGGTCTAAGACCAAGACTTTGAATAAGGGCCTTGAGTGCAGGATGAAAAGGGTCGTTTAGATCTTTAAAACCAAAATAGGTTATGGTCCTGTTTTCTCCTAAGAGGGGAACCATATCTGCCAAAGTGGCTATTGCAACTAGTTCTAAGTACTCTCTCAGAGAGGGAGGCCTTTTCTCCGAAAAAAATCCCCTTTGATAGAGGTGACTTCTTATGGCCCTTATTAGTGTTAGGGCCACCCCTGCACCACAAAGATAATGAAAGGGCGAGTCTCTGGAGGTTAACTTACTGGTAACCACGATGGAAGAGGGCTTCTCCCTTACTTCATGGTGGTCTGTGATGATCACATCCAGGCCTAAAGCCTTGGCTTCCTCTACTGTATCTGAGGCAGAGATACCTACATCCACCGTGATGATTAGTTTTACTCCATTGGCTTTGAAGAAAGGTAGGTACTTTTTGTGAAAACCATAACCCTCTTTGTTTTTATCAGGAAGTAATACCAGTGGTTCTTTTTTAGAGATTTTGCTTAGAAAGTCATAAAGAACATAACTTCCTATTATTCCATCGGCATCGGAATCTCCATAAATACCAATTCTCTCCTCTCCTTGAAGGCTATCTTCGATCCTTTTAACTGCTAGATCCATCTCAGGTATTTCAAAGGGATTAGCAAAGTCACTTAGCTGCGGATAGAGAAATTTGTAGGCAGAACTGATCTCGCTAAAGCCTTTATTGATTAATATTTGAGAAATAAGAGGAGAAAAGGATCCTTCTCTTATGAATTGATAGAGAAGCTCTCGTTGATATGGTCTTTGCACCCAAAGCTTTTTAAGAGTCATGTAATTTTATATTCTAACATGTTGAAAAAAAAAGAAAACATGTTAAAACCATTCAAAATCTACTATTTAATATATATTATTAAATAATTGAGGAAATTTTTCTGGGAAAAAAGGGGACATTATGGGGTTAAAAAGGACTATCAAGGTTGTGATAACCGGTGGTGCTGGGTACATTGGGAGTCATGTGGCCAAAGTCCTAGTAAGGAGTGGCCATGAAGTTATCGTTATAGACAATCTAAGCACGAGCCAGAGCACCAATCTTCGTTATGGAGAATTTTGGCCCCTTGATTTAGCAGAGGAAGACAGGCTTTATGAGTTTTTAAAAGAGAGAGAACCCCAGGTGGTTATGCATTTTGCAGCCTTTATCGTAGTGCCAGAAAGTGTGGATCATCCCTTAAAGTACTATTACAACAACGTAGGTAACACCCTAAGGTTACTTTCTGCCATGCAGAAAGCTAACATAAAGAACTTTGTCTTTTCATCATCGGCAGCGGTCTATGGAATACCTGAAGTGGTCCCGGTGGATGAGGAAGCCCCTTTTAATCCCATAAGCCCCTATGGAGAGAGTAAGGCCATGGTGGAGAAAATCTTAAGAGATATGAGTAAGGCAGGAGAGATCAGATATGTTTCTCTGAGGTATTTCAATGTGGCGGGAGCTGATCCCGAAGGTGAAATCGGACCTGCTTATAATCAGCCCACCCACCTCATTTTAAGAGCCCTGAAGACTGCCAAAGGCGAGTATCCCTTTCTTGAGATCTTTGGAACTGACTATCCCACACCTGATGGAACCTGTGTAAGGGATTATATTCATGTTATGGACCTGGCAGCGGCCCATCTTTTAGCCATGGATTATCTGATTTCAGGGGGTGATTCCCAGGTCTTCAACTGTGGCTATGGAAGGGGATATTCAGTAAGGGAAGTGGTGGCTGTGGCTAAGGTAGTCACAGGCGTTGATTTTGAGGTAAAAGAGACCTCACGAAGACCGGGAGATCCACCTATTTTAATTGCCAAGACCGATAAGATCAGGACCCTTTTAGGTTTTAGACCAGAATTTGACGATCTCTCCCTGATAATAAAACATACCTGGGAGTGGGAGAGAAGGCTCGGAAAGGGGGGTAAGCCATGAGAAGGGTAAAAATCGCAGTTATTGGTGCAGGCCCTGCTGGGATTGCTTCAGGTGTGGAGGCTAAACTTCACGGCATAGAACCAGTGGTGATATTAGAGAAGGCGCCTCACCTATGTGATACCATCGAAAGGCTATATCGTCCCAACAAAAGAGTGGATGCGATCTACAGAGGGGTAGAGGTAGAGGCTATAGGAAACTGCAGATTTGAAACGGAGTCAAGGGAAGCCTTTTTAGAGCGCATGAAGAAATGGGTGGAAGAATACAATCTCGAGGTGGAACTAAATAGTGAGGTTAATTACATAAAAAGGCTGGGAGATGTTTATGAGATCACTGTTAATAATGAGCCCAAGTTTTATGCTGAGTTTGTAATTATAGCCATAGGGATTTTTGGGCAGCCAAAAAAGCCAGATTATCCCATACCCAAAGAGCTAAAGGGTAGGGTTTTTTTTGAACCTCCCAGTCTTTGTCCCTCGGCAGGTAAGGTCCTTGTTGTTGGTGGGGGTGATACCGCAGCAGAAGTAGCCTCCTTTCTATGTCCAAACTGTGAGGTCTATCTCTCCTACAGAAGACCTCAGTTTTTCAGAATAAATCCCGTTAATCTCAAAATACTTGAGGAAAAGGTAGCGCAGGGCAAGGTAAAACTCCTTATGGGTACTGATATCGAGAAGCTTGAAGCTGATGATGGGAAGGTGAGGGTTTTTTACAGGAATGGCTCAGTTGACACCTACGATTTTGTCTATTATTGTCTAGGTGGAAGCACTCCTAAAGGGTTCTTAAAATATATAGGTGTGGAATTTGATTTAGAAGACCAACCAAAGATTGATCAACATTTCGAGACAAACTTACCTGGGGTCTTTTTAGCAGGAGACATAGCAGTGCCCAAGGGCACAATTCAACTTGCTTTTAATACTGCATACATTATAATAAGACGAATCAAAGAGAGGGTATCTCAGAGATGAAACCACAGAGGGAGACGTGGGGGACAAAGATCGGGCTTATTTTAGCAGCAGCTGGTAATGCCGTTGGTTTGGGGAATCTCCTTCGTTTTCCCTCCAAGGCCGCACTATACGGTGGCGGTGCCTTTATGCTACCTTACTTTATCTCTCTAATCCTACTTGGTTTACCTGTGATGCTTATTGAGTGGGTTATTGGAAGATATGCGGGAAGATATGGGCATGGCTCTATGACTGGAATTATCGGTCTTTTCTTCAAACAGGCAAGCTGGGCAAGAGCTCTTGGCTCCTTGGGTGTGGCCATACCAATTCTTATCGTCATGTATTATATCTATATTGAATCCTGGACCTTAGGCTTTGCCTTTTTATCCCTTTTTGGTATGATGCCAGAACCGGTCTCCTCACCAGATCCAAAAGTAGCAATGGATCCCTATTTAAAGTTTTTCAAAGAATACACATCACCCTCTCTGCTTGCTGGTTTCTTTTTCTGGATAACTTTGTTTATCAATTGGATCATCCTTCAGAGAGGTATTGCCAGGGGTATAGAGATTACTGCTAAGATTGGTATGCCTTTACTCATTATCATGGGTATCTTTTTGGGAGTTATATCTCTATCAACCAACAACTGGGCAGGACTTGAAGGCTTGAAATTCATCTATAATTTGAATTTCTCTGGTTTGAAAGACCCTATGATCTGGATTGAGGCATCGGGACAGATTTTCTTCACTCTTTCCCTTGGTATGGGTGCCATAGCTACCTATGCCAGTTATGTTAAACCAAGAGAGGATGTAGTAAAGGCTGGGCTGTGGACCGCAGGAGTTAATGAATTTGTGGAGGTAATAATTGGAGCAAGTATAGCTATTCCAGCCGCCTTTGCCATGTTTGGCGCCCTTGCAGTTCCAGAATTAGCTAAAGAGGGAACCTTTAGAATCGGCTTCATGACCATGCCCGCCATCCTGATGAATCTCCCATTCGGGCAGATTTTATCCTTTGTCTGGTTTATGCTTCTCTTTATAGCTGCTCTAACCTCTTCCCTTGCGCTGATACAACCAATGGTTGCCCTTTTTGAGGATGAGATGAAGTGGAGCCACACCAAATCCGTTACCGTTAGCATGATAATTGTCATCATAGGTGCTCATCTCTGTGCCTTTTTGCCACATTTTCTCGATGAGTTTGACTTTTGGGCAGGAGCAGTCTTTCTCTTAATCTATGCTTTGCTTGAGATCATCATCTTCCTGTGGGTATTCGGCATCAATAACTTCTACCAGGAACTCATTAGAGATAGTGTAATTAAAATACCTAAATTCTTTGTCTACATCATGGCCATCATCTCTCCACTCTTTATAGTTCTTATTGGTTATTTCTGGTTTAGTGAAAAACTTTTAGAGGTTTTAGCAGAGGAAGACCCTTATAAATGGCTAGCTCGCGCCTTTATCATGGCTTTTATTTTCTTTTTAGGCATTATCGCCATTATCAGTAGAAAGAGAGTTCTTGAAGGTCCTGTTCTTTAGAGTTATAATAAAGATTAAAATCCAATAAAACAAAGCCGGCGTAGCTCAGAGGCAGAGCAGTGGATTCGTAATCCACAGGTCGTGGGTTCGATCCCCACCGCCGGCTTAATCCTTTCTTGTTAAGATCAAGGCCTGCTACCTCCTTAAGTGGGTCTCCTTGATTATCACAAGTCGTGAAATATGAAACTTAAAGGGATATCCATGCACAAGGGTAAGTGTGTTTAGGTGACCTATCTTTCATGCATTTTGGCTCCTTTGTCTCAGGAATGCCCTTTCCATTGGTCATTAATATGGATTAATCCCTATTAAGAATTCTGAATAAAAATTAATACCACAAAATTCTAATATAACTTACAAAAGCCATTACCATACGCTACTGGAAGCCTCTTCATTACATCCAAAACCTGTTTATACGCTTTAATTTCTATGCTCTCCACACAGGTTAAAACATTTATATTTAGGGGCATTTACAAATCCTTTTCTGGAAGCTTTTATAGAATAATATCTTTAAAGGAGAAAGAACTTCCATCTTAAGTTGTATAATCTATGGTCTTTCAGATAAAGGAGACCTCATTTTTTGGTGGACGATTTTGTTTAGAACATGTATGAGAGATGTGTATTTTTAAGTCTTCTTAAGTCTTACTTGAAAGCAGAGAAAAAGGAGGATGTTTAGAGTGCAAGGGTAGATAGAATTTCCTTTAAAGCAACTTTCTCATAGAGCTATATCCAGAAGAGGTTTTAACTTAATGGCGAACCCCTCAAGATCCAAATCTTATTAGGACTAAAAGAAGGCTCAGGAAGGAAAAGCCACCTACAATCAACCACTGAAGGAAGTTAAATCTTCTCTCCAAGGCCTCAAAGCGGGTATCTATTTCCTTTTGGAGAGCTTCAAAGCGGACATTCATGGCCTCAAAGCGAGCATTCATCTCCTTCATCAAGGCGCTAAACCTTTCCTCCTCTAACTGCCTCAAAAACTTTAGCTCCTCCTCCATTCTCAATAGCCTCTCCACTAAGGAGATCTCCTTTGCCTCCCGCTCATGCTTTATCACAAACTCCCTTAGTTTTTCCTTGATGACCTCTTCCACAATTGAGGCCACCCACTCTTTAAACTCACTCTGAGTTAAAGCTTCAACTCCATTCATTTTTGCTCCCTTAAGTGAGTCTTAACTGATAAGTATAATAGCTTTTCATGAGTGGGCAAGCCTAATCCTTTGGCTTTTTGATTTTGACTAAAGAGAGTAAAGGAGGATACAGGTAAGAAGAAAAAGACCAAGATACCTCACTTCTATTTGAGATGAGCATACCTTTTATCTAATCTTAAGAACCTTTTGTGAATAACTTTGGGAACATTTTTAGAGCAGGTATTGATCTGTTTTCTGCAGTCACGATCTTCCTTAGGTCACTGCGTGTTGCCCTTTCCTCATGCAATCCCCTTTGAAGCGGGGCGCGTTACAACCCTAACCCCATACATACCTCATCAATCAAGTATTGTGATTGTTTAGAACAAATTATATTTTGCAAATTGACCCTCTGAAAGCCTCTATCTATAGCCTTAAACTTACTCCAAAAGTCCCTCCCACTCCTGCTCGATAAATGTCTACTCTTCATAGACAAATCCTAATCTACTAGCCACATCCTTTGCCTCCTCTTCTCCCTCTCAATAAACCTTGCCGTCTTCCCATAAAAACTAAAGCTTCTTCAATGCCTTTCCTCAAACTTACCACCCTCTCTTTCAAATACTTTATAATCCTTCCAATCGTAGATACTGACACCAAAGCTATACCCCTCTCCCTACAAAATCCATCCACCAGGGGCTTAAGCTTCTCCTTGCAAGGATGTTCTCTCCTGTAAATCTGAATAAACTCTATAAACACCATGTGGCCTCCTCTTTAAGCGTTTCCTCTTTGAGGTCCTCGGTTGAGATAATCTACTGATACCAAAAGCCTCGACTGTGGCTTCTGTTCTAAAGAAGGCTTTAAATTTGATCGCCTTTAGTCAAAAGGCGACTTCTTTTCCTTGAGATGTATCTTTGATTACTTAAAGTCTTTGTGGCATTCCTAAGTCTTTGATGAGAGCATGAAGATTCTGTATACCTACCTCGTCTTTTTTCCCTTTTCACTAAAAGGCCTGTTTAAGAGTGATTTCTTAATTTTCAATTTTCCCCTTTTTCGCATCCCAATAAGAGGCAAAGACTTACACACCACCTTTAAGCTGACATAGGGGAGCAGAAGAGTCAATTTTAGGATTTGTTACTTAACATTATTTATAGAGGCTTATTAATAGAGGGATGAATTAGTGCCCTTTGTTTAAAGTCTTTGCTAGACGGTATTTTTGATTAGCTTTCATTAACTCTATAGCCAAATTGTTGGATTACTTCCAGAGGGTTTGAGGTAAGAATAAGCTCCCGGTGAAGCTTCTTTAGTTTCTCTCGGTCAGTTTCCGCCTTGATCTGCTCCTCTAATTGCTTTGGCACTTCCCCAAGCTTCACCTCCACCACCTCAAGCACCATCTCCTGAGCATCTTTTAAAAGTCCCTGTTGTAATCCCTGTTGTAATCCTTGCTGTAAACCCTGTTGTAAGCCCTCCTGTCTCCCCTCCTGTCTCCCCTCTTTTCTCCCTACCTTCCTTCCCTCTATGTAAAAGGGATCCCTCCTCTTATCAATCACTAAGGGCATCCTTGTTAC